>NZ_KQ971082.1:0-135885 GCF_001580195.1 Akkermansia sp. KLE1798
TAATCCCTGCCGGAGAAGAGGATTTCCCCCTGGCTTTCCGCTCCTTCGTTCAGATGGACGATGGATGTATTGCCATCATCGTCGATTTCAATAGGATCGTAGAAGGCAATCATTCGCCCCGCCGCCGCATTCAGGCATACGTCGGTATTTTTTCCGATGAGCATGGCGTTGGCGACGTTTTGTTCTGTGTTTTTGTTTCCAGCAAAAATAATATTGCCACCGTCCGCCGACAGCCTGACCTCGCTTCTCGCGGGATCATTCTCCCTGGCGTCAGGAGAACAATAAATGGCCCCCGCTCCCACCGATGAAGAATTCCCGAGGAAGAGGACGTCGCCATTAATGCCGGAAATCTCCAAAAGGCATTGTCTGGCTAGGAGCATCAACCCGCCGCTGCCATAGGCGGAATTATTTTCAAAAAGAATACCGCCCTGCACATTCGTTATCTTCATGGCTGCTACTCCACTAACCAATTCATGATTGGGCGGGTTCCATTGCTGACTTCCCGCCATGGAGAAAAAAATACCCATGTCGGATGTCTTGTTATTGGTTACCTTGATACCGCCGCTAATGCTGTCTATCGTGATGGATGACAACCCCAGACCGGTATTTACCGTCGCAAGAAGACCGGCATAACCAGCGGATCCCCCCTTTGTATTATCCGAGATTTCAATACCGTCACCAATGTTGCTCAGGTTGATTAGCGCATTGCTGATACCTTCTTCACGGGGAGAAACTCGGGCAACAAACCCCACTGAGACGAACATATCGCTTCGGTCTGTTGCAGAATTACGGCTGATTGACAACTTGCCGGAAACATCGGCAATCCGGATGGTGGCCTCCGTATCTCCGTCTGCTCGTTGACTCCAGACATAGACAAGCGATTCCTGTATTTTGCCTCCAGAGAAATCGCTGAAAGAGACGTCTCCGGAAACGTTCTCAATAGTAAAGCGAGCATCTCCCAAGTTTTGCAAACTGACGGGCCCCAGCCACGAAGCAGGCATCTCCGCACCTGCTCCCGAAAAACCCAAGTGCGACAGATTCGAGAACGAAAGGCTCAAAGACGAAGAACTTGTCGATTTCAATTGGAAGAAGGAGCCGTTGCCCTCTTCGTTTTCTTTCTGGACGAAATCGAGGGCATACACCCCCTGTCCATCGTAGTGAACAGCATATTCTTCCGTGATTTTTGTATCCTGAACTTGCGTTCCCGTTAAGATTGTATCTCCCGTTAAAGTGGTCTCGGCGGCGGATTTGGCGGCCAAAACCGCCGTCAGACATCCCAGGAGAATGAAAGGCAGATGTAACTTCATAGTATTTGATGGATGGATTGGTCCGATATGGTGAAAGAAAATTCTTCACCTTAGTATGTTTCCAAGCTAACGGATTTGGAATCCGAAGTCAATCTACAATTTTAAGGGAAAGGCTTTTAAAACAGATTTCTGCCACTTGTACGAACATCGCGGATGGGAGAGAGCAAGTCTCCCGCTTCCACGGATATAGTTATTCCCGATACATGGTCAAGGGGGGAATTCCGTTCCATTTTTTTCCGTCACAATCTTTGCAAGAGACGTGAATAACTTATTTCCAGCAGATTGCATTTATCAAAAAAAATGGAATGGATTCGTTGCCTTACCGGGATATGGAATACTGAACCAGCCGGAAAGAACCGGATTGTTCCCCCAAAGTAAACCTGTCGGATTCCAAATCCGCCGTACAAGAAAAAAACTCATAATTCTTTCATTCTCTATATGAAACAATACCAATAATAAAGACCGATACAGAAAAAAATCAGCAAAAAACAAAATAAGTATTTTTTAAGTAATTAATTATCAATTAATTTTAACAAAAAAAAGTGCGGCAGATTACTAAATCGTATTCATGTTTCCAAGCTCACACATTCTGTCCGTGACCGTTAATTTACTCGTTAACAAATTGTTCTCGCGGACGGCAGGGCTAGTCCTTGGCAAAACAGTACATGCGGCCGCATCCCCCTGTACATAGGATGTTTCCTCCGCGGCCACCGTCATGGGAAGCACGGCCTCCGGTAGATTGACTACCGAGACGGATTCGGATAAAGGGCCGGTTCTGAGCGCTTCCGCAGAAGGTTCAACGAGCATCCGCAAGGACAAGGGCGGCAACTTCATCCAGCCGGGCTTCGGCGACAACATGCGCGTCCCCGACTGAATCCTGCTCCGGGCCGAGGGCCAGGCGAAAGGCCGGAAAACCGTGATGTGACAGCCTCTTTTATTTCCCTTATCTTATCAAACGCACTCAACATGTTCAGAAATCCACCTATGCGGCCGACTCACTTATACGGCACGGTCAAAAAGCACCAACAAGCCATCGATTGCAGATTAAAAAATAGTGAATATCGATGTCCTTTCCCTGTTGCAGGTATGCGGAAAATGATAGAGCATAAAGACCTGGATGATATTGCAGGAATGGAAAAACAAAAAATAAATTATGTATAATATTAATAATCAATGCTTTTTATATTTTTAACTTTATATTGACTTGAGCCGCTATTTTTTATTCCGGGTTTTTCTGAAAGAAAGAAATCGCAAAACGGGTATAGTAGGGAATATGTTCAACCGTGTATTTTCATGGAATTTTATGGCCGCTGGATGTGTTGCGGGCGCATTCCCTGTATGATATCGTGGCCATTTGTCCCTCCGCTTTCATCCGGGACGGTTTGAGTAATACCTGGTTCAGTAGGGGAGAATGATATAAAAACGGCATTTCAAGGATTTTAAAAAGATGAAATCAAGCTTCATGATACTGAGCCTGACCCGCTGATTTGGGAGTCTCCATGTCTTGAAAAAGCGCTTCCGGGCATTCACATGGAAAATTGCTTTGGAAGAAAGCCTGAATTCATTCGAAAAAGAAAGACCATCAATTGATGAAACGATTACCACTGCTGCTCTGCATCCTGCTGACGGGACTTGTTACTTCCGCATTCGGCAAACTGGACGGCACTTACATGAATGAGGCCAGAATGACCCTGAAAACGCCTCATGCCGCATGGGATGAAAAAGGCGAGCTTCCCCATAAGAAAATACTTTTTATCATGCCGCAGACGGCCTCGCGCGAAATCATCGAGCTGGTGCAGCGTTTTCCGGGCTTTGAATATGAAGTGGTCCTTACAGCCACTGAAAAGAGCATCGGAGCGGATGATATTTACAACGATCCGATTGCGGGGCTGTCCACCGCCGACAAACTTCAGGAACTGGACGCCAAACTGGCAAGGGATTATGATCTGGTGGTCATGGCAAACGTGGATTTCTCGATCCTGCCGGACGAGCAAAAATTCCGCGTGATTTCCATGGTGGAGAACGGAACCGGCCTGGTCCGGATCCAATCCCGCGAACATTGGAATGAACTTAGGAAATTGCCTTATAAAAAACCGTATGCCAAGCCATTGCCCCGTCCGGATTGGGTTGCCGGAAGCAACGGCCTTCCCGGAACCAGGCCGGAAAATTTTGAATCGCGCATTTTCAACGCCTGGCAGTTTGGCCGCGGCCGGATCGTGGAAATCGATTATGGCTCGGGCTACCGGGACGGAGTGGGGCTGACTCCGTACTTCGACTACACTACGGACTGGTTCTTTCTCTATGAAACGTCGCAAGTTTTTCTAGCCCAGGTGCTTTATTACTCCAGCGGAGTGGAACTGCCGCCATTTTCGGTACGGCAGGACAAAGGCAAATTTGTCGTGGCCTCTCCAGAGAAAACCACCGTCGAGGGCCGCATCCGGCAGCCGGATAATTCCGTCATCCGGAACAGCCTCGATTTCACGGATCTTCCGGCGGGAAAATATACCGCGGACGTACTGGTCCGCCGGGATGGCAGGCTGGTCAACTTCGGCGCCTTTCCCTTTGCGGTGGAATCCGCTTTCGGCGCCGTATCTCTGGAAACGCCCAGGCTGGTTCGGGACCGCGCTCCCTTCTCCGCCACGTTGAAACTGGCTTCTCCCGCACAGGACGGTTATTCCGCCAAAGTGGAGCTGATGGACGCTCCCTACCGCCATGTATGGTTCAGCAAGACATTTCCTTTGGAGGCCGGGCGGAAAGAGATTCCGTTTGACCTTGAAAATTACCGGATGCCCACCATTGGCGGTTATCTGCGCTGTACCGTTTACGACGCCCGGGGCCATGCGGCACATGCCGAAAAACCGGTGGTTTTCCCGGATTATTCTCTGGAAGATTATCTCCAGCTTACCTGGGGCCAGGTCGGCTGCACCTTCAATCCGGCATTCGGGGAACGGATCATCGACCGCCTCGGCTGGAACGTATCGCTGCAATTTTTCAAAGAAGGAGACATTGAAAACGCCCTGCGGAATGAAAAACTGTGTCCGTATATCTGCCGGATCGGGTTGGAAGCAGGGCCGAACAATGAAACCAGAATATTGCGCAAGCTATGGTCCGAACGGAAGGAAAATATGGAGCAGCTGGACACCTTGAACGGCGACGAATCGTTCTACCATCCATTGGTCCGGAAACTTTGGAGCGACGATCTGCGACGCCAGGCGGAGTACCTGAAAGACCTGAGCCCTGTCCTGTACAACCTGGGCGATGAAAATCATTACACCTACGACGCCGGATTCGGAGAGTCGGATAAACAGCCGTTCGCCGATTTCCTGCGGCGGAAGTACCAGACCATTGAAAACCTGAACCTTGAATACGGAGCCTCCTATGCCGGCTTCGGGGAAGTGCCCCATCTCCGGCTGGAAGCGGCCAAAAATGAAGGCAATCTCGTCGCCTATAACGACCACCGGGAATATATTGAAAAAATGTATGTGGACATGCACCATTTCCTGGCTTCGGAAATCAAAAAGATTCATCCCGGAGCCCGGGTCGGCGCGGAAGGCTCCCCTCCCGGCAATCTCGAAGAAATGATCAAGGGACTGGACTTCTGGGGACCTTACAGCGGCATGCAGGAGAACGAGGCGCTGCGCGCCTTCGGGGCGGACCGGGTCCGGACCATCTGGTGGGGCGGCTACTGCGCGGAACGTTCATCCTATCCGTACAAACTTTGGGAACACCTGCTGCAGGGAGCGATCAACGGCCACGCCTGGTTCCTGATCAACCCCGCCCTCGGAGAAACCAGCCATTCCGGCGATCTTTCCGAGGCGGACTACCTGCGCCAATACATGCCCTATCTCGATGACCTGAGCCACGGCATCGCCCAGCTGCTGATCAAAACGCCGTTTCCGGATTCCGGCATCCTCTTCTACTACAGCCATACCTCGAATTCCGCCGCCCAGGCGGACAGCCGCTGTGTCACGCCGGATGCCAGCATGAATCCGCTGCTCCGGTATTGCTACCAGCGTGGGCTGGGCTTCAACTTTGTGTCTCCGAACACCCTGGAACGCCTGAAAAACGCCCGGCTTCTCTTCCTTTGCGGAACCTCCGCCTTGAGCGACAAAGAATGCGCGGCCATTCTGGATTTCGTCAAATCAGGCGGCACCGTACTGGCCGACGCCAATATCGCGATCCTGAACGAAAACCTGAAAAAACGCACCCGGAATCCCCTGGGGGAACTTTTCGGAGATCTCACGTTCGCCCAGGCGAAAGAGCTCGAAATCCAGCCCTATCAAAGCACAAACGGCACTTTGACTCTGGCGGGAGAAAAGGCACATGTCGTCCACGGCAATCCGGGCCTGCGGCTCCACAAAGTAGGCCAAGGAAACACCATTCTGCTGAATGCCTCGCTCTCCATTCTGGAAAATAATTCCCTGCCGGAATCCTCCCTGAACACGTTCCTCGACCAAATAGTGAAAAGCGCCGGCATCCGTCCTCCGGCCGTCATCCCGGATTTCAGCAACAACCTGATGGTCCGTCCGCGGCGGGCTGGAGAATTCGAACTGCTGGGCGCCCTCGTCCGGGAAAAGGACCTCGGCAAATCTTTCACCGCCGAACTGCCGAAAGAAAAATACATTTACGAATGCCGCAAAGGGCTAGTGGGGAAATCAGACCGGCTTGTCTTTAAATTCTCGGAAGCGCCGTTCCGCTGCTTTGCCCTCTTTGACCGGGAACAGCAGCCGCCCGTTGTAACCGCTCCGGCCCAGGTGGCAAAAGGCGCCCGGGCCCTGATCAAGATTTCCGGACCGGACAATCCATGGGAGCGCGCGTACCGGATTACGGTAACGGCCCCGGACGGCAAGGAAATTCTGCACCGCGGCAAAACCATCTACGGCAAGACGGAATATCCTCTGGATTTCGCCTTCAACGATCTGCCCGGCATCTACCGGATATCCATTGAAGACGCAGCTACAGGCTTGCACACTCAACACGAAATCGAGGTAAAATAGTCATGCAGAAAATCACCCTGACCGTACTGGCCGCCCTGGCCGGATTGTGCGCCACACTGCTGCACGCAGCGCCTTCCATTGAAAAGGAAGAAGAACAGCTTGACCGCAAGGGAACCGCCTTCCTCCTGACCCGCCATACCGTGAACCTGGGCAACGGAAAAATCAATTACCGCACCCTTACCCATCTCCATGACAACAAGCCGGTTCAGCAGGAATGGGGAGACTTCAGATTCGGCATTGAATACTGGCGGGCCCCCAATACTCCCGGAAGCTGGAGTCCCGTCAGTTTTCTTACCGTAGTCGGCCGGGACGGCAAAACACTGCTGGACCGGAAGGCCGCGGAAAAAATTGATGCCGTGGAAAACGGCAATATGGAAATGGCCGTATTCACGTTCCGCCCGGAAAACAGTGTTTTGGACGTCAGGATAGCGCAGTTCAAGGACCGCCCGGACTGGCTGTTCGTCAAGGTCGTTTATCCCGGACAACTGCATGAAGTTTGGGCATCGCCGGTTCACGGTTACGGGAAGCCGGAACTGGAATCACAATTCGCCCTGAAAGAAGGGGACGGGAAAAAACCATGCGGAAAACCGGACTGGATTCTGACAAAAACAACCGGGGGAAACGGAGTAATGAACTTCAACCGCTATGCTTATAGGGAGTTCGGCACGTTTATCGTATTTGAGAAAGAATCCCTTCAGCAGATCCGGATTCACGGCGACGATATCAAATTTGAACTGAAACCGAAGTCGGACAGCTTCAGTTTCGCCGTAAGCTGTTTTAAAGACCGGAATCCGGAGGAGGTCCGTCCGGAATTTTTCAACGTGACGGTTCCGGAAGTGGAAAACTTTCTGAAGTCCGTCGATTGGAATCCGGTCCCCGACCGGAAGACGTTTTCAAGGCTTGCGGATAAAATCCGGAAAAATATCTCCATCCTGAAAAGGAATGGCGGCCATGTGGCGGACTTCGAAAAGAAAATGAACGAGCTGGAAACCGATTTCGCCGAAGTGCCGAGTTTTGAAATTCTGGCCACCCTGCGCGAACTGAATACGCAAATCACCAACAAGTATCTTGAAAACCTGTAAGAACATGGTGTTCTTCCTGATGGAGGATATCAACACGCGCCTCGTTCTACGATAACCGGAAGGCAGTAAATCAAGGTGTTCCGCCACCGACAAGGATACCGGCTATGGGATCATTATCACTCTCCGGCGGATGTTCCCCGGCGCCATTGAAAAAGTATCCGGGAGAAATTTCCGAGGCGCAGGACTGGAAATTTTTCACCGGGCAGGAGGGAAAACAGTTTATATTCCGTTTGAAAAATAGGAGGAAAGCAGGAGAAGACGGTTGCCGCCGCTGCCCCTGCTGGACAAAGCCCCCGGAAAGAGCGCTGTTCATCTGCTCCGGTCCAGATTCAGGGCCGCAGATCAGTTCCATGGAAGGGCCGGCCCGTTCGACGCCGACGGCACTCCTCTGCCCGGCTGATTCCATGACAGATGGGGAAGCAGGGCCGGATACGTTCCCGCCGGCTTGGCGCCAGGTAAAACGATTCCGGGTGCGGCAAAAACTTGCGCCGCTCCTGTCCGCGTCAGGAAAATTCCGGGACTTCGCCCAGGGCAATGACAGTGGCGGCAGCGCTCAGGCGGGAATGGGTCATGGTCAGAAGCCAGCCTGTAATGCCCTGCTCCCGCGCCGTCACTCCGGCGGAGCCGTGCAGGAGGATGGACGGAGCTCCCGCATCATTGCGCACCACTTCCACATCCGTGAAGGCGCATTTTTCCCCGATTCCCGTTCCCAAGGCCTTCGCCACGGCTTCCTTGACCGCAAAACGGGCGGCGAGCCGCGGTACGGGGTCCGCGTGCTTCCGGCAGTAGGCCCATTCATCCTGCGTGCAGATGCGCAGGGCAAACGCCTCTCCGTTCTTCTGCAGGGCCTGGCGCACACGATCCAGGTCCGCCAGGTCCATTCCCAGTCCCACGATGCGGTTCATTTCCTTTAAAAACGGAAGGGATGAAGAAAAAAGCTCAGCTCAGGCGGTCGATCGCCTGGCGCATTTCCCGCACGGCCTGTTCCAGCCCCACAAACAGGGCGCGCGACACGATCGTATGGCCGATGTTCAGCTCATGCAGGTGAGGCACGCCGTTCATCAGCTGCTCCAGATTCTGGTAATTGATGCCGTGCCCGGCGTTCACCTGGAGGCCCAGGGAATGCGCCAGTTCCGCGGCGCGTTTCAGACGGGCCAGTTCCGCGGTGCGCTTTTTTCCGTCGTTGTTGGCAAAACACCCGGTGTGCAGCTCAATCATGGGTGCGCCGAGGCGCGCGGCGGCTTCCACCTGGGGCAGGTCCGGATCAATGAACAGGCTCACCTGAATGCCGTTGTCCGCCATCCTGTCCAGGGTGGGGGAAAGCTCCTTTTCATGGAATACGGCGTCCAAGCCGCCTTCCGTTGTGATTTCCTCCCGCTTTTCCGGGACCATGCAAATATAGTCCGGTTTCAGTTGGAGGGCAAAATCCACCATTTCCGGGGTGTTCCCCATCTCCAGATTCAGGGGAAGGGCCACGCTCTCCCGCACCCGCAGGGCGTCTGAGTCCTGCATGTGGCGGCGGTCGCCGCGGACGTGGATGGTGATGGAATCGGCTCCGCCCCTCTGCGCCGCATAAGCGGCGTCCAAAACGCTGGGTTCCACGTTGAAGGAATCAAGCATGGTCGCATAGCGGGCCTGCCTCAGCGTGGCGATGTGGTCTATATTTACACCTAGCAACATATGCGTCTTAAGACAAGGGAACGGAGCCGATCATTCAAATTAATGGAGGAAATGGCGGTGCCCGGTGAACACCATCGCGATGCCTGCGGCGTCCGCGGCGGCGATCACTTCCTCGTCCCGGATGGAACCGCCGGGCTGAATGCAGGCGGTGGCTCCGGCGTCAATGGCCACCTGGAGGCCGTCGGCAAACGGGAACATGGCGTCGGACGCCACAACGCTGCCCTTCAGGTCCAGGCCGGCCTGCCCCGCCTTCCATACGGCGATGCGGGCGGAATCCACGCGGCTCATCTGCCCAGCGCCGATTCCCAGCGTGCGGTCCGTGCCGCCGAAGACGATGGCGTTGGAATGCACCTGCTTGACGACGCGCCAGTTGAAGCGCATGGCCGTCAGTTCCTCTTCCGTCGGCGGACGCTTGGTCACCACCTTGGCTTCCAGGTTGTCCAGCCCCATCACGTCCGTATCCCGCTTCATGGTCATGAAGCCGCCGGGAGCGGAGCGGATGATGGGTTCCTGGCGGGACTTCATCCAGGCCTCCGTATTCATGCGGATAATGCGGCAGTTTTTCTTCTTCTGCAGAATGGCGCGAGCTTCCGCGTCGTATTCCGGGGCAATGATCACGTCCGTGAAAATGGCGCTCAGCACGCGGGCCAGCCCTTCCGTCATCGGACGGTTGATCACGATCACGCCGCCGAAGGGAGCCTGGGTGTCCGTTTCAAAAGCCTTCTGCCAGGCGTTGCGCAGGTCCTCGTCGTCCTGGCCCACGCCGCAGGGATTCGTGTGCTTCAGGATGCCCACGGTAGGGCGGCGGAACTGGGTGATCAGCTCCGCGGCGCCTTCGATGTCCAGCACGTTCGTGTAGGAAAGCTCCTTGCCCTGGAGCTGGTGGAAAATGTCCCCGAAACTTCCGTACAGGCTGGCTTCCTGGTGGGGATTGTCGCCGTAGCGCAGTTCCTGGTACAGGGGAGCGCAGATGCAGAAGCTGCCCTTGGTGCTTTCCGCGCTCTGGTGGCCCAGGTAATTGGTGATGGCGTTGTCGTAATTGGACGTGCGCATGAACACCTTCACCGCCAGGTTCTCGCGGGTCTTGAGGGTCGTGTCCCCCTTGTGGGTCTGCATTTCATCCAGAATGCGGGGATAATCCGCGGGATCGGAAACCACCGTGACGGAAGCGTAATTCTTGGCGGCGGAGCGGAGCATGGACGGACCGCCGATGTCGATCTTTTCAATGGCTTCCTCCAGCGTCACGTCCGGCCTGGCTACCGTTTCTTCAAAGGGGTACAGGTTCACGCAGACCAGGTCGATGGGCTTGATGCCGTTTTCCTTCGCCTGGCGGACGTGCTCCTCATTGTCGCGGCGGTGCAGCAGGCCGCCGTGCACCATCGGGTGCAGGGTCTTGAGACGGCCTTCAAACAATTCCGGTTCCCCGGTGTAATCGGAAATTTCAATCACCGGAAGCCCCAGGCTCTTGAGGAAAGCGGCGGTGCCGCCGGTGGAAATCAACTCTACTCCAAACTCGTGCAGGCCCTTGGCAAACTCCTCCAGGCCGGTTTTGTCGGAAACGGATATCAATGCGCGCTGAATAGCCATAAGATCAAATATCTGTAAATGAAACCGCTGCGGACTCTCCCCGACGGGAGCGGACGCGACAGGTGCGGTTCCTTTCCCTACATACTAGCGCTCCGTGAAGCAAGCGCAATGTCACGCATCATGACACCCTTCTGCATTTTTCATCCGGAAACGGAAAAAAAACTCCCTTTTTATCGCTCTTGTCTTGACATTGGGCCGAATACTTACTAATTCAACCGCTCACAAATAACCATTTCTTTTTAGCCATGGCAACGATGGAAGTAATTCTCGCAACAAAAATTGAAGGACTCGGCGCGGAAGCCGACCTGGTGACCGTTAAGGCTGGCTATGGCCGCAACTATCTCATCCCTCAGGGTCTTGCCCACGAAGCAACGGCTTCCAACCGCCGTTTCATCGCCAATCTTCAAGCCGCCCGCGCCAAGCGCGAAGCGGAAGAACTCAGCGCTGCCCAGGAAGTGGCCGCTAAGATCAACGGATTGACCGTGGACCTCGTCCTCGAAGTGGGCCAGGGCGGCAAGGCGTTCGGCGCCATCACCAACCAGAACATTCACGAAGCCCTCACCGCACAGGGCGTGGAAGTGGACCGCCGCGCGATCGAACTTGAAAAGCCGATCAAGAGCGAAGGCGAGCACGCCGTCGTGATCAAGGTTCATCCCCAGGTGGAAGCCACCCTGAAGGTGGTCGTCAAGGAAAACGCCTAAGCGGCGACATCTCCTTTCCTTTTTCCGGAAGGCCCGGTTCCTCGCTTGGGAACCGGGCCTTTTTGTCACTTATTTTACTTTCCTTCCCCGTAAAAACAGGGCATCATACGGCCCGTTGGGTGTCACTCGACATCATGCGCGGAACCGTTCCACCACCCCTACCGACATCAACGGCATGATTCGACTTTATCGTCAAACCCCGGAAGGCATTGAGCGCACCACCCAGGTGGATGCGGAAGCACAGTACTTTGACAGCATCTTCTGGATTGACCTCCTCACGCCGGAACCCGGGGAAATCAAATTCGTGGAACGCCTCTGCGGCCTGGAGATGCCCACCTACGATGAAATGCGGGAAATTGAGGCCACCAGCCGCCTGTACACGGAAGACGGCGCCCGCTTCATGACCACCACGGTTCTCAGCCGGGTGGATACGGAATCCCCCTCCCTTTCGGAAATCACCTTCGTCCTCATGGGGGCCAAGATCATCACCATCCGACATTCCGACTCCTACTCCTTCCGGGTCTTCTCCCACCAGCTCCTGCGCCAGAAGCAGATCAGCCGCGACCAGGTCTTCACCGGGCTGCTGGAAACCATCGTGGACCGCCAGGCGGACGTGCTGGAACGCTTCGGGGCGGAACTGGACCGCCTCTCCAAAAACATCTTCCGCAGGGACGAACCGGAAATCAAATCCAACAAAAGGGCCCCTGTTTCCAGCGCTCTGCGCCTCATCCTCCAGGACCTCGGCAGGGTGGGCGACCTCCTGACCCGCCAGCGCGACTGCCTGGTCAACCTTCTGCGCCTGCTCACCTACGCCAGCAATGAAGAAGCCCTGGACGACACCAACTCCACCCTGTACATCAAGCTGCGTCCCCTGAGCCGCGACGTCACCTCCCTTTCCGAATACGCCAACTTCCTGTCCAGCAACGTCAACTTCATGCTGGACGCCGTTCTGGGGCTCATCAACATTGAGCAGAACGAAATCGTAAAAATCTTCACCGTGGCGGCCGTGGTCTTCATGCCCCCCACGCTGATCGCCAGCATTTACGGGATGAACTTCTCCAACATGCCCGGCCTGGAATACGAATACGGCTACTACATCTCCCTGGCGGTCATGCTCGTTTCCATCATTCTCCCCCTGATCTACTTCAGGAGCAGGCGCCTGCTTTGAACCGGCCCCTTCCCCCTTTCCGCATCAATCATCTCTACCGTTGCATTACTGATATGGACTCCAAAATCACCCGCCTGATTGAACAGGCATCCGTCATCGTCGGTGCGCTTCCCTACCTCCAGGCCTACCGGGACAAAACCTTCCTGATCAAATTCGGCGGCAGCGCCATGGACGACCCCCGCCTGGTCAAAAAGCTCATGAGGGACATCGTGCTGCTGGAGGTGCTGGGCTTCAACCCCGTCATTGTCCACGGAGGCGGAAAGGCCATTTCCAAGGCCATGATGGAAGCCGGTCTGGAAGCCCGCTTCATCAACGGCCTGCGCGTGACGACCCCGGAAGCCATATCCATTGTGGAACGCACTCTTTCCGGCACCATCAACCCCGGCCTGGTCCAAATGTTCCGCGACTTCGGCGGAAAAGGGGTGGGCATCCCCGGAACGGAAATCTTCGTCGGAGAGCGCATTCAGGAGAAGGATGAACAGGGCAACCCCGTGGACATCGGGGAAGTGGGCACCGTCATCGGCTGCCTCACGGAACGCGTCACGGAAGCTCTGGAACTGCAAATCACCCCCATCGTCTCCCCTCTGGCCAAGGAACTGGGCACCCACAAGCCGCTCAACGTGAACGCGGACCTGGCCGCAGCCGCCCTTGCCAGGGAACTCAAGCCGGTCAAGCTCATCTACATTTCAGACGTCCCCGGCATCATGAAGGACCCCTCCGACCCTTCCACCCTCATCAAATCCGTCACACGGTCCGAAGCCCTTGAACTCATCGAAAACGGCACCGTTTCCGGCGGCATGATCCCGAAAATCCATTCCGCCATCGACGCCCTCAACGCGGGCGTGCGGAAAGTCCACTTCATTGACGGGCGCCTGCCCCACACCCTGCTGCTGGAAATCTTCACTCCGGACGGCATCGGCACGGAAGTTATCCGGGAACAGCGCTAAAAGCACCCCGCCATGAACAAGCTTCTCTGCACTGCCGCAGCGCTCCTGCTGGCTTCCTGCGCTTCTCACCGGGCTGAAATCACGGGGTGCTGGGTTCAGCCCGTTCCCGGCCAGCCCGGCGCCATGCAGGGCATCCGGCTCCTGCCCGGCGGCAAGGCGGAATCCGTCAACATGCACACGCTGGTTTACACGGGATGGAGCCGGAACGGCAACATCCTTACCCTCCGTGGGAAAAGCATCGGCAATAAAAACAGCGCTGCCTTCACCTCGCGGGCCGTCATCACCAGCTTGACGGATGGAAAGCTGGAACTGGAAACGGACGGCCAAAAAGACGCCTACACCCGCGTCAAGCCCTAGGCCCGCACGAAGACGGACCGCCCAAGACGCAGTGGAACAGCTACTCGTCCTCCAGCAGGGACTTGTTGGCGGCCTTCGCCAGTTCGCAATTCGGGCACTTGTTGATCAGCCGGTCCACCAGGGCCTCAATCCGGGCGTCTTTCGCCATCAGCTGCTCGTCTTTCTTCTTGAGCAGGTTCAGCGTATAATTCACCGCAATCGTCAAAATTCCCAGGCCGCCAATGGCTCCGGCGGAGGAAACGGCGGTGTCCGCGGAAACATTGCTGAGGATGGTTGTACAGCCGCCTATTGAAAACAGGCACTTTGCTAAGGAAAAATTCATCATGAGCCCCGTCTAACAAACAAAAGACTGTGGCGCATCAAGTCCAACCCGTTTACTTCCAGCAGGCTTCATCCTGAAAACATTTCCGGATTAAAAAAAAACTCCCGGACCGGGCACCATGCGGCATGCGGAAAGGCCCTCATCCTTCCGTACGGAATCATCAACTGCGGCGGCAATTCCCGGCCCCCGCACACATGTACAAAAAAATAATCCCTTCCCATGTTGCCGCACTTCCTTCTTCGGCTTTCCGGCATTTGTGCTAAAGTAACGCCAATCTGCCCAATCCGGGGCATTTCACCACCATTCCACCCATAGAAAGACACAGAAACCATGCATATGGCGGACGGCTTCGTTTCACCGGCGGTAGGCTGCACCATGTGGGCGGCCACAGCGGCCATCACCGTACTCTGCGCACGCAGGATCAAGCAGGAAAAGGAAGCTCGGCTCGTCCCGCTCATGGGCGTGCTGGGAGCCTTCATCTTTGCCTGCCAGATGCTGAACTTCACCATTCCGGGCACCGGGTCCAGCGGGCACCTGGGCGGCGGCCTCATTCTGGCCATCCTGCTCGGCCCCTATGCAGGCTTCCTGGTCATGGCGGCCATTCTGGCCGTCCAGGCCCTCTTCTTTGCGGACGGCGGCCTGCTGGCGCTGGGCTGCAACATCTTCAACCTGGGCTTCTTCTCCTGCCTGGTGGCCTACCCCTTCATTTACAAGCCGCTGGCGGGTGGCAGCCCCGGCACGGGCCGCATCACGCTGGCAAGCATCACGGCTGCCGTCATCGGGCTCCAGCTGGGGGCCTTCTCCGTCGTTCTGGAAACTACGGCCTCCGGCATCTCCGCCCTGCCCTTCGCCCAGTTCGTGGAACTGATGCTGCCCATCCACCTGGCCATCGGCGTGGTGGAAGGGCTTGCCACGGCCGCCGTGGTCATCTTCATCAGCAAGGCGCAGCCCTCCCTGCTGCGTCCTGCCGGACTTGAACATGGAACTCCCAAAAAGGCGTCCTTCACCGTCCTGGGCATCTTTGCGGTAGCCGCCCTTCTCTGCGGCGCGGCCCTCTCCTGGTTCGCCTCCGCCTACCCGGACGGCCTGGAATGGTCCGTGGCCGGAGTCACGGGCTCCGAAGAAACGAGCCTGGCGGAACCCTCCGCCATCCACCGAAATCTGGAATCCGTACAGACGGCCACAGCCATCATGCCGGACTACGCCCTGCCCGCCGCGGAAGAAACGGTCCCGGACACGGAGCCCGCCCCCCTCGTCAATCCTGAAACGAGCCTGGCCGGCATCCTGGGCAGCGCCATCATCGCGGCGCTGATCTTCCTGGCCGGATTCCTCTTCGGCAGAAAACCGCACGAAGACCGCCCCCGCTGATTCCTCCATGCCCCTCTTCACGGACGCCGCGCGGCAATTCCGCCAAATGGACCGGTTTTCCTGCGGAAACACCGGATTCCACCGTCTGGACGCCCGCATCAAGATAGGAGCCTTCATCGTCTTCCAAATCTGCGTCCTCTCCTGGCCGCCGCAGGAAATCACGGGGCTGCTCCCCTTCTTCCTGTTCCCCGTATGCGTCATCCGCATGGCGGGGCTCCCCCTCGGCTACCTGCTGAAACGGACACTGTGGCTCCTGCCCGTCGCCGTCATGATCGGGATATTCAATCCCCTGGTGGACAGGGCGCCCGCGGGGGAATGGTTCGGCATTCCCGTCACGCGGGGCATGATCTCCTTCATCTCCATCATCCTGCGGTGCATGCTGACCATTCTGGCGGCCTTCACCCTGCTGGCCTCCACCGGCTTCGCCCCGCTGTGCCGCGGCCTCCGGCAGCTCGGCGTGCCGCGCATCCTGATCACCCTGCTGGCCTTTTTGTACAGGTATGCCTTCATTCTGGTGGACGAATTCCAGAACACGCTCCTGGCCTTCCGTTCCCGGCGCGGCTCCTCCGGCGCCGTCCCGCTGTCCATATGGGGGGCCATGACGGGACAGCTCCTGCTGCGTGCGTTCGGCCGGGCGGAACGCATTTACCAGGCCGTCCAGTGCAGGGGCGGGGAAGATCCCGAATTCTCTTCCGTTCCCGGCGTCATCACGGCGCGGGGAGTCATGGGCGGCCTCCTCTTCTGCCTCTTCGCCATCCTTTTCCGCTGCGTTAACGTCACCATGCTGGCGGGCCAGTTCACCCGCAATCTCATCTCATGAGCCACCATCTTGTAGAAACCATCGACCTGTGCTTCAGCTATCCGGACTCTCCCCCGGCCCTGAACGGCGTCACCATGCGCATCACGCACGGAGAATCCGTCGCCCTCGTCGGAGGAAACGGGGCGGGAAAATCCACCTTGCTGCTCCATCTCAATGGCCTGCTGACGCCCTCCTCCGGGCAGGTGCGCGTGGGGGACATCCCCGTGACACCTAAAACGGCCGCCCGCGTCCGGGAAAGCGTGGGCATGGTGTTCCAGCAGGCGGACGACCAGCTTTTCATGCCCACGGTCCGGGAAGACGTGGCGTTCGGCCCTCTGAACATGGGGCTCCCGCAGGAGGAAATAGACCGCCGCGTGGCCCAGGCCCTGCGGGACGTGAATGCCGCCGCCCTGGCGGACAAAATGACGCACCACCTTTCCGGGGGGGAAAAACGCGCCGTCTCCATCGCCACCGTCCTTTCCATGAGCCCGGACATCCTCGTCCTGGACGAGCCCAGCGCCAATCTGGACCCGGCCTCCCGCCGCACGCTCATCAACCTGCTGCGCCGGTTCTCCCACACCAAAATCATCGCCACCCACGATCTGGACATGGTCATGGACCTGTGCACCCGCTGCATCGTCATGAAAGACGGCTCCATCCTGGCGGATGCTCCCGTGCCGGACATCTTTGCGGACTGTGCCCTGCTGGAGGAAGCCCGCCTGGAACAGCCCCTCAGCTACCGTCTGAGACACTGCGGCAGGTAAAAGGAAAATATCCCCACACTGTGTTCCGGGCTGCCGCCATTCCGGTCCCGTCCGGGAAATTTACCCTGCAAATTCGGAATCCGTACGATGTGGGCTGACATGCCTTCAGCCCTGGATATTCCAAAAACCGGACACCTGCAATCCAATGGTTTGCACCGCCTGACCTGCACCTTTCAAACGGATGACGATCGTCGCGAAGTCTGGGCGGAACTGGAAGAACAGGCCTGCCGGGCCTGGGAGGACTCGCCCGCCAGGGGAGATGCGTGGACGCGCCTGCTCATCTTTGAGATGATGCGCATCGGCGGCGAATTCAGAATCAACGCTCCGGTGAGCCTCACCCTGCTCCGGAATCTGGAAAACTTCACGGAGGCATTCATCAAATGGTACCCGGACAAGCTCCATCCCGTCACGCTGACTCCCGAACAGATCATTGACGATAGCCAGGACCCGGTGGACGACTCCGCCCTCGTCTGCTTCTCCGGAGGGCTGGATGCGGCCTTCTCCGCCTACAGGCACACCTCCGGCCAGGCGGGAAGAAATACGCTGAACATCAAGGCAGGCTTCCTGGGAGCGGGCCTGGACGTTCCGCTCACCAAAAAACAGGTCCTGCTGGGGGTGGAGGAAAACGCCCGCCTCATGCTGAAGGACCTCGGCATCGACAAGCTGTACGTTATCCGCTGCAATTACCAGCACATCTTTCTCGAGCACTCCGCACTGTGGGGAGAACTGAGCCATCTTGCCGTTCTCGCCGGGCTGGCGTCCTTCCTGGCCCCTTCCGGCTACCGCAACCTCATCGCGGGAAGCTCGGCTCCCTACGACACCCTGACTATTCCCTGGGGCAGCCAGCCCATCACGGACCACCTTCTTTCCCAGCGGCAATTCCGGGTTTACCCGGACGGCCACGGCTTTTCCCGCACGGAAAAGGCGGAAAAACTTAAAGGCTGGCCCTTCGGCGTGTCCCGCCTCCGGGTATGCTGGGAAAATCCCCAGCCGGGCGGGAAAAACTGCGGCCATTGTGAAAAATGCAAACGCACCATCTTGAACTTCAAGGCCTGCGGAGCGGAATACCTGCTGGAAGGCTGCATGCCGTCCGTGGAACTATCCTCCAGGGATATCCGCTCCATTGACCTGGCCACGCCGTCCCTGCGCCACGCCTACCAAACCCTTCTCCAATTCTGCCGGCAGCGCCATCTGTCGGAGCCCTGGGTAAAGGACGTGGAATTCCTGCTTACCTACAGAAAACCGGCTCTCTGGCACCTGTGCCGGAAGAGAAGGACAACACGGAAACTCTACCGCATCTTCTTCGGACGGCAGAACTGGAAGCTGAACTGAGCGCACCCGGCCTCACACGAACTCCAGCCGCGCGTCCGGCAGAGACTTGATGAACCTCGCCCCGTACCTCTTGGTGGCCACGCGGGGATCCAGAATCACCACCATCCCGGAATCGTTCTTCGTGCGTATCAGCCGCCCCACGCCCTGCCTCAGCTTCAGAATAGCCACGGGCACGGAATACTCGTAAAACGGATTCCCGCCGCGCGCCTTGATGCTCTCAAAGCGGGACTCCACCAGAGGATGGTCGGGCACTTCGAACGGCAGGCGCGTCACGATCACGTTGGAAAGCGCCTCTCCCGGCACGTCCACCCCCGTCCAGAAGCTGTCCGTGCCGAACAGCACGCTGTTCACGTCCTTCCTGAACGCCTCCAGCATGGCGTGCCGCTGCATCTCCTGCCCCTGAACGTACAGATTCCATCCCTGCTCCTCACAAAACGGGCGCACCTTCTCCGCCGCCTGCACCATCAGGCGGTAGCTCGTGAAAAGCACGAAAGCCCTGCCCTTGGACTCCGCCAGATACCTCTTGATCCATTCGGGCAGCACTTCCGCGTACTCCGGCTGGTCCGGCTCCGGCATGGAGCGGGCCACGATCAGGCGCATCTGCTCCCGGTAATTGAACGGACTGCCTATCTGAAGCTTCCGGACATTTTCCGCGCCTACGCGCCCGGCAAAATAGCTCATGTCCGCATCCCCCGTCCCCAGCGTGGCGGAGGTCAGAATGGCGGCGCGGCCGGCGGAAAACAGGCGCTCCCTCAGGATTTCCCCCACTTCCACGGGGGCGGAGCACACGCTCAGGTTCCTGCCCTCCGGTCCGGACTTCTCCGCCCAGTACACGTGCTCCTCCTCCGTCATGTCCATCAGCACTTTCAGGGAGGCCTGCGCCTCCTCCATGCGGGCGGCCATGTCCGCCAGTTCATCCTTCACGGAGACATTCTCCTCCTGTTTCAGGGCTTCCCGCTTCAACTCCCCGACCAATTCGGCCAGAGGAAGGGAAAGCATGTCCTGCGACCATTCCGGCTGTAAAATGCGGACAATCTTGCCGTTCCCAGCAAAGCCCAGGTCATCCCGGGCATTCTGGAAAAACAGGCCGGAAGCGTCCAGCACCTCCTCCACCCTCTGGAACAGGGCGGGATTGTTCAGCGGCTTCAGCAGGCCTTTCTTCGTGCGTGGATTGTACATCCTCAGCAGTTCGTAATTCAAATGGGATTCCGACAACTGCACGCCAAGCTGCCGGGCGGCGATGTTCTCAATCATGTGGGCCTCGTCCAGAATCACGAAATCCCCGGGAAAAACGAATCCCGCCTCCTCGGACTCCTCCGCCTGCGCCATCAGGCCGAAAAACAGCGTATGGTTCAGAACCACCACCTTGGCGTCCAGCACCCTCTTGCGGGCCACCTGGTACGGGCAGGAGGGCCCGCAGTTGCGCATGCTGCACGCGTGCGGCTCGCTGCACACCATGGCCCACACCTTGGGGGAGGGCCTGAACGTCATGTCGCTCAGGGTACCGTCCTGCGTCCGGAGGGCCCAGTCCTGAATGCGCTTCAACTCCGCGGCCTCCGTCTGCGTAAACAGGGAATCCATCTGCCCCAGGGCGCGTCTCAGCCGGGAGTGGCACAGGTAATTCTGCCTGCCTTTCAGCAGGGCGGCGGAAAAATCAATCCCCAGGGCGGCGCGCAGAAGCGGAATATCCTTATTGAACAACTGCTCCTGCAAATTGATCGTGTGCGTGGAAACAACGGCTTTCCGCTCAAAATCCAGCGCAAACTTCACGGCGGGCAGCAAATAGCCCAGGGACTTGCCCACGCCCGTTCCGGCCTCCACCAGCAGGGGGGCGTCCACCTGGAGCGCCCGTGCAACGGCAAGGGCCATGTTCTGCTGTTCCGCCCGGTATTCAAAATCCCTGGCGCGGGAAAACAGGCCGTCCTCCGCGAATGCCCGCCGGACATACGCTTCAAAGGCGCTAACGCCGCAATCCTCACCTGCACCGGCGCCGTTCATACGGGAACGCCTCCCTTACTGGCCGACAGGAAGCTGGCGGGAAGAAACCGGGGGCAGAACCACCTGGGCGGGCAGATCGTAGAACAGGGAACGCAGGCCGTTCACGTTCATCTTGGAAGCGTCGATAAACGTCCACGGTCCATTTTCCTTCACGTCCTTCACCAGGATGAGAACGCCGTTGTTCTCCGTCTTGACGGGGACGCCGTCCGGCCGCTTCATGGAAATCACCATGCGCGTGGGAAGCACCACGAGGGCCTCCGTTCCGTTCCTCACCAAGTGTTCCGCCGTCGGATTGCCGATTTCATAAGTCTCCACCACCATGCCGCGTTCCTTCATGACGGCGGCGGCGGCCTGCATCTTTTCCCGCATGGCCTTCATGAAGGCTGCCTCCCCTCCCGGGAAGGAAGACACAAGCTGCTTCTTGATGGGCGGATACATCTTCTCAATCATCCACATCATGTCGCCGGTCTTGACGGCACCGGAAAGCTCGCGGGCGGCCTGAACGGCGCTGTCCCCGTACTCGCCCGCCTGGAGCTGAAGGACGCACGCACCTGCAAAAAACAAGCCTGCAAACAAATTCTTGAACATGCGTGAAGTGTAACGGCACGCATCCCCCGCCGTCAAGGCAACGCCGCTTACAGCGGCATGTTTTTACAAAAGCCCCGCTGCGCGACACGGCCGGACCACATCCACAGGGTGGGGTCCAGTTCCCGGGCGGCGTCTTCCATCAGGGTGCGGGCGGCGTCCCCGCCCTCCATCACGGCAAACATGGTGGAACCGGAACCGGACATCATCGCTCCGCGGACGCCCGGCCTTTCCAGCAGCCAGCGCTTCATTTCCGCCAGGAACAGGTGCTTCTCAAACACGGGCCGCTCCAGGTCGTTGACCAGAACATGGCCGTCCACCTCCTGTTCCCCGTAGGGAATGCCCGGAAGCTCGCGGGAACCTGCCCAGCGGCGGTAGGCATCCGGCGTGGAAACACCGAACGACGGCTTAAGCAGAACAAGCAGGGGCGCCCATTCCCGCCAATCCGGCAGAGGCGCCACCTTCTCCCCCCGGCCCGTACAGCGGCAGGCGGTGCCGTAAATGAAAAAACCGACGTCGGAACCGATCTCCCCGGCCAGCTCCGCCAGCCGTTCCGGCGGCAGTCCTCCGTTTTCCAGGCTGTTCAGGGCTTCAAGCACGCAGGCGGCATCGCTGCTGCCGCCACCCAAGCCGGCCCCGTGGGGAACATTCTTCACCAGATGGACATGCCAGGGCATGGGCCGCCCCAGTTCCCGTTCCATCAGACGGCCGGCCTTCATGACCAGATTGCTCTCATCCACCGGCACGCCGGGAGCGTTGCAGCTCATTTCCAGACAGGGGGCCGGGGAAAACTCCAATTCGTCGCACAATTCCAGCGGAACCATCACGGTATCCACCTCATGAAAACCGTCCTCCCTTTTTCCCAGAACGCGGAGGGAAGCGTTCACCTTGCACGGGGCCTTGTAACTGATCATGCCTCACGGATTCCAGCAGGGAATTTCAGCCGGGTCAAGCACCTTTCACGCCGAATCTTGCAGTGCTTCCCGCACTTCCTCTTGCCGCAAGCATGCCAAAAAACGAAAGGCCGCGCGGTTTTTCATTCCTGATGCCGTTCCCCCTCCGGCAGGCCATTCCCCTTCCTGTTCATGAAAACCCACCTTTTCTCCTTTTATCCGCCTCCCCTGCCGGGAAAATGTCTTCCGGCTGCGGAACAATGATGGACTCGCGGAGCGGCGGCAGGCAAAAGGACAGCCCCTGAAAACGCTCTTCAGGAACTTCCGTACATCCGGGCTTATCCCCATTTGGAAGGAGAAAAAGCCGGCGCCTTTTCCACTTCCATTCCTCCCGCCTGCCCCTGCGTATGACAAATTCCATTGCGGAACCGGCCGCTGCCGCTCTCCGGCCATTTGAACGGATGAAGCCCTTGTACCGCAAAAAGCGCCGATACGGAACCGATGTCCGCAAAAGGTTTCAACTTCAACCCGCAGAGAAGCTTCCCGCCCAGAAAAGGCATCCCCGCCGCGCAGCATGGCGGCTCCCCGCGGGAACGGCCGCTGCGGTGCAGAAGGTATGAGGAATTTTTTCGTCGTCATTACCCTCCGCTTGCCGTATCATGGGCGCGCTTACTATTACATGGCCTACGACGAAAACAGCATCAAGACCCTGGACTGGCGGGAACACATCCGCATGCGTCCGGGGATGTACATCGGCAAACTTGGAGACGGAACCTCACCGGACGACGGCGTTTACGTCCTGCTGAAAGAAGTCATCGACAACTCCATTGACGAATTCGTCATGGGATTCGGCAAAAAGATCACCATCGACGTCACCCCGGACGGCCTGTGCGAGGTGCGCGACTTCGGCCGCGGCATCCCGCTGGGAAAACTGCTGGACTGCGCCGCCAAGATCAACACCGGGGCCAAGTACGACAGCGACGCCTTTAAAAAATCCGTGGGCCTCAACGGCGTGGGCATCAAGGCGGTCAACGCCCTTTCCGACTTTTTTGAAATCCAGGCCTATCGGGACGGAGAAACGCGTTCCTACCAGTTCTGCCGGGGGGAGGAAGTCCCCAAGGCGCGCCGGAAGGGCGGTACGGACGAGCCCAACGGCACCCGCACGGCCTTCCACGCGGACCAGGAAATCTTCCCGGCAAACACCCGGTTCCGGCCGGAATACATTGAAAAAATGTGCCGGTACTACTCTTACCTCAACAAGGGGCTGGTCCTGCACTTCAACGGACGCCGCTACGTCTCCAAAAACGGCCTGCTGGACCTGCTCACGGAAGCCATGAGTGAAGAGCCCCTTTATCCGATCATCCACATGGAAGGTCACGACATCGAGGTGGCCTTCACACACGGCAGCCAGTACGGGGAGGAGCACTACTCCTTTGTCAACGGCCAGCATACCACGCAGGGGGGAACGCACCAGGCGGCCTTCCGGGAAGCCATCGTCAAGACCCTCCGTGACTTCTTCAAAAAGAACTATGAGGCGGCGGACATCCGCTCCTCCCTGGTGGCCGCCATCTCCATCAAGGTGAAGGAACCCGTCTTTGAATCCCAGACAAAGACCAAGCTGGGGTCCAACACCATCAGCCCGGAAGGGGAAACCATCCGCACCTTCGTCGGCAACTTCATCGCGCGGGAACTGGACAACTACCTGCACAAAAATCCGGAAACCGCCAAGGCGCTGGAAATAAAAATCAAGGACGCGGAGCGGGACCGCAAGGAACTCTCCGGCATCCAGAAGCTGGCTAGGGAAAACGCTCGGAAGGCGAAAATCCACAACAAAAACCTCCGGGACTGCCGCGTCCACTACAACTCCAGGCACGCCCGCGCGGGAGAAACCACCCTGTTCATTACGGAAGGCCTCTCCGCCTCCGGCTCCATCACCACGGCGCGGGATGCGGAAACCCAGGCGGTCTTCTCCCTGCGGGGCAAGCCCCTGAACTCCTTCGGCATGAGCCGCAAGGTCGTTTACGAAAACGAGGAATTCAACTTCCTCCAGCACGCCCTGAACATTGAAAACGGACTGGAAGACCTGCGGTACGACAAAGTAGTCATCGCCACGGACGCCGACGACGACGGCATGCACATCCGCATCCTGCTGATGACCTTCTTCATCCAGTTCTTCCCGGAACTCATCCGGGAGGGGCATCTCTTCATCCTCCAGACGCCTCTGTTCCGCGTGCGCAACAAGCAACAGACCATCTACTGCTATTCGGACTCCGAGCGGGAAGCGGCCATCGCCCTGCTGGGCAAAAACCCGGAAATCACCCGTTTCAAGGGCCTCGGGGAAATCTCCCCGGATGAATTCAAGGCCTTCATCGGGGAGGGAATGCGCCTGGACCGGGTACGTCTGGAAGACTCCCACAAGGTCAAGGAACTGCTGGCCTTCTACATGGGCAAAAATACGCGCGAACGCCAGGAATACATCCTGGAAAACTTGCGTGTTGAACTGGACCCCGTCATGGACTAGTCTGTTGGCGCGACATTTATCTATGCACACCATCCCCAAGGAAAAACTGCCGCGCCATATCGCCTGCATCATGGACGGCAACGGCCGCTGGGCGCACAACCGCGGACTGCCGCGCCGCGCCGGACACAGGGCGGGGGCGAACACCGTAGAACGCTGCGTTGACTTCTGCATCTCCCACGGCATTCCCTGGCTCACTCTCTACGCCTTCTCCTCGGAAAACTGGAACCGCCCCAAAACGGAAGTCCAGGCCCTGATGCTCCTGCTGCACGACTTCCTGAAAAAACGCCTCCGGGAAATGAAAGACAAGGGCGTGCGCCTCCTCGCCATCGGCGACACCAGACGCCTGCCCGAACGCACCAGGAAACTGCTGGAACGCAGCATTGAGCAAACCGCCGGAAATACCAAAATCAACCTCGTGCTGGCCCTCTCCTACGGGAGCCGGGCGGAAATCGCGGGCGCGGCCAGAAAAATCGCACAAAAAATCTCCGCAGGGGAACTCCGTCCGGACGCCATCACGGAAGAAACATTCGGCCAATACCTGGACACCGCCGGCATGCCGGACCCGGACCTGCTTATCCGCACCTCCGGAGAAATGAGGATTTCCAACTTCCTGCTCTGGCAGATCAGCTATGCGGAGCTCTACCTGACGGACACGCTGTGGCCGGACTTCAGCGAACAGGACATGGAAGCGGCCGTCAAGGACTACGCACGCAGAACGCGCCGTTTCGGCGGCATCTGATTCCCTCCTGCACCCAATTCATCAAGGAATAGCCATGAATCAATATGCTCTCATTCTGGCCGGCGGCAGCGGCACGCGCTTCTGGCCTCTTTCCCGGGACCACCGCCCCAAGCAGCTCCTGAACATCATCGGGGAGGACACCCTGCTCCGCCAGGCCATCGACCGGCTGGACGGCCTCGTCCCCCGGCAGAACATCTTCATTCTGACCAACCACTTGCAGGAGGCGGAAGTGCGCCGCCAGGCGCCGGACATCCCCGCGGACAACATCGTATCCGAACCCGTCCGCCGTGACACGGCTCCCGCCATCGCCCTGGGCATCGGACTCATCAAGGCGGCGGACCCGCACGGCGTCATGCTGGTCATCCCGTCCGACCAGCTCATTCAGGACCGGGAAGCTTTCCGCACCCTGATGCAGGCCGCCATGGACACCGCCGCGCAGGAAAAAGCCCTCGTCACCGTTGGCATCAAACCCACCTGGCCCTGCCCTTCCTACGGCTACATTGAACGCGGGGAGGAAACGCCCTGCGCCTCTCCGGCCCATTCCTGCCGGGAAGTCCTGCGCTTCAAGGAAAAACCGGATACGGAAACGGCCGCCTCCTACCTGGCCCAGGGCAACTTCTGCTGGAACGCGGGCATGTTCGTCTGGAGCATCCCCGCCGTTTGCGAGCAGCTGGACAAGCACTGCCCGGAACTGGCCTCCTTTGTGGAACACATTGCGGAAGCCCCGGACCCGCATCACATCCTTCAGGAAGAATTCCCCTCCCTCACTCCCATTTCCATCGACTTCGCGTTGATGGAGCACGCCGACCGGGTGCTCAACTTTGAAGCCACCTTCGACTGGGACGACGTAGGCTCCTGGATATCCGTAGCGGACTATCTGGAAAGCCACAACCGCAATAAAACCAACACGGACATCACCGTGCAGGACGCCTCCGGCAACATCGTCTTCTCCCAGGGCGGAGACAAGCACGTGGCCCTGCTGGGCGTGGACAACCTCATTGTCGTGGAAACGGCGGACGCCATCCTCATCGCAAACAGGGACAAGGCGGACGACATCAAGAAAATCGTCAACCAGCTCCCGGACGAACTCAGATGACCAGCCAGCATCCCGCCCTGGGCATCGACTACGGAGAAGCCCGCATAGGCATAGCGGCCACGGATCCGGTAGGCATCATGGCCCACCCCGTGGAAACCATCCACAGGCAGCAGACGGACGCCGTCACCCGCATCGTGCAGATCGTTCAGGAACGGAGCATCCGCACCCTGGTGCTGGGCCTCCCCGTGCGCATGGACGGCACGGAAGGCAGCGCGGCCGCCAAGGTGCGCGCCTTCGGCAGGGAACTCTCCGCCGCCCTGCCCGGCCTTCCCCTCATTTTCATGGACGAATGCCTCACAACCGTCATCGCCCAGGAAAAACTGCATGCCGCCGGAAAAAAGGCGAAAAGCTTCCGGCCCGTGATCGACCAGGTGGCCGCCGTGGAAATCCTCAGCTCCTGGCTGGATTCCACCCTGGGGTGAACCAAAACCATCCTCCGGCGGAACAACCGTTCCGAAGGCTATTCTCCCACTGCGCTTCGCGCATCCCGCTTCAGGCACAGGGTTATCTCCCCTGCTATCAGAAACGCTGCCAGCCACAGGGCCGTGGACGACTCCGGCCACCAGATGAACCCATCCGCCACACGGGCATTTTCCGGATCGCCGGGCAGATAGCAGACCCGGACGGCATCCCCCTTGGAATAGTCGGACCAAAACAGAAAGGACGGAGACTGGAACGTTACTTCCCCGCCTCCTCCCTGCTCAAGGAACCGTACCCTCGGGGCCCATACCGGGATGCGGCCATATCTGCGGACCGACCCAAAAAACTCCTGGGTGACGCTCATCACCCTCCCTTCCGTACACAGGCCCTCCTGCGCAAAACGGTGCTTGTCCAGGCACATGCCGCCCGCTTTCCCCAGGGCATAAAGGCTCAGAGCCGCCATTCCCCATGCAAGCAGCCAGTACCATCCGAACCACGGAACGCTGAAAAAATCTCTCCAGAACTCTCCGGACCGGGACGGAAACAACAGTTCCTTCTCTTTTCTCCTGACGTACTTCACGCCTCGTCCATCTTCAGCACAATCTTGCCGTTGCGGAACTCTTCCTGCGCCTTCTCCACGGCCCGGCGCACCTCGCTCAGCGGGAACACCGTATCCACGGCCTGCACCAGACTGCCCTCCGCCATCAGCCGCGCAAGCTTGTCGTAGGCAGCCGCAATATCCGGCGCCGGAGCATGTTTAAGCCATTGGGTCACCCACAGGCCTTCCAGCCTGATGCCCTTGAAAATCAGGAATCCATTCGGCACCTTGATGCTCTTCCTGCTCATGGCTCCGTAAGTAACCATGCTTCCGCCGGGCGCGAGCATGTCCATCAGGCGCAGGGCGCTTTCCCCGCCTACGGCGTTGGAAGCCAGCACGGGGCGCTTCCCGTCCAGAAGGGCCAGGGTACTCTTCACCACATCTTCGTCATTCTCACCGACTACCAGATCAGCGCCCAGCGCGGTCAGCTCCTCCCTCAATTCATCCGGCCTTCTCACAAAATTCACCGTCCTGACGCCCATCTGGCGCGCAAGCTGGATGATGCAGCGCCCCACCCCGGAATTGGCGGCGTTCTGGACAATCCAGTCGCCGGGCTTCAGACTCACGAACCCTTCCAGCATGCGCAGGGCCGTGAGGGGATTCACCTTCAGCATGGCCGCCTGCACGGGGTCCACCGCTACGGGCAGCTTCATCAGGTTGACGGCAGGAACCGCCACAAGCTCGCTCCAGGAGCCCACGCCGCGCAAAAGAATCACCTGGTCCCCTTTCCGGAAGCCGTCCGCACGGGACTCCTCCACCACGCCGCAGCCTTCCAGTCCGGCGCGTGAATGCGGCAGCACGGGCTTCACGCCGTACACGCCCTGAATGAAATTGATATCCGCCGGATTGATCGGGGCGGCCATCATCCGCACCAGCACCTCTCCCTCCGCCGGGACCGGAACGGGGCCGGAAACATAAGCCAGCACGTCCTGGGGCTTCATGCCGCATTCGGAAAACTCTGCATAATGATTTTCACTCATGCTTCCAATCTCTCATGGAGCCCCTCCGCGTGCAAGTGCAGGCTACGTTTTAACAGGGAATGAAGTCCGTCCGCACGGCGCCGGGCATAAAATCCGGGCCTTTTAATCAGTTGTTCTTGACCTCGGGCAAAAATACGGTAATCTTTCTTCCTCGCATTAACAAATAACTTCGATTGCCATGTCCCGAATTTGCATCATCCGAGGTACCATTCCTCACAAAGGTCGTCGTATCCATCGCTCCGGTCTTGCCAAGAAAAAGGGCGGTATTGGTCGTCACGTCACTAAGACTGTCAATCGTACCGTTTATCCCAATCTTCAGGAAAAGCGTATCTGGGTTCCTGAACTGGGCCAGTTCGTTAAAATGAAGATTTCCGCCAAGGCCTTGCGTACAATCAACAAGAACGGTGCGTACAACACTCTTAAAAAGGTAGGTCTCCTGTAAAAAAAGATTCTTTTTTTGAACGTTGCTCTACCGGCTGAACTCTAAGGCTTCAACGAGGTGAGCAACTGGCAAAAAGGATTTCCAAAAGACAAGGGATCATCTGCTTAAGTGAGGCACCTCCAAGTTGAAGGTTTTATTGAAACATTAATATACCATTGGACGTAATATAAGACGTCCTCCACTGGAAAAGATCACACAGATGAAAGCCCAAACCAAAATCGCTCTTAGAATTAATGATGACAACCCCAACCATCACCTGTGGAACAACAGGGGGGTCTGGTGGTGCCACGTCACGGTTCACAAGCCTGACTCCACGGCGGAACGCCTGAGATTCTCCTTGAAAACCCGCGACATCGAAAAAGCCCGCGCACGCCGCGACAAGATTTTCGCTTCCATTCAGCAGCACTTCGGCATCGCCGCCTAAGCCGCTCTGAATAGAAATCAAGGCAAAGTCACATTCAATACTTTTGAACTTTGAGAACCGTCCCGGACTACCGGGGCGGTTCTTTTTGTTTGCGCCCATGCAACCGGACAACAAATGCCCCCCTCCCATTCCTTGCCGGGCACACATTGATTTCAGAGGGAAAAATTAAAGCATCCATTCTCTTAAATAAAGAAACGGAAACAAAAAAACGGAGGAGAAAAATAAAGCTTCATTCCAGGCTGTTCCCCTATGTTTCAAGCCTTCCCCTGCACCGGTAAATGAAGCGCCCTGCAAATAAATCAGAAAACACGGGCGGAAAAACAATCCGGTGCTCCGTATTCAGCCCTGCACACGTCCGCCGGAACTCCGCCATCAAGGGGGGAAATCCCGGAACACCCCCCAGGAGAAACCATCCCGATGAAACCTGCCAGCATACCGGGCATCACTCCTTCCTGGTGAAGCGGAACATGGCCGCACCGTGGCTGTTGAGCTCCACGGCAATGTCCCCTTCCGCCGTTCCCTGGTCCGCACGCTTCCAAAGGTCCCGGACTTGATAGGGACCGGACAGGCCGATATCTTTCAGATTTACCTTCAGAACCTCCCTGGAGCCGCCGGTATTGAAAAAGCCCGCTGCCGTGGACCCGTCCGCCAGCTCCTTCGTCCATACCTGGAAATTCCCCTGGTTCCACGCCCTGCGGGCCGGACGGGCCGCCGGATCCTGATCCACGGCAATCACCTCGTCATTGGTCAGCAGACCCATCGTGAACGAATCGATATTCTCCAGATCGCAGGAAATGATGAGAGGGGCGGACAGCAGGCACCACAGGGTCACATGCGTGTATTGTTCATCCGGGGACAGCCGCGTCTGGACAAACGCGGTATTGGGACGATTGGGCTTGCCCAGCTTGCCGACCTGGAGAATGTCCGGATCGTTCCAATGCCCCGGGCGCATGTACTTCTGCCAGCGCTCCTGGGAAAAGCCGATGCCGCTGACGCTGCCCCAGTGGTCCTCGATATCTCCCGTCGTCCTCCACAAATTGGCCAGCCTGGACAATTCTTCCACATGTTCATAAGGAGCCGCATTGGACAGGCTCAGCACGATATCGCGCCCGGACTCATCCAGAGCCTTCCGGATACGTTCCGTCGTGGGCACGTCATTGGGCTTCCAGTCCACCTTCACGTAATCGAATCCCCATTCGGCCCACTGCCGGGCGTCGCGGTCAAACAGCCACACGGGCCCCGTGCGGTCGGCATGCTGACGGTGAACGCCGGGATAGCGTCCGAATATCTGGCACTCCTGCAGACGGTCCTTTTCCGGGATGCTCAATGCCGCGTAATCCGCCTTCCTGTCCGGCGCGCTTCCGCCGATAAAACCGGCGTACGTCCCCATCCAGGGCGTCGAGTAAATGCCGGCCTTCAATCCCATGGCGTGAATGGCACGGCACATGGCCTTCATATCGGGAAAACGCTTGTTGGGCTGGATGGAAAAATTCTTCCCTCCCCGTTTCCCCTGCCAGCAATCGTCAATGTTGATGTAGGTCCAGCCGTGGTTGACCAACCCGCGTTCCACAAAAAGCCGGGCTGTCTTGAGCACCTGGTCCTGTCCTACCGCCTCGCTGTAGGAATACCAGCTGCTCCAGCCCATCGGCGGAGTGAGGCATAAATCGTCCCCCACCTTCAATACCCATTCCCCGGCGTCCTTTCCGTGTCTGTTGGCCGCCTGAAGCTTCACCCGGTATTCTCCCTTCCGCATCGGTGCTTTGCCGGAAATCAGGCCGCGGGAATCCATCTTCACCCCGGCGGGCAGTCCGGACGCACTGAACTGCATGGGACGCTCCCCGGAAACGGGCACCTGGAACAGCACCTCAGACCCCGGTCTGACGCCCAGGACGCGGGCTCCATTGATCGACGGAAGCGGGGACGTCTCCGGCGTCAGGCGCGCTCCGGAAACCGGAGCGGGATAGGGATTCGGAAAATCGGCGCAAAACGCGGCGGGGATAGCGGACCCGAGGACGGCTAGACACAAAAGGCGGTACAATTTCATAAACGTTTTCAATACGGGAGTACTTCAACAAAACGTCATGTCCGCCGCACTTCTTTCACGGAACCTTCTGCCCGGAGGAGGCACGGCCCTGTTCATTCCCCGGCGGCGGATGCCGGAAAAACCCCAGCACGGAAACCCCGGGAATTTTCCCGGCAAGAGCCCGGAACGCCTCTTCCGGCATAACGCAGGCCGCCGTGGACAGCGCATCCGCCAAAGCGGCTGCGGGAGCCTGGACGCTCACCTGCCTGCCCTCCGTGACGCCCAGCCCCGTGGCGGGGTCCAGCACATGGGAATACGCCACGCCGCCTATCTCCGCAAACTGGTGCGCATCCCCGGAAGTGGACACGGCGGCATGGCTCACCAGCCGCTGCTCCAGCCGTCCCTCCCTCACGGCTACCCGGAGCTTCCAGCCCTGCATTCCCGGGGGGGGAGCCCCCGCCAGAACATCGCTGGTGCTGTCAATGCAGAAAGACTCCACTCCCCTTTCTTTCAACATATCCGCCATCCTGTCCACGGCAAACCCTTTGCCGATGCCTCCCAAATCCACCCTCATCCCCTCCGCGGCCTTCATCACCCCTTCCCCGTCCACGGACAGCTTCTCCAAGCCGGAGGCCCGGCGCGCACGCTCCAAGTCCTCCCGGGAAGGAAGAACCCCGAGGCGGCGGGACTTCTTCCACAAACGGATAAGAGGCCCCAGCGTGGGGTCAAAGGCTCCGCGCGTCAAACGGGCGTATTCCAGGGACAGCGACAACACCCTCCGCAACTCCGGAGAAACGGGAACCTTCACCCCTGCCGGAGCGGCATTCAGGGCGGCGAGCCGGCTTTCCGCATCCATGGCGGACATCACCCCCTCCCAGAATACGGCACAGGCCAGCGCCCGCATGCAGGCTTCTTCCGTCCGCGCTCCGTCCATGCCGTGGCCGGGATAGGCGCGCACCGTAAACACCGTGCCCATGGCCGCCCCCCTTGTCGTCACCCTGCCGTCCGCGGCATGTTCGCAGGAAACAAGCCGCGCGGAAACGGCAGCCGCAGGCTCCCCCGTGCCGCCGGACATACCGGCGGCAGGCAGAAAAAAGGCGCAGCACGCCAGAACGGCAGCTTTCCAGTAAAACAACTTCATGCGCGTCCGGGGGACCATCCGGCAAAACTTACTCCGTGCAAACGGACAAGAGCAAGAACCCAGCACGCCATTCCCCCTCTTCCCCTCCCGTGCTGACAGACATGCGGCGGATTCCCTCATTTGAGGCTGGAACTCTGGTCTCTTTTCATGATAAATGGAACGGTTCAAATTCCAGCGCGATTTGTTCCCAGCCCTTTCATTCTTATGTCCAAATTCATCCTTTCTCTCTGTTCCCTCTGGCTTCTCCTGACACTTCCCGTCTCCGCAAGCTGGTATGGGGATGAAGTCAAGGCGGGTTCGGACATCATCATGGTGGACCTTCTGTATCCCTACTGGCCGGAATCCACCTACTTCTCCTGCTGGAACCTGGACATGTTCCCCAAGGGCGGCTACTTTTACGCGGGCGTGGCAGCCAACGTCAATGACAACACGAACCTGGAAACCTACCGCCCCTCCACCGTCTGGTCCTTCTGGCCCGCTCCGGTTTACGAAGGGCGCCAGGTGCGCAACGTGTACGTCAACCCCCATGTCTATGCCCAGCAATACGTGGGGGAAGGAGCCTCCGGCAAGGCCGGGGGCCGGGACGTGCCGTGGATCAAGACCAAGCAGTGGTACACCATGTTCATACGCACCTGGGGTGCGGACGAGGCCAAAAAGGAATGCTACGCCGGATGGTGGATGAAAGACCAAGCCGGCAACCAGTGGCACCACATCGCCACCTTCCGCATTCCCTATGCGGCGACGGGTTTCAAGGGCAACGGAGGATTCCTGGAGGACTTCGGCCACGGAGGGCGCAAACAGCGGGAACTGTGGCGCGGCAAGGGCTTTTACAGGCACAACGGAACATGGGAAAAATGCGATACCGTCTCCATCAACGTTCCCAAGGAAGGAGGCATGAAATACAGCGGCTGGACGGTCCACCAGACGGAAAACGACTCCGTCCTGACCATGTCCTATACGGAAAACAGGCAATTCCCCAGAAACCTGGACCCGGGCCGCAAGCACACCTTCCGGCTGAAGCAGCCGGACGCCCCGGCCATGGACGCCATCATGGCGGAAGGGAAGGCGCGCCATAACGGAGGGCAGGTCATCGTGGACTGGTCGCTGAAAGACACGTCCTCCCCCCAGTTCGCGTACAAGATAGAAGTATTCGACAACCCGCAATACTCCGGTACCCCCGTCCATGCCGTGGAAGAGCAAATCCCCCACGTGCGCACCAGGGCCCTTTCCCTGCCGCGGGACATCTCCCAGTGCTTTGTCAAACTCACCATCACGGACATCTTTGACCAGAAAAAGACCCTGGAACTGGCCAGGGCGGAAACGGAAACCCCCATGAAAGGGAAAGGGCTTCCCGGCAAGCACGACCTGTCCCCCGGCCTGGAATACAAATACCTGGAAAGCAAGGACGGCTGGTCCAAACTGTCGGAACTGGACTTCTCCAAACCAACGCGAACCGGAGTCTCCCGCGGGTTCGACACCGCCCTGCGCGGCGCCAGGGAAGGACGCTTCGCCTTTGACTACGAGGGGCTGCTCATCGTCCCCCAGAGCGGAGCCTACACCTTCGCCCTCCAATCCTGCGACGGAAGCCGGCTGGACATCGGGGGGAAAACGGTCATTGACAACAACGGGCTGCACAGCACCTCGGAAAAGCGCGCCTCCGTCTTCCTGGAAAAGGGGACGCTCCCCATCAGGCTGACCTACTTCAAGAAAAAACCGGAACACGAATTCACCGTGGCATGGGTGGGCTGGCAGTACGGCAACCAGCCCCTGGAAGCAATTCCGAGTTCCAACCTGATGCGCCCCAAACGGGCCGACATCCCGGAAGCCAGGCTGGACATGACCGGCCAGGGCTTTGAACGCATGCTGAAAACGGTCCTGTCCTCGGGACGGATCAACAAGGTGGAATACTACAACGGCAGCAAGCTCGTCTCTTCCTCGGAAAGCGCTCCGTTCACCGCCCCGCTGATGCTCTTCAACGGAGAAAACAAAGTGTGGGCACGCGTCTTCTACAATGGGAACCATACCGTGGACACCCTGGTCCTCACCATCCCTTCCCAGAGCCGCGTCGCCCCGGGCTGGGACATCATGCTGCGCGGGGAGCCGGGCCTTCCCTACGCCATCAGCGGCACGGGTAATGCATTCCGCTTCGTGGGGGAAGGGGAATACCTCGTGAATAAAAAAATCAAGGGGGACTTCATGCTGACGGCCCACATCAGCTCCTTCAGCGACAAATCCCTGGACCCGGGCGACGACTGCTGGGTGGGCATCATGGTGCGCAAGGATGCCGGAGCCACCAACTACGACGATGAAATAGCCGTCTTCCATACCGTGGGCCGCGGCCTCAGATGCAGCGCGGACTTCAGCGACTACGGAACGGGACGCCAGTCCACCTTCGGCCTGAACAAGGAACACCGCTGGGTGCGCATCGTGCAGCGCGGCAACGAATTCACCTGCCTCACCTCCCCGGACATGAAAAAATGGGAGATAGGCATGCAGCGCATCATCCCGATGAAGGAGGAAGCCATCGCCGGCATCACCTTCAGAACCATTCCCGGCAAGGGAAAAGGCGTCTTCTCCGCCGTGGTGGACGGGGTTACCCTGAAACCGGCCAAACTCCAGCCGCACAAAATAGCAGCCCCCATGCCTGCCGGAAAAATCGTCGGCTACTCCCTCCTCTCTCCGGAACTGACGGCCGTCCGCTACCGCACGGGAGCAGACCTGCTGGAACACAAGAACGGCGCCTACGTGCGCAAGCCCCTTTCCCTGCCCAGGGGCGTCAAATCGGTTCGGTCCATGGCTCTTTCCGGGAACAGGCTCCTGCTGCTCGCCCCCACCTCCCAGGGGGGCGCCCTGTTCAGCAGCACGGACATGGGTAAAACATGGACCGTCGCCAATCCGGAAGTAAAGGTGGACCCCTCCCCGGCTTCCTTCATTGCGGGGGAACTCATCTCCGTCAATCCCCGCAATCCCCAGGAAATCATTGTGGGATCAGACCGGGCCGGACTGTTCATGAGCACGGACGGAGGCGCCACCTGGAAAAACACCGGGCTGGAAGGGGAACCCTTCACCAACGTCGCCTTCCATACCATGGTCCAGGGACGGATGGCCGCCCTGTCGGCCGACCGCAAGACCAACATGAGCAAAATCTTCGTCTCCACCAACAATGGAAAGAAATGGGACCGGAAAAACGAAGTGCAGGGAGCCGGATTCCTGAAAATCGTCTTTGACACCCGGGCCGCGGACCAACTCTATGTCTTTTCCACACTGGGCGTTTACACCTCCTTCAACGACTGCCGCACCATGAACCGGGTCATGCAGGGCCTTTCCGTCAGCCAGCCCACCCTGGCCATTGACAGAAGAAGGCTGGACGACACGTTCATGCTGGCCGTCCCCCTGGACGGCAAAGGCGTGTACTCCAGCGAACGTAACGCCAGAAACTGGAAAAAGCGGGCGGACAAGGAAGACTGGGGAGCCGCGTTCAATCTGCTCATTGACACGGCGGACAACAAGCACATCACCCTGTACGCGGAAAAGGGCATCTATGAAAGCACGGACGAAGGGAAAACCTGGAAACAGGTCCATGCCTCGCGCTAACACGCTCACCGTTCACTGTTATCCGCATACAACGAATTCGCAATCCGAAGTCAATCTTCAATTCTAAGGAAAAACCATTTAAGAAAATCCTCCGCCCGTTTCTCCGTAAGCCTGTTACCCGGAAACGGAAGCTCCCCGGCTCTCGCGGATGAACCGTTTCCGGAAAAAGCAGAGAGGGAATTTTCCACTCCGCTTTCCGCCACCCAAGGCTTTTGAAGAAACATAATTCCATAATCACCAGCATCTTGCATTTTCCCTGCAACATACATTGAACGGGTAGTTTCATCGGCACATGCAGTACCGGTTCAACCAGAGAAAGGTTGCGCCAAAAGTCGCGCCATTCCTGCAAAATGTGCTTCGGATTGCGAATTCGCAAGGATATGGATGATGAGAATACCACCACATCTTAATCCAACCATATCCTTCTTTTTACATACTGCCGCCATCGCTTTGACCGGCAGTTCCCTGGCCGCCGGCGACGGCCCTGGCCTGACTTATCCCGGAGCGCCTCTCGACGGCAACGGCAGCCTGTACCCTGAAAACAGCTCTTCCGGAAACACGGTCACCATTCTATACGGGGATATCCCCGGAAACGCCTACGGCGCCAAAACCGGGGACGGAAACGCCGTCCGAAACAGCATCACCATGAATGACGGTTCCGTGGGATTCCTCGTCGGCGCCTCCTCGCAGACGGGAACGGTGGAGCATAATTCCGTTCTCCTTGACGGGGGAACGGTCCGGGAAAATGTTTACGGCGGCCAAAGCCTCCATGGAGATGCCCGGTACAACTCCGTCATGATGACCTCGGGGACGGCAAACTGGCTGGCCGGAGCCCACTCGCAGACGGGAACAGTGGCGTACAACTCCGTCTCCATGAGCGGCGGTTACGTCAGCTACCTCGTCGGCGCCTACTCGCAAACGGGACCGCTGCTGAAAAACAACACCATCACCATGAGCGGCGGTTACGCCGGTTCCCTTCTCGGAGCCTACTCACGGAGGGGGACGGCGGAATACAACAGCGTACTCCTTGACGGCGGAACGGTCACAGGGAATGTTTACGGAGCAGAAAGCGGCAACGGAGACGCCAGGTACAACTCCATCTCCATGACCTCGGGCACGGCAGGCTTCCTCGTCGGCGCCTACTCTCAAACGGGAACGGTGGCGTACAACTCCGTCTCCATGAGCGGCGGTGACGCCAGCTCCCTTGCCGGCGCCTACTCGCAAACAGGGACGGCGGAACACAACAGCGTATTCCTTGACGGCGGGACGGTCTGGGAGAATATTTACGGTGGGCAAAGCGACGACGGGAATTCCCGGTACAACTCCATATCCATGAGCGGCGGGTCCGTCACCGCCCTCATCGGCGGCTACTCGAATACGGGAACGATGGAGTACAACTTCGTTTCCATGAGCGGCGGTAACGCCGAAAAACTCTTCGGCGCCTACTCCGATATGGGAACGGCGGAGCACAACAGCGTACTCCTCAATGGAGGAACAGTCACAGGGAATGTTTACGGCGGACGGAGCCTCCATGGAGATGCCCGGAACAATTCCGCCATCATGACCTCGGGATCGGCAAGCTATCTTCTTGGAGCCTACAGCGAGACCGGAAACGTGCAGTACAACAGCGTACTCCTCGGCGGAGGGACGGTTGAGAATAATGTTTACGGCGGAGAAAGCACCCAGGGAAATGCCCGGTACAACTCCGTCACCATGACCTCGGGAACGGCCAACTGGCTTCTTGGAGCCTACAGCGAGACCGGAAACGTGGAAGGCAACCGGGTCATCGTCTCCGGGGGGACCCTGACCGGGGGAGTCTCCGGTGCGGAATCCGCCAGTGGAAACGCAGTGGGAAACAGCGTGCAGTTCAGCAATGTCACGGCAACAAACATCAATGGAGGATACACCGACACGGGCAGCGCCTCCGGCAACCGGCTCGTCATCGACAGCGGTGTTGCCAAAAACAATGTTTTTGGCGGCATGGTGAACTCCGGAACGGGCCGTGCTACCAACAACCTGGTTGTGATCAACGGGGGAGAAATAGGATCTGAAGGAGGAGAACCCTATTATACCGTCTACGGCATCTTCGGAGGCCGCGCTTCCGCAGGAGACGCGGTCAACAACCGGGTAGTCATGACCGGAGGCCATACGGGCTTCATTGAGGGAGGAACCAGCATGGACGGAGGAACCGCCTCGTACAACTCCGTTCTCATTACAGGAGGCCGTATTGACAACGGCGTCACCGGCGGTTTCAGCAGAAACAGTTCATCCTCTCACAACACGGTGGAAATCCGGGGAGGAAGCATTAGAGGACATATTTACGGCGGTAAAACGGAAAACGGGGCAGCCACCCATAACACCGTCATTCTGGCCGGCATGCCGGACCTGGAGCAGGCCCAGATCATGGGGGGATTTGACTCTTATGCCCCGACTCCGGACGCCAGTGACGTCAGAACGGGAAATACGCTGATTCTGGACGGTTTTCAGGGAAAAGTCGCTCAAATCGCCAACTTTGAGCGTTACGACATCCGCCTCTCCACCTGGGCCGGGGACGGAAACTCCGTCCTGACGGTTTCTACGGAAATCCCCTACCTGGCTTCAACTCCGACCGACCTCTCCGGCGCCGCTTTCCGGGTGAAAATCAGCGGATTCTCCACGGATTCCCCCCTTCCCTCCGTCGGAGAAACCATCTCCCTCATCCGCAATGAAAATGGGATAAACACGACGGGAATGACGCTGGAAACTCCTGCCATCTCCGGCGTCAAGCGCGGCATCTCCTTCCTGTATGACGTGGCCGTCACTGCCGGAGAAAACAGCATTGACGCCACCATCACGGGACGCCGGCTCAATCCGCAAACCAAATCCCTTTCCGAAGGCCGTGCCGCCGCCATGCTCCTGGCCGGCCAGGGTGGGGATCTGGTCGCGGGCCAGGGAATCAACAATGCCGTTCTGGCCTCCATGCAGGGAACCGCCGCGTCCGGCGTGCAGACCTTCTTTGCCATGTCCGGAAGCCATTCCCAATACGACACGGGCTCCCATGTGGACCTCTCCGGCTTCTCCGTGCTGACGGGCGTCTCCACCAGCCTTCAGAAACTCCGCTCCCTGGTGCTGGGCGGCTTCTTTGAAACAGGCTGGGGAAACTACACCTCCCACAACACGTTTGCAGACGCCTCCTTCGTCCGCGCCTCCGGGGACACATCCTACTACGGCGGCGGTGCCCTGGCCCGCTATAACCTCACTTCCGGCGGCCTGAAAGGGCTTGCGCTGGAGGCCTCCTTCCGTGCGGGAAGGCTGGATGCGGACTATCATAGCGGGGACCTGACAGATGGAGCGGGCAACGCCTCCGGCTACAACCTCTCTTCTCCCTACTGCGGAGGGCACGCCGGATTGTCCTATGAACGCAAGCTCGGCTCCAAAATCGGGATGAGTTCCTATGCCCGTTTCCTCTGGACCCGCCAGGACGGTGACCGTGCCGACATCGCCGGGGACAACATCAGGTTCCGCGCCATGGACTCCCACCGCCTGCAAGGCGGCGCACGCTTCCATTATGAAGCCGCCCCTGCCATCCGCCCCTATGCGGGAGCGGCTTATGAATGGGAATGCAGCGGCGCCTCCCGCGCCGTCACGTACGGACAGGATATCGCCGCGCCCAGCCTCCGCGGAGGAACGGGCATGGCGGAACTTGGCGTGGTATTCCAGCCGTTGGCGGAAAAACCGATCTTCCTTGATCTGGGGGTGAAAGGTTACACCGGCAAACGGGACGGATTTGGCGGAAACATTCAGCTCCGCGCATCCTTCTGAGAAACCCTCTGCATAAGATAACCTGCCGCGGCAAATCACAGGCGGCAACAACAAACACCCTCCGCCCGGGCGGAGGGTGTTTTTCGTCCTCAAGGCTGAAAACCCCGTTTATCTGGCAAACAGGGCGTGAATGCGGCGGCATACCTCCTCCACGTTCTCCCGTGAGTTGAACGCGGAAATGCGGAAGAAGCCTTCCCCCTTGGAGCCGAAGCCGGAACCCGGCGTGATGACGATATTCGCCTCGGTCAGCATCTTGTCAAACAATCCCCAGCTGTCCAGGCCGTCCGGACAGGCCGCCCACACATAGGGCGCGTTTTCCCCGCCCCACACGCGCATGCCCGCCTGGCGGCACGCATTCAGCAGAAGAGAGGCATTCCCCAGGTAATGACTGATCAGAACGTCGGTCTGCGCCATCCCTTCCAGCGTGAACAGCGCTGCCGCACCGCGCTGAACGATGTAGGAGGCGCCGTTGAACTTCGTGCTGGTGCGGCGGCTCCACAACTGGGAGATGGGGACCCTGTTCCCGCCGGCGTCATGGCCGTTCAGCTCCTTCGGAATCACCACGTAGCCGCAGCGCACGCCCGTAAAGCCGCCCTGCTTGGAGAAGGAACGGAACTCAATGGCGCAGTCGCGCGCGCCCGGAATCTCGAAAATGGACCTGGGAACGTCCGGGTCCTGGATGAATGCCTCATAAGCGGAATCATACAGGATAATCGCATGATTGGCGCGGGCGTACTCCACCCACTTCAGCAGCTCCATGCGGGAGGCTACCGCCCCGGTCGGATTGTTCGGAAAGCACAGGTAAATCAAATCCACATGTTCCTGCGGCAGATCGGGCACAAAATTATTCTCCGGCGTGCAGGGCAGATACACCAGCCCTTCGTAGGAGCCGTCCTCACGGGCTTCCCCCGTATTGCCGGCCATCACGTTTGTATCCACGTAAACGGGATAAACCGGGTCCGGCACGGCGATCCTGTTCCCTCTGCCGAAAATATCCAGAATGTTCCCCGTGTCGCACTTCGCACCGTCGGACACGAAAATCTCGTCCACCTCCACATGAATTCCGTGGACCTGGTAGGCTTTCTTCGCAATCGCCTCCCTCAGCCAGAAATAACCCTGCTCCGGACCGTAGCCGTGAAAGCGTTCATGCGTGGCAAGATCGTCAACCGCCTGGTGCATGGCCTCAATGGCGGCCTGGGGCAGCGGTTCCGTCACGTCGCCTATGCCGCAGCGGATCAGCCGGGGGGCCGCTTCAGGATGGGCCTGGATGAACGCGTTCACGCGGCGATTGATCTCCGGGAACAAATATCCCGCCTGCAGCTTGAGGAAATGGTTGTTGATAATAGCCATGGTTGTAGTAGTAAGTGGAACCCATTCCATACCGTACACAGGAAGGAATCAAGACCGGGGTCCGGCATCCCCGCCCCTTCGGGGGAAAAATCTTCCCGCGCCCGCAATGCATCCTCCGGAAAGAGGCGTTCCGGAAAATTCAGCGCCGTTTCATGCTCCTCATCAGCTCCTTGTCTTCCGGGCTTACCCTCAGGGACTCGATAATCTTTTGAAGAGCCTTGTTGTAAGGGAAATCAGGCAGGGAGGAACGCCGCAAATATTCCAGCGTCAGCGCCGGGAACTTTACGTAGCAGACGGAAACGGCCCAGGCCACGGCCATGGACACGTAATAATCCCCATGCCGCACGCCGTCCAGCAGCTCCAGCACGCGCTCCACGTAATCCTCCGTGATGAAATGGTCCAGCATCACCACCACGGCAAAGCGCACGTGCCACGCATCAGGATGCTTCAAATACGGCTGAATGAAATCCCAGACCATTTCCGGATGCCTTTTGCTGAACTTCAACCCGGCGCAGAACGTATCGCACACGGCCCAGTTATCCATGCGGGGGACAAAACGCCGCACCCACTCCAGGCGCTCCTCCGGCTCCATCCGCGCCAGTCCGGTCAGCATGCCGTCCAGCATCACCTCTTCCGCATAAGGTTCCTGCGCCGGGTGCTCCAGCAGTTCCCTCCAATCCCCCCGCGCCTCTTCCCGCGCCAGATTGCGCAAAACGGGGAGCCTCACCCCCAGCAGGCGCGTGACGCCGGGAATCAGGGAAGCGGAAAATTTCTGGAACTCCGGCTCCGCCAGAGCCTCCACCTTCTCCCGGAGCCTGCGTCTTCTCTCAATCATGCGCGCCATCCTATAAAAGGAGGTAATGAAGGACAAGGGAGAAAAAGAAATGGCAACCGGCAGACCGTTATAGTAGCGTAGAAGCAGAACGCTACCTGCCCCCCTGCCCCTCATGAAACAGCCCGGCCAATTCAACTGCCCCCAATGCGGCGCGCCCTTTTCCGCCGCGGACGTGGACGCCGCCCAGAATACCGTCACCTGCGGAAGCTGCGGCCACGCCGTGCCCTGGAACTCCCTGGTCCGGGAAAACGAGTCTCCCGACCCCCTGCCCGCGCCTCCCAGACATCTGACCGTGCAGAAGGAAGACGGCAAAATCACGCTCACCTACAGGCATTCCCGCTTCAAGGTCCTGTTATCCCTGGGCTTCGCCCTCGTCTGGGGCCTCATCACCCTGTTCCTTCTCCGACTGTCCCTGGGACCGGCAAAAACGGACTTTGCCCTGCCCGTCTTCACCACCTTCTTTGCCGTGAGCGAGGCATTCATCATCTTCATCTGCGTGGACATGCTCCTGGGCAAAGTCGTGGTCCGCGCGGAACCGGGCCGCGGCGCCCTCTTCCGCGGCATCGGGCCGCTGGGCTCCACATGGACCTTCCTGCTGCCCATGCAGGCCGATGTGGCCGTGGAACGTCCGGGAGGGGATGGGGACAAATACCGCCGCATCTCCATTCCCCAGCCTTCCGGCAGGCCCTTTTACTTCTGCGGCGGAATCTCAGAACCGGACGTCCTGGAATACATCGCCCTCGTTCTGCGCCGTTTCCGGGCCTGAAGCCGCACTTTTCCGGCTCATGACATGCTCTCCGGAAACGGAGGGCCCCCTTTTATTGTCCAACTGGCACAATAAAAAATTCCATGATAACCAACGAACTTGAAATTATTGACGTACGCGGCCGTGAAATCATCGACTCACGGGGCAACCCCACCGTGGAAGTGGACGTGGCCCTGGCAGGCGGCGCCATCGGCCGCGCATCCGTCCCCAGCGGCGCCTCCACCGGAGAGCATGAAGCCTGGGAGCTGCGCGACGGAGACTCCAAGCGCTATGGAGGCAAGGGCGTGCTCAAGGCCGTGGAAAACATCAACAAAATCATTGCTCCGGAAGTCGCGGGACACGACGCCACCCTCCAGCCCGCCATCGATAAAATCATGATCGACCTGGACGGCACGCCCAACAAATCCCGCCTGGGCGCCAACGCTATTCTGGGCGTCTCCCTGGCCGTGGCCAAAGCCGCCGCCGTCCAGCTGGACCTGCCCCTCTTCAAATACCTGGGCGGCCCGAACGCCAAGGTGCTTCCCGTCCCCATGATGAACATCATCAACGGCGGCGCCCATTCGGACTCCCCCATCGACTTTCAGGAATTCATGATCATGCCCAAGGGCGCCCCCACCTTCCGGGAAGCCCTGCGCTACGGCGCGGAAGTATTCCATGCGCTGAAGGACGTCCTGCACGACCGCGGCCTGTCCACGGCCGTGGGGGATGAAGGCGGCTTCGCCCCGGCCCTGAAATCCGCGGACGACGCCCTGGAATGCATCGCCCGCGCCGTGGAACGCGCAGGCTACACGCTGGGCACGGACATCTTCATTGCCCTGGACGTGGCCTCCTCCGAATTCTACGACCCCTCCCAAAACCTGTACGTATTCAAAAAATCGGACGGCCGCGGCAGGACGGCGGAAGAACTCACGGCCTACTACCAGGAGCTTCAGAAAAAATACCCCATCATCTCCATTGAAGACGGCTGTGCGGAAAACGACTGGCAGGGCTGGGAGCAGCTCACCAAGGCGATGGGGGACAACACCCAGCTCGTCGGGGACGACCTCTTCGTCACCAACGTGGAATTCCTCAACCTGGGCATCTCCCGCCATGTGGCGAATGCCGTCCTGGTCAAGGTCAACCAGATCGGCTCCCTCACGGAAACGCTGGACACGGTGGAGCTGGCCAAGGACAACAAATACTCCGCCGTCATTTCCCACCGCTCCGGGGAAACGGAAGACTCCATCATTGCGGACATCGCCGTGGCGACCAACGCCGGACAAATCAAGACCGGCTCCCTCAGCCGTTCCGACCGCATGGCAAAATACAATCAATTGCTCAGAATTGAAGAGGAACTGGAGGATGACGCAATTTTTGGTGGTAAAATTCATATCTTGTGATCAAAAATGCCTTGTTTGACTTAGTAAAATGCTCTGGAGACGCCGCTATTACCATCGTTTTACCTTGGCGGAACTTGAAATCCGCCGGGAAAAACGTGCCCTCATCGTTCAGAGGGCTCTGCGGCTCTTCGCCATTGTGCTGGCCCTGTGCCTGACCATGCTGCTCTCCCTGGTCTGCTTCAAGCCGTGGAAGGACCTGCGCTCTCTGGAGCATGAGCGCTCCTTCCTTCAGGCGCGCCTGGAAAAGGCGCGGGAACAGATGGAACAGTCCAAAAACGAATTCATCTGGATTTCTCAGGACCCCCACTACTTTGAAATGATCGCGCGGGACAAGGGCAACCTGGCCCTACCCGGCGAGCATATCCTCCGCTTTGCGGAACCCAAGCGCCTTAAATAAGGCTGCCCCCTTTGGCGGAATCCTCCCTTTCCCGGTAAAAACGGAAACAGAAGTCGGCAGGCCGGAGACACGGCCCCGGCAGAAAAAGGGAGCTCAATGAATAAACAGGCAGGCTCATTCCGGCAACTCCGCAATCGTGCCGAACACTTCCCGCCAACTCTCCATGGAAGCCTCCAGCCCTTGCAAGAGACTCTTCCACTGTTTCGTATTGCCGGTTTTACCGCGGTTTACACCAATCAGCAAAAAATAAGGGACTTATATACCTGATTAACCATTCAGCAAACGACCTTTCCCTTTTACATAAATCCGGTGCATCGAAAGGTAACCGGCAGGAATCGCACCTTTGCCTCGAACTGCCTTGTTGTTACAAGGAGTTCTCATGATATGATTAATCAAGTAGATAGGTCCCCAAAAAAATGATTGCAGCTTTATAAATGAGAAAACCGTTTCCAACATTCATCATACTGCTTTTTGAGCTTTTCTTCCTGCTTTGGCTCTGCGGCTTTGCTGCCACTCTCGTTAAATCATAAAATGAGAAGAGACAGTTCCGTTATTATCCATAGATGTTGCGCGGCTGTTTATGATGCCAGCTCATAGGCTCCGGACCCTGTCTTGCTTCCTTCTATCTACTTTTTCAAAATTCCACTCGCATTCGTTAAAACGGTAACATTGTTCTTCGTCAAAAGAAACAACAGGAGGTACATAGGGCTGAAAAAACAGGTACCATACCCATTGGTATTTACCATCATCCTTTTCCTCCGGATATAAAACGGGATAGTACAGGTAACATGGATTGTCCCAAATCTTTATGCCGAGTTGTTCTCCCGGAAGATGAAATAGAAACCTGACACACAGCAATTCCGCTGAAGAAAATGTTCCTACCCCCTCTTCCTGGAAAAATCACAGGATTCAAATCCTAAAATACCCAAGTCCGTTTCACCAATATAGCGGGACCAAAAGAAGCCTGTATCATCTGCAAAACCATCTTCCGCAAATAGCAGCTTCGCCTCTTCCTCCGTGACAATCTGAAGCACTTTACGGACATTGACACCTTCATTGTTCCACACGATATCCCCTGCACGAACAGGCGTACCATCCGGATAGCAAATAGTTTTCATAAATTATACGGGTATTAGATGAAATCGGCCTGTGATCCTGTTTTTCTTCTCACTGACGGTATTGGGACATCAAACAAAAATATTTTATCTTTCATTCCACATGAGCGGCAACTTCTCGAATGGGAGGCATTACATATATATAGCATGCAATCTCTTCTTTAAAGGAATCAAACAGTATCTCAAATTTTTGAGGAGGGTCGATCCAATTTTTACCGGACAATGTTAAAAGCATTCCGGAATGCCCTATGTATCCGCATTCATGTATGTTGACTACTTCCCCATCCTCATCCACGATGCCTAAACTCAATTTATGATCATCCTTCTTCCGGACATGGATTCCAAGTCCTCCGGCATAACATTTCCAATGTCCCGTGATCCAGTCGGGGAAAACATCTCCCTGGCAAGTAAAAGAAGTAGCAACTGCATCCTTGGATTTTTCCCGTCCGGACTTCTTGAAAAAAAGTTCCTTGTCCTTAATTTCCACACCTATCTTTCCCGATTTCGATTTCGGAAATATTCTGATACGCATATTGTCCAAACTTCCTTGAACAAAAAATTCCATGAAAAATGGAGAAATTTTTAATGGAACAAGAGTAACATTTTCACTTACCGATATATCCTGCAATATAACAACAAAATATTTACCTTTGGAAGTTATTGAGAGGATATAATCAGAGATATGTGAAAAAGACCACACTCCTTCATAACGTTCTATTTCAATATTTTTCTTATCTATTCTCATTGCCTTCCGGAAAACCGTTCATGATCTCTTATGTTTCTTTCTCCCCCGCAACATCAATCTCCCATCATTATTTTTTTCAATTCAATACATTCGTTTTTATAATCATACCATGCGTTATTCTCTATCAGTTCCGATATCTCCCATATCAACTTCTTCTCCTTGGCGTTTAATGCATCGTAATGCTCCCTAATACTATCAAGGGCATGTTGTACAAAAGAGTCGATATTACCCATCTTCTCTCCATGATACTCACCCAGAAAATAGTTGACGGTCAAATTTAAACATGCCGGGAAATAATATCTGAGAAACGATGTTGAAAAAATATAAGATGGCAAAATCGTGGTATCATATTCCAGAGGCAGCAGATCGTTCTCCCATGAACATTCAATCCAGTTCATTTTCCCGGCATGTGCATACTCACAAAATTCAATGACAGGGAGCGCAAAAGATTCACCATCCAGGGAATGGAGACATATTTTAAATTGTTCATCGCTCGGCAGTGGGAACGCAGGATACATCTCCTCCATGATATTCATGAAATATTGATGTGATCGAGTATTTTTATCCATAATTGCGAATAAACGGAAATCCGTGCTTCAATCAACAGCATCCTTTCCGCGAATATTTATTCTTTAACGCTGCCATATCCCTCCCCTTTCATATTTTTCCGCAACCTTTTAGGGCAAGCCTCCATGCCTTCCGCAACCATGGGGTCGGAAAACATGGAGAAAAAACCGGAGGAAAAAACTTGCGCACCCGGTACAGTTCGGCTTACTTGCCCGGCTGCACTTCCGGCCTGGTCGCCTGGGAATATTCCTTCAGCAGCTTGGAGGACCACTGGATGGTGTCGGGATAGCGGCAGGCGGGTGTTTCCGTCAGATAGGAACCCAGTTTCCGCGCCAGAGGTTCCGCAAGCGCGGGATTCTGGAAATAAAGGTCCTTCTGCTCCTGATAGTCGCTGCTGACGCGGTAGCATTGCGGGGCGCGGTCCGGCACCAGCAGGTACTTCAGGTCTCCGTCCATCACGGCGGAAGTGTAATCCGTGCACCAGAACATCGTGCGCGGCACCTCGCCCGTTCGGTTCCCCACCAGGGACAGGATATCCATCCCGTCCAGCTTTTTGGGAATCTCTGCCCCGTTGGCTTTCAGCAGGGCCGGAAGCAGGTCCACCGTGGACACGGGCTGCTTGCACACACTTCCGGGCACAAGCCTCTTGTCCGCCGGATATTTGATGATGAACGGCACGCGCACGCCGCCCTCAAAATGCAGCCTCTTGTGGCCGCGGAAAGGGGCGTTGCAGGACGGGGCCTCCGGCGCTCCGCCGTTGTCAGAAAGGAAAACCACGATGGTATTTCCGTCCAGGCCGTCTTTTTTCAGAGTGTCCAGAATGCGCCCTATGCCCTTGTCCATGGCGTACACCATGGCGCAATATAATCTGCGCTCCCGGTTCTGGATATTCTTGAACAGGGCTATGTCCTCCGGCTTGGCCTGCATGGGCCAGTGCGGCGCATTGTAGGAGACGAACATGAAAAACGGCTTCTTGTCCTGCTTGGCTTCATTCAGAAACTCCACGGCCCTGTCCGTGATGTCGTCCGTCAGGTAGGTAATGCCCGTCTTATCCGTGAAATTGGACTCAATGGCGGACGGATTCAAGCCCTCTATCTCCTTTTTCCGGGGGAAATAATCGCGGGAGCCGCCCAGGAATCCCCACCAACGGGTAAATCCCCGTTCCGGAGGGGTAAATCCCTTGGTATGGCCCAGATGCCATTTGCCGAATACGGCGCTCCGGTAGCCGAAAGGCTCCAAATATTCGGGAATCAGCTTCTCCGTCAAGGGCAGCCCGTAATGGGAAGCCGGCAAATAATCGACTTTGGAATTGGGGTTGGTGGTGATGCCGTAGCGCTTCGGGAACCGTCCGGTCAACAGCCCCATGCGGGAGGGGGCGCACATGGGGGCCGTCACATAGGCGCGGGAACAGAACACGCCCTCCTTCGCCAGCCTGTCTATGGAAGGGGTCGGAATCTGCCTGGAGCCCGTGCATCCCAAATCCCCGTATCCCAAATCATCCGCCAGAATGACGATCATGTTCGGGCGGACTGTCTCACGAGTTTCCGCCGCAGCCACGGAACAAAAAAGCCCTGCCAAGACCAGTACCGTGTATAATTTCCTCATCATTCCGCCAATATACGTACCGCCAGGGGCGGATCAATCAAAAAGAATCTTATTCCCTCCACTGCCTGAGGACTGCGGCCAGGTACTTTCCCGCTTCCCTGTCCACGGTTGTCATGCCGAATACGAACGGTCTGCCGGACGGCTGTTCCACGGAAACAAGCACTTTCCCGCCGGGCCCATCTTCCAGGGAGATGCGGGCTCCTTTCGCCAGGCGAAAACCCCGCCTCCTCCCCATGCCCCAAATTCCCCGGAACAATTCTCCCCGGCCAGGCCTCAACGCCAGTTTTGCAGTACCGAACAGAAGAAACACGGCTCCAAACAGGACCACGGCTCCCACCATCACAAAAGGAACGGTGAACAGCAACGCAGCTTCATCCAGGCCGGTCTTCTCCACACCGTTCAAGGTGTAAGGCTTTCCGGAAGCCATGACATACAGGAAAGCGGAAATCATCGTATTCCAGACCAGGGAAAACAGCAGCAGGAAAAAACCCTCCTTCTTCATCTTCCCGAAGCGCAGTACGACGCCGTGCATGTCCTTGGCAACCGAAACTCCGCTCGGCACGACTTCCGCAATCCCCTCTTCTTCCTCCGTCTGCATCAGTTCCGAAAATTTTCCCATGCGGGAACAGGCGCGGCACAGGAACACGTCACCGGCTACATTCACATTCTCCGGCAGCAGGGATGCTCCGCACTTCGGACAGTTCACTTGAAAAAGAGCAGCCATGAAAGTCGTTTCATGATATTCCGAATCATCAGGCCCTGCACCGGAGTCCCGCAGACTAATCCCTCATCTGCCGCAGCAGGGCCGCCACATACTGCTGGGCCTCATCTTCCGCAATTCCCGTGCCAAACTGGAACGGCTTGCCGCCCGGCTGCTCCACCACGATCTTGCGCAGCACCCTGTCATTCTGCCGCATGCTGCTGTCTTCAATGGTAATGCGGGCATCCCTGGCCAGAAGAAACTTCTGGCGGCGGCCCATATCCCCCACCCCGCGGAACAGTTCGCCACGGCCGGGATTCAACGTCAGCGTCATGCGGCCGAACAACGCATAAACGGCGCCGGCCAGCACCCCAATCCCCACCAGGATAAAAGGAATGAAAAACAACTGCTCAACCAAACTTCCGGCTCTTTCATTCCCGGAAGAACTGAACAGGAAAATACACAAAAAGCCGTTCCAGAACAGGGCAAAAAACAAAAAGAAAAATCCGATGGCCTTTGATTTCCTGTACGTCACCTCCAGGCCGCGCGGCGTTTTCATCACTTTCATGCGGCATGGAAGGGTCTCCAGAATTTCCTCATCATTCTTCTCCCGGACCAGATCGGAAAATTTGCCTGTGCAATTGCAGGAGCGGCACAGGATGACATCCGCAGCCACATTCACATCTTCCATCGCCAGCGGGGCGCCGCACTGCGGACACTTCAATTCAACCGGGGCAGTCATTGACGGTTAATCTAACATATTTTCCGGTTCTGGAAAGTATAAATACACCTTAACCCTCAGGCAATCCAATTTCCATATCCCGCACCACTTCCCCCCCTTTGCGGATGCTTCACATCAACAGCGCGCGACCGGAAACAACCGGCACCGCCAATCCGTCATGACGGCATTCCTAAACGGATTTCCGGTTCAGCCACGCACAAATGTATTCGGCCACTTGCACATCCTGGTTCCCCCAGCCGAAACGGAAATCCTTCCCGCCCGGCTGCGGAACGGCAACAAGCTGGAGAACGGTTCCCTTGGATGACTTTACTTCCACAACCCGCGCCGTCTCCTTCCCGGAAAAGAAAAAACGCCAGCTCCACCCCACCGGGCCTATGCCCCGGAATACGGTACCCTGCCCACGGCCCACCTCCACCACCATCCTGCCGAACAACAGCAGCAGACCCATGACGGGAACAACTATGCCGGCCAGCACGAACGGAAGCAGAAACAGCAGCAGTCCCGCTGCGTGCATATGACTGAGAGAGGAGGAAAAAATATCGGACAGGAAAGAGACCAACGCCGAATCCCATACGACGGCAAAGACCATCATGGCAAGCCCCTCCCAGCCGAAGCGGCGGTAAACCAGCCTTCTCCCGTTCATGCTGCACTTGTCCAGCGTGATGCACGACGGCTTTTCCACACAGAAACAGGCCCTCTTCACATCATCCGCCTTTCCCGTATAACCGCAGGAGCGGCACAGGGCAAGCCCGGTTTGCAAATTGACGTCCTCCCCCGGCAGCACGGAGCCGCACCAGGGACAGTAATACTCATTGATGGAACCATTCATCGGCAGGAACGCGGCACACTTGATCGAAAAACGGCCTGAAACGGAACGGCCTATTCCGGCGGCTCTCCGCCGATGCTGACCGTATCAAACTCCACGATTTTCACAATAATGTTCTCCGCGGCGTCCGCTTTCCGGCCGCGGATGGCGTCCAGGAGGTCGTCATGGAGCTTCATCGCTCCGGGATCGTACTGCTTCTCCTCAAGCAGGTTTTCCAGATTCTCCTGCACGTTGCGGATGATCACATTGTACAATTCCGCAAGCACCGGGTTGTGCGTGGCCCGGGCCACGGCGGCATGGAACAGCATGTCGTCTTCAATGCCCGGCCTGACCCTGGCATGACAGTCCTTCAATGCGGCCTCCAGAATCTCCAGGTCCTCTTCCGTCCTCTTCACGGCAGCCAGGCGCGCAATCTCCTTTTCCAGCGCCAGACGCGCTTCCAGAATCTGGGGAAGCTCCGACTCTCGGAGCCGGTTGCTGACCGCCACGGCAAAACGGTCGGAGGCCATCACGTAGGTGCCGTCCCCGGGCCGGGCTTCCAGCATTCCCATGTGGATCAGGGATTGCAGGGCTTCCCGGATGGTGTTGTGGCTCACGGAAAAGGCGCGGGCCAGCTCCGGCTCCGCCGGAATGCGGTCGCCCACCTGCCATTGGCCGGACCGTATCATGGACTCCATGGCATTGAGAACCTGCCGGGAAAGGGACAGCCTCACGGGTTTCTTCAAATCCATCTGTTTTCCTTTTTTCATGGGAATCTCAGCGAATCACCGTCCAGAGACGCCCCTTGTCCGTCCTGATCAATTGAATATCCAGGTCAAAGGCGTTCTTTAAATTCTCCTCCGTCAGCACCTCGTCCCTGCTGCCGCGCGCCACGATCTCGCCGGACTTCAGAATCATCCCGCAATCAAACACCGGCAGAATGTCTTCAATGCGCTGGGTGATGAAAATCATGGTCAGGTCCGGCCGCGTGGCCGCCAATTCTTCAATGGTTTTCAATAAAAACTCGCGTCCGGCCAGGTCCAGGTAAACGCTCGGCTCGTCCAGAATCATCAACTCCGGATTCGTCATCAGCGCACGGGCGATGAGCACTTTCACCTGTTCTCCGGAAGACATGGCCACCACGGGCCTGTCCATCAAATGCTCCGCCTTCAGGGACTTCATGATTCCGGCGGCCTTCTCCTCCTCTTCCGGCGTCGGTTCGCGCAGGAGGCCGATCGTTCCGTCCGGCCCGGAAAGCACCATGTCGCGGCCGTTCCAGGCCCCGTCTTCCAGCCACTTGTGCATGAACGGGCTCACCCACGCAATGGATTTGCGCAGCTCCAGCAGGTTCACGTGTCCGAACGTCTTGCCCAGTACCTGCACCTTCGCGCCGAAGAGGGGCCACGCAAACCCCATCAGCAGCTTCACCAGCGTAGTCTTTCCGGCGCCGTTCGCGCCCAGAATAAAACAGCGCTCCCCGCGCCGCACCTGCCAGGAAATATTGTGCAGGATTTCCTGGCCGCCCAGGTACACCCTGGCGTTCTCCACATTGACGGCCGGCAGAAAATTGTCCATATCCAGAAAAAGAAGGGCTTCCGCGGGGAAGCCCGATGATTGTCCGGGCCGCTCCGTCCCGTGCGGAGGAGCGGCCCGTGGAAAAAATCAAAGGAAGCCTCAGTTCCTTTCAAACAGGCTGCGGATCTTGGCGCCCACGATTTCCACCGGGTGCTGGCCCAGGGCTTCGCGCTTCGCCTTGAGGTTGGGAGCGCCCTTCGCGGCTTCTTCCAGCCAGTCCTTGGCGAACTTGCCGGATTCGATGCGCTTCAGGGATTCCTTCATGCGTTCCTTCACGTCGGCGGGCAGAATCTGCGGGCCGTTGTAGTACTCGCCGAACTCGGCGGTGTTGGAAATCACGGAATTCATCTTCTGGATGCCGCCGTTGTAGATCAGGTCCACGATCAGCTTGGCTTCATGCACGCATTCAAAATAGGCCATTTCCGGGGGATAACCGGCTTCCGTCAGCGTCTCAAAGCCGTACTTCATCAGGTCCACCAGACCGCCGCAAAGAACGTTCTGCTCGCCGAACAGGTCTTCATACGTTTCCTGGGCCATCGTGCATTCCAGCACGCCGCCGCGGGTCAGGCCTTCCGCCTTCGCCATCGCAAGGGCCACGTCGCGGGCCTTGCCGGAGGGATTCTGGTGCACGGCTATGAGGCCGGGGCAGCCGAAGCCTTCTTCAAACACGCGGCGCACTTCCGTGCCCGGTCCCTTGGGGGCCACCATGATCACGTCCACGTCCGCGGGGGGAACGATGGTGTTGAACACGTAGGCGAAGCCGTGGGAGCAGCAAAGCGTCTTGCCGGCCTTCAGGTGGGGCTTGATTTCAGCTTCGTACACGGAACCGTGGCTTTCATCCGGAAGAAGAATGTGGATGATGTCCGCCTTTTCGGCGGCTTCAGCCACGCTCATCACCTGGAAGCCTTCCTGGGTGGCGGCGTCAAAAGACTTGCCGGGGCGAACGCCGATAATCACGTTCACACCGGAGTCACGCATGCAAAGTGCCTGGGCGCGGCCCTGCGCGCCATATCCGATAACGGCAACGGTCTTGCCGTTCAATGCGCCGAGATCAGCGGCGTTGTCATGAATAATATCCATTGTTACTCCTTCTTTAGGTCATTCATCCAAACATCCAATGTTTGGATGAATGACAACATAAGCTTCTCCGCTCCGATTGCAAGCGCATTCGGCGCATTTTTTCGTTTTTATGTTACAGACTCTTCCCCGTCAAGGCGCCGTCGGCCTGCAACTCCGCCCTCCGGTCACGGGCGTTACAGGCAAAAAATCAAACAAGGAAATGCCCTTGAACCTGAAAAACGCCTCTTTCCCGGGCACGTTCAACCCGTGCGTCCGGCGTTCCCCGGCCGGCAAAACCTCACGAAAGGCGAAGAAAGGAACTCTTCTCCCCCTGACGCCAGTAAAGCGTTTCCCTTCCGGAAACTCCGCTTTCAGGGACAAAAGCTTCCAGTACCCAGCGCATCCCGGTTATGAAGGAATACGGCGGAAATATTGCCTTGCCGCAAACCCGCGGCACCATCCTCCGGCAATTAAAATTCCCGGCTTTCATGCGCAGGATCGCACGCCAAAGCGAAGCAAAGGGAACATGCCGCTGTTTCCGAACCACCCGGAAAGACGGGAAAACGCCTGTCAAAGAAAACCGCCCCAGTCCCGGAAGCCTCGTTAACGGCACTGGCCCACTCCGGCCTCCGCCGGACAAAAGGCATGGGAATAAATCAACCGGGACGTATCATACCCCAGGTCCCGCGCACAACGCAGCATCTCTTCCAAATGGTCCTCTTCCACATCGGGATTCCGGGCCAGCAGCCACAAATAATTCAGGGAACCGCCGGACACCACGGCGCGGGTGTAATCCTCATCCACAAAAGCCACCTCATACCGTCCGTACACGACCGGCACGAAGTACACCTTCAAATGGTTCGGGGCATCCGCCACCCTGGCGCGGGCATGCACCTCGCGCCGTTCTCCGGTCCGGGCGTCATAACCGCCGTTAGTCACGGAAACGGTACCGTCTTCTCCATGGTCGTAACGGGCGTACACCTTGCGCAAGCCGCTCTCAAACCAATTCTCCAGACGGGCGATTTCATGCCATTCTCCCAGATAACGTTCCAGATTGAAATCCGGCATGGCGGGGGTTTTCACGGAATGTCCGTGGAACAGGGACGTAACGATGGTCTGCAACACACTCATGACTTGACGGGAAATGCTTGATGGAAAAATGTACTGATATCGGGATATTGAAATTCAAAACCTTCGCGCAGGAGGGTCTCCGGCTCGGCGCACTGGCCGCTGGTAACCACCTGGGACGCCTCCCCCATCACCAGCCGTACGGCGGCATCCGGAATCCGGACGGACGCCCTGGTATGGAAATGTTCCGCCACGGCCTTGTAAAACTCCTCATTGGTGGTGCGTTCGGGGGCCGTCACATTGACCGGGCCGGAAACATCCCCATGCTCCAGGATAAACGCCAGCGCGTTCACCAGATCGTCCAGGGCCACCCAGGAAAAGGCGTGATCCGGCTTCCCTACGGAAACCGTCACCCCGAAGCGGGTCGGCATGATCATCTTGGGAAGCGCGCCGCCGTCCGGGGAAAGCACCACGCCAAACCGCGTGCGGACCAGGCGCACGTGATCGTTCACGCGCTCCGCCTCCGCTTCCCAGGCCTCGCACAACTCCGCCAGAAAAGAGCCCTCCGCCGGATCGTCGTGCTCGCCGTGGCAGCCGTCCGGACTATAATACCCCACGGCGGACGTGGAAATCATCACTGCCGGAGGTTCGTGCAGAAGATTCACTGCCTCCACCAGCTTGCGCGTGGTCATGATCCGGCTGTCCATCAGCTCCAGCTTGTAGGCATCCGTCCAGCGGCGGTCCAGGGGAGCGCCCGCCAGATTGACCACGGCGGAACATCCCGCCAGCGACTGCACCAGACAATCCGGGCTGTCCTGCGTGAACAAATAGCGCCACAACGGCACCGCCTCATGTCCCAGCACCTCCAGGCGCTCGGACAAATGGCTGCCGATGAATCCGCTGGACCCCGTGATGGCGACTTTCATGACTTTTTACCGGATAAGGACACCATCCCCGCACATTTCCCCTCCGGTTACTCCGCCGGCGGAAACGCTGCCGGAAACGGGCGTCCGCTGGCTGATGAGACATATCCCTTCCCGTCCTCCGTTCAGCAGAGAACGCAACTAATGACGCTGCGGCATGAAGGATGCCCGCATTTCCCTTAATAAAAAACTTCATGCGGCCCAGAACATTGATTACCATGCTGCGTGCAGGTCCGGAACAGCCCCGTTCATTAAACGGAACGCCATCATTCGCTCTTCCGCCATCTGAAAAGGCGGCAAAATGCAGGAAAAATCATGAAAACATTTTTCTCCAACGCAAATATCACAAGCATGACATCCGGACTCTTTTCCATGCTCCTTGTCTGGATGCTTTTCCATGCGGGAATTGAAGGGGCTCAAGCCGACACGGCAGGCGGAAACCTCCCAAGCCCCGGGACCATAGCCCTCCTGCAGACGGAGGACGAGGAATGTATTGCCCTGGGGAAACTCCTTCAGCAATCGAAACTGGAACAATTTTACTCCAAGGCGGATACCATGCTGGACAATATTGACACGCTGAAAGGGGAGGATTTGCGGTTATCTGAACTGAAACGGCTTTTCTGGGTGTTTTACCATGTGGCCTCTGCTCCAACCTTCCACCTGGACTATGATGAACATACGGAGAACACTTTTGATGAAGGGATGGACTATGAGGTAAAGCTCAACATCCAATATGACATGGAAAAACTCTCCCGCAGCCTGGAATCGGTTTCCGCCAGGCACCCTATTGACAAGGAAAGCGCGGCTGCCCTGCTGGCCCAATATTCCTCCGCCATCGTCCTGGCGTTTCGCAAGGACTATAATAAGGATTTAAAGGAAAAACACAGGCGGATGGTCATGGAATACGATCAAAAGGAAGCTGTCCTGAAAGAAGAATACGCAGAGAAAGAAGAATCTTCCCTCTTCAATACGCTGGTGGACAAAAGAATCAATTTTGAAAACAAAATTATTATTCACGAAATAAGAAACAACAAGGTGCAGCAGACTCTTCAAAACTCGCTGGAAAGAATATGGCTGACCCTTTTGCTCCAATGCTGTCCGGAACAGCCTGCCGCGGTAAAGCGATACATACGGAATGCAGGATACGAAGAAAAAGAAATTCCCGCCCTGCTCCATAGAACCGTCGGAAAAACAAAAAACACGGAATTCCTATACGACGCATTGGAAAAAGCCCCCGCATCCCCGGCACATACCTGACTGCCTCCACTGGAAAAAAGTCCCGGTCCTGTTGAACGGGCATCCCTGCGGATATCTGTTCTTTCCCCGGATCAGGAAAACATGGATGAACCGGCAGATTCCTCCCCCTCCCGGCAACCGCACCTCAGGCAATGAGTCTGAGGAAGCCCTTCAAAGGCCTTCGGCAATAAACGCCTTTGTTCTCACCGTTTCCGCGCGCAGCGCCATGATCCGGCGGTATTCTTCGCTGGCAAAGCATGCATCCAGCCTCTCCCGGTCGGGAAAACGGATGATGATCATCCGGTCCGGCCTGTCTCCGGGCGAAAGCGAATCAATCACCTCCGTACGTACCAGATATTCTCCGCCGAAACGTTCGACAATCGGCTTCACCAGGGCGATGTAGGAGTCGTACGGCGCACGGTCCACCGCTTCGTCCATGGAAATCATGACTATAAAATAAGCACTCATGAATGTTCCATACTGTACTCCGTTTTAACCGTAAATCCATGTTAAAAACGGGTCCGGGCCCTGCGAACCGTTCCCCCGCCTGCATGCGTGCCCGGCAAATCCTCCCGGACGGAACCATGGGGATTCCTTCCGAGGAACGGAAAATTTAAAAAGAAAGGCTCTTATTCCCAAGTATTTCCAGAATTTTCTCCCCATCTGAAACCCCGGCATCAATCCATACTGGAAATGGAAAAGCCGTCATCGTCTTCCTCTTCCGCAAATTCATGCTTCAGCAGAAACAGGCCGAAAGCGTTCATCAGCACACAGGTGATGTAAAGCATCACGGCCAGCGAGAAGAAAGTCATCAATATTCCGGAAGGAAGGTACGCTACAATCACCGCCCCCGCCAAAACACCGAGAACCAGTCCCAGATAAGTCATGGGCGCCTTCCTGACGAGATCCCACCAGCCGGAGGGGGAAAGACCGTCAAAACTGTCCATGAGAGCCGTTCTCATGAATATCCCCGGAAAATAGATAATTCCCGCGATCATGAAAAACCACCCCGGAAGGGCGTCCGGCTCCCAGTCAACCACATTCAGGTAAATGGAGAGCGGGAGAAAGGCAATGACGGCACACACCAGAGTCCGCACATAAGGCAGAAAAAGGGACTCAAACCAGCCCTCCAGCTCGGGAAAATGGCAGATGCCCTCATCGCCCATGGCGGACTGCCTCACCATTTTCATGCAGAAGGCGCACATAAAGGGCCCCAGAAAACAGAAATTGGCAATCCAGCCGAGCACGGGAGCCCACAGGGCCAGGTACATCGCCCAGACAATCAGCACGCTGAAAACAAAAACCATGGGCCGTTCCCGGAAAGGATAGCCCAGAGAGGAAAGGTAGTTGGACATGTGAAAAGTTCTAGAACATTCTTTTTACATCGTCAACGCATTATTATCCATTTTCCAACAAATTCATGATGCCCTGTCAGGAATAAAAATCCTCCACCGTCCGGGCAATCCGTTCCATTTCCTCCCTGCCGCAGCGCTGGTCCACCGGCAGAGGCAGCAGGTTCAGCGCCAGCTTCCGTTCCTCTCCGTCAAACGGGGCCCATTCCAGAACCTCCGGCCACAGCAGGGGAATCAAAACATGCGCGTCTATCAGCACATCCCGCAATTCCGGCAATCCCGTCCGGAACGGATAGCAGTACGGAGCGGACATGGCGTTTACATCCGGAGACAGTCTGTTCAAATGCCCCAGCCGTTCATGGAGGAACAGGAAATTTTCCATTCTCCTGTGCCGTGCGCTTTCATAATCAATGCCGTTGATCAGGCGTTCCGTCAAACGGGACATGCGGCGCAGGGGGGAGGACTTCAGACGGCGTTCACTCCGTTCACATGCGCCCGAGGCCGCTTCCGGCCCGCAGGCCGCGCATTCCAGCAGAAAAGCGGCATGCGGGAGGGACTCGTCCCGCTCTTCCAGTTCCAGGCAGGGGCAGTCCATCACGGCCACGCCGCCGTCCGGCAGGCCGGAAAATTTGCGCGGGCTGTACAGGGCCGCCGTTCCGGGACGCGGCGGAGAATATAATGCCAGCGCATTGTCCACAATCAGCCTTCCCCCGTACCGCTCCGCCAGCACATCCACGCATGCCTCCTTGATGCCGAAGTAATTGGCGTACAGGAAATACTCCCCCTCCTCCAGAACGGGCAGGCTTTCCGGTTCCAGCCTTTCGTTAATGCGGTAAAAGGAACACGGAATCTGGAGCAGTTCCATCGGTTCCAGAATTGCAGCGCATGTGTACCAGGGAACATAGACGCGGCGCACGCCGCCCAGACAGCGCAGAATGTATTCCAGAGCCCGCCTCCCGGAATTCACGGCCACGCTCCGTCCGGCATGCCATTGCGGGAAATTGCCGTATTCCGGCAATTCCAGCCCGAAAAACCCGCCTATGTCCGTGCTCTTTTCCATGCACACCAAACCATACCATATGTTATCCCGAAAAGAAAGCTCCGGAAAAACTTCACAGCCCCGGCAGCCGTCAACGGTGACCGGACCGCCCCCCCAATCACGGTGAAAGAAAGAGAACCGGAAAATACCCTGGTTCCGCTTGCGGACTTTGAAAAGGGGGGAGGCGCCTCCGGGATTACCGGCTTGACCGGACATGACCGGGAAGGCAAGATCAGGAAGGAGTGGATACGGTCCATGCGCGGCAAGACCGAATCCACACTGCGGGGGCAATCCCCCGGAAACGGCGTCCCCTGAAAGGGCCGCCGCATTTTGAACGAATCATCCACAGAGAAGATCATCATCCCCATGCCATCAACATTCACTCTTCACAGCAACGACCTCGGCGGCGTAGTCCAGCAGCCCCAGCGGCATTTCAGCGTGGGCGGCGGCAACCGGTCCCCGCAGCTTTCCTGGACCAATCCTCCGGAAGGGACAAAAAGCTTCGCCGTCACCATTCATGACCCGGACGCACCCACGGGCAGCGGCTTCTGGCACTGGCTGGCCGTCAATCTGCCTTCCTCCGTCCGGGAACTGCCCTCCGGCGCGGGTGATCCCGCCCTGGGCCTGATGCCGGAACAGGCCGTCCAGATACGCAACGACGCGGATTTTGCAGGGTACAGCGGCAGCTTCCCGCCCGCGGGCCACGGATGGCACCTGTACCTGGTCACGGTGTACGCGCTGGACACGGATTCCCTGCCCGTGGCGGAAGACACCCCGGCCGCCCAGGTGGGGTTCCAGCTCTGGCAGCACACGCTGCAAAAAGCCTCCATCGTCTTTTACGACCGGGTGCAGGCGGAATAAAGACCGCACCGGAGAAAATCCCCGCCTCTACCGGGCTTCCGGCGCGGACGCCTTTCCGGCGTGCATCCAGGTCGCCCGGTGCCACAGCCCTTCCAGCACTCCATAGCGGTGGCGTTCCAGCCACCAGCGGCAGAACCATATCTGCCCGACCATGGCGACGCAGCCGATTGCAAAACTGGCCAGATACCCGCAACAGGGAGCCAGTCCCAGAGCATACGGGAAAAAGATCAGGGAACCGATCATGGACTGGGAAACGTAGTTGGTCAGGCTCATGCGCCCGTAGGTCAGCAAGGGAACCGTTACTTTCCTGAAATATTCCAGCCGGTACAGCAGAACGAAGGCGGCCACCCATATGCCGGTAAAGCAGACGTTGTGCCACATGGTAAAGATAGTATGCAGGGGGCCGGACAAGCCCGGAAGGTCCATCACCACATAAAACGTCACGGTCCCCGCCAGGGAAAGCAGAATGGCGCGGGTCCAAAACACGGCGTTCCGGTCATTCTGCAAAAAGAATTCCTGCCGCCCCAGCACGAAACCCAGTAAAAACAGCCCCGGCGCCTGCATCAGGCGCCCGGCCTCAATACCCCAGGCCAGGCTGGCCCACTGCCCCACCGTCAGATTCTCCCAGGCCATCAGCCAGAAATTGCCCGTATCCACGGCCGTTTTCAGGGAAGCGTACGATTCCGCGACGGACAGGGAGGGCGGCGCCCAGCCGGGATTCACCCACTGCGCCGCCGCATAAGCCCACTCCAGGGGCTGTGCCAGGAAAATCAGGGATAATATGACCAGCGTGGAGGTTTTCAAACGGCGGCACGGCACCAGCAGAAGCCCTGCGATGGAGAAAGTCAACAGCACATCGCCCCCCGGAAAAAACACCGCATTCATGCAGGCGAACACGGCCAGCAGGCACATGCGCCAGACAAACCTGCCCGCAAAGTCCCGGCCCTTCCGGGCCTGGTTGCGGTACTGGATGGCAAAGGTGAACCCGAACAACAGGGCGAAAATGGTATAGGACTTCCCGGCGAACAGGAAGAAAAAAGCTTCCTTGAACTCCTGGTTGGCTGCCTCCATCACCGCGGAAGAGGCCACGGGATAGGATTTATAAATGAAATGCTCCAAAAAATGCAGCAGCATGATCGCCATCACGGCAAAGCCGCGCAAGGCGTCCACCACATAAATACGTTTGCTGTCCGGAGAGGGTAAAAATTCCACAGAGACCGTGTATACATGATGGCGGAGCCATTTACAGCCCAAAATGCCGGAGAGGCATGTTTTTGGAAAAATTTCCTTCCTTCACTGCCGGAAAAACTACCACGACCGGAACGGGGCTCTTCCATCATATTCCTGAAAATTAAAAGGTCCCGCCCTCTTTCTGCTTGCAGAACGCCGGGGGGAATGGCATAAAATTATCCAGAACTCTAACAATTCCCCCTGCCCTTTCTTTCAAGAAGCCGGGGCCATCCGGCAGTTCCCCATGAATACCCACTTTTCTCTCTCCCCGGAAGAGCTTCGCACTGCCGTGCAGAAGCTTGACGCCCTGGCCTCCGCCATGAACCAGGTTCTGTTCGGCAAGGAAGATCTCATTGAACTTATCCTCACCGGCGTGCTGGCCCGCGGCCACATCCTGCTTGAGGGCCTGCCCGGACTGGGCAAAACGGAACTGGTCAAGGGGCTTTCCAAGGCGCTGGACATCACGGCAAGGCGCGTGCAGTTCACCCCGGACCTGCTGCCCGGAGACATCACGGGCACCCCCGTCCTGCAGGAGACGGACGGGAGAAAATCCTTCGTCTTCCAGGAAGGCCCCGTATTCGCCAACATCATGCTGGCGGACGAAATCAACCGGGCCTCCCCCAAAACCCAGTCCGCCCTGCTGGAAGCCATGCAGGAAAGGAAGGTCACCGTCATGGGCCAGTCCCATTCTCTTCCGGAACCCTTCTTCGTGCTGGCTACCCAGAACCCCATTGAACTGGAAGGCACCTACCCCCTGCCGGAAGCCCAGCTTGACCGCTTCCTGTTCAAAATCAACGTAGGCAGAAATCCCGCGGAGGTGCTGACCCGCATCGTCCTCAACCGTGAAATGGGCGTGGAACCCGCCGTTCCCCACGTGCTGGACGCGGAGGAACTTCTCCGCCTGATGGAACTTGCCCGGCGGATCGCCATCCCGGATGCCGTGGCCGGATACATCGGAAGGCTCGTCAACGCCACCCATCCCGGCGAATCGGAAGCGGCCCGCGGTGTCAAATACGGGGCCAGCCCCCGCGCCGCCCTGGGACTGGCCGCCGCCGCCAAGGCGCGTGCCCTGCGCCAGGGACGCCCCTTCTGCTCCTTTGAAGACGTGCAGGCCGTCATCCGTCCCGTGCTGGAACACCGCATTCTGCTGGACCACATGGCGAAGCTGGAAGGAGCGACTCCCGGAGACGTCGTGGAACGGCTCCTGAAAGAAATTCCAGCCCAGGACAAGCCCCTGCCACATTCTCTCGCCGCAGCTAAAATCCATTAATCCCACCCCCTGTTCAACCATGTTCCGCCAGTTGCTGAAACGCCGTGGACTGCTCTTCGCCTTTCTTCTGCTTCCGCCGTCCGCCCTTGCGGCCCCTGCGGGAAGCGCGGAAAAAGCCCCCCGAATTGAAGTAAGCTCCCCCTGCGACAAATTCCCGCGCAATTCCATCTCCCCGGCCCGCGTCCTGATAGAAAACGTCCCGAACGGGAAAGACACCCATACCCTTGAATTCCAGACTTTATGGAACGACAACAGCAAGCAGAGGTATTCCTTCTCCGTTCCTCCGGGGCAAACGCGGCAGGCTGTCATCTATCCGTCCATGACGGACATCCAGCTCTTATACCGGAATTCCGCGGATGAATCCATCAGCCTGTTCGCCGCCAATGAAGACGCGCCCTTCTTCGCCGTTCTTCAGGAAAAAACGCCGTCCGAATGGAATATGTTGTCCGACAGTCCCTTCAACGCGCAGGTGAATACCTTTGACCTGATGGACTGGCCGGCGGACTACCGCATGTATGCAGCTCAAAACTGCATCATCATTCCTGAAAAGCTATACGATTCTTACCTGGACGAGCCCCACAGGAAAGCCCTCCGCCAGTGGGTGCTGGGAGGAGGAAGCCTCTGGCTCATCGGGGACCGGGGGAGGAAAATCACCACCGCTCCTTTGGGCCGCGGTCTTATTCTGCACGTCCCTTCCCTGGAAGGCCTGACAGACAAGGAAAAGGAAGCGGCACTCCTCAAGCTGAAAACTGAAACCAAGGATATTTTTCCCGTAAAGGTTGACGGATATTACCAGACGCGCCTTCATCCGAAGGTGCCGGACGCCTCTCCCTACTTTTTCACCACGCCGTCTTTCCTGCTCGGCCTCATCCTGGTGGCCTTTGCCGTATTGGTGGGTCCGGTCTGCCTGCTGCGGTGGGCGCCCGTCGGCAAACGGCAGCGCCTGTTCATCCTGATTCCCGCCATTTCCCTGGGTGTTTCCATTCTTTTGGCGGCCGTCATCCTGATCGGGGACGGCACGGGGGGACGCGGCAGCCGTGCCGTGCACATCCTGGTCAATCCGCAAGATCATACGGGACTGATCACCCAGAGCCAGGTCTGCCAAACCCTTATTCTGACGAACAACGAATTCACGCTCCCGGAAGACGTCCACCTCCAGGGTTGCCGGCTGGAAGAAGAAAAATTCCAAACCTTCCATGAAGACGGATACGCCCGGGAGAAACTGGAAAACTACTTCCGGGAGGGGAACTTGTGCAGCGGCGGCTGGTTCACCAGCCGGTCCACCCTTGAACACAAGCTGGTGCGCCCCATCACCACCAGGGCGGCCGTTACCGTTATTCCCATGCCGCATCCGGACGGAGCGCCGGTCTTGCAGAGCACCTTCCCGGGCGCCCTGTCCAACCTCATTTACCGCGACGCCTCCGGAACGTACTGGCGCATTCCCAACCTGCCGCCCGGAGAAAGGAAGACAGCCGTCCGGAGTGAAAAAATACCTTCTGAAACACCGCCTCCGGGTCATTTCCACGCGGAAATGATATCCGCGCAAGGAGAATTGGGCCCCATTCCCACCCTGGACTCCATCAAGTGGGAAAACACCCGCATCACCGTCTCCGGCCCCGCCGCCGGGAACCAGCCCCTCCCCCAACAGCCATGACAGAGCCCATTTTGCTTGAAGTTTCCGGACTGTCCAAATCCTTTGACCAGGTTAAAGCCGTCAGCGGCGTCTCCTTCCAAATCGGGAAAGGACAGGTGGTCGGCCTGATCGGTGCCAACGGAGCCGGAAAGACGACCACCATGCGCATGCTCGCCACGCTGGAACTCGCCGACTCCGGAAGCATCCTGATCAACGGCATCAACACCGTGGACCATCCCCATGAGGTGCGCCCCCTGATCGGCTGGATGCCGGACTACTTCCACCCCTACAAAAACACCAGCGTCCGGGAATACCTGGATTTCTTCGCCAGGGCATACGATATTCCCGGTAGCCGCCTGCTCTCCGCCGTGAACGAAGTGCTGGACTTCACGGAACTGGGAGAGCTGCAAACACGGCTCATCAACAAGCTCTCCAAGGGGCAGACCCAGCGCCTGTGCCTGGCGCGCACTCTGATCAGCGATCCCGAACTCCTCATTCTGGACGAACCCGCCGCCGGTCTGGACCCCAAGGCGCGCATGGAATTCAAGAACCTGGTGCATCTGCTCAAGGCCAGGGGGAAAACCCTGCTCATCAGCTCCCACATTCTCTCCGAACTGGGGGAAATGTGCGATTCCCTGATTTTCATGGATGGAGGTTCCATCGTCCATGACGGCGACAAAAGCTCCCTGCTGCACCGCCAGGAGGAAACCGGCTGGCCCTTTGAAGTGAAAATCGCCGGAGAAAACACCGCTCCTCTGGAAGAATGGATGGCCATTCATCCCGGCTGGAAAGTGCGTTCCGTGCAGGAAAACGGCGTTACGGCCACCTTCTCTTCCTGTGAGCCGGAGCTGGTCGCCAGGGAACTCAGGCAGCTCTCCGCAGACCTGCCCGTCATCGAGTTCCACCGCAGCGAACGCCGGCTGGAAGAAGCCTTCGTCGATATCCTGCTTAACAAGGATAAAAAACCGGACTCCGCGTCCGGACAAACCGTCTCCCCCTCCTCATCCGCCTCATGAGCACGCCCGCCACCCCCTCCCCGGACTTTCCGTCATGGTTTCCCTCCGCCCTGGTCAAGGAATTGCGGCAGGGACTGCGCACGCTTTCCTTCATTCTGCTCCTCAGCCTGTTCCCGGCAGCGCTGGCCCTGTTCTTCCTGTTCAGCTTTATTCCGGACCCCACCGACAGCGGGACCCTTGTCAGTTCGGGCGTCTGCAACAGCATCTTCTGGACCTTCCTGATATTCGCCGTAGCGGGAGCCATTCCCTTCCGGGCCCTCTTCTCCATCAGGGAGGAGCTGGAATCCCGCAACAGCGAACTCCTGCTCCTTACCAGGCAGACCTCGGGACGCATCATCATGGGCAAGTGGGCCTCCTTCATGGCACAGGCCCTGCTCATCATTTTCATCTGCCTGCCCTTCGCCTTCATCAGGTACTATTACGGACAAATCAACCTGGTGCAGGACCTGACGGCCATCTCCTTCATCTATCTGGCCTGCGGCATTCTGACGGCATTCTGCCTGTGGGCGTCCGCACTGCCGCTGCTCCTGCGCCTGGCCACCATGGGCGCCCTGTTCCTCATTTGCAGCACGAGCCTCTCCCTGTTCAGCTCCGGCCTGGAAATCAACCTGTTCAAGGACGGATTCGGAATGGGGCTGCTGCGGACGGCCGTCATCCTGACGGACGTATTCCTGGTCATCCGCACCCTGCTCATCCTGGCCCAGCGCTGGTTCGCTCCCATTGCGGAAAACACCTTCGCCCCCCTGCGCAAGGCGCTCCTGCCCGTCTATATTTCCACCATCGTATTCATGCTCTTCATCCTGGACTCTCCTTCCCTGATGAAATCCCTGGTTACCGTCCACCTCATTTTCCTGTGGATCTACAGTATCTTCCTGATCGTCATCGAACTAACGACTCCTTCCACCCTGCTCCCCATCCATGTGCAGCAGACGAATGAAAAGCAGACGGGATGGTTCCAGCGCCTGTTCTTCCTGCCGGGGATGCCCGGAGGCTTCTTCTTCTCCATCCTGACAGCTTTTCTCATCGGCATTTCCGGCTATCTCTTCCATCTCATGGAACATTCCACAAGGTCTGGAAACGGAATCCAGTCCATTCTGTTCATGATCTGCCTGACCATCTTCGGGTGGTATGCCGTCGTCATGCCGGCCCTTGTGCTGAAACCGGCCTGGAAAAGGCTGAAAAACAACACCCTGCTCGTCTATATCCTTTTCTGGTGCGTTTCCTCCTTCTTCCTGGTCCTTCTGGCAACCATGGACGGATACCTGCCCCTCCTGCCCGGCAGCACCTTCTTCGCCCTCCTCAGCAAGGAGGAAATAGCCACATTCGACACTTCCGGCTTCTTCATCTTCTTTGCCCTGCTGGAAGTGATGGCGGCTTTCCTGATGATGGGACTGAGCAACGGAGAATGGTTTGCCACCCTGAAAAAAACCCTGAACTCCCGCCAGGACGGAGAAAAACAGGAAGACGGAGCGGAACAGCCCTGACAAAAGCCGCCTGAGCCGCAACCACGCCGAAATTTTTTCCCGCCATGTTCATGGAAAACGCATCCCCTTCCTCCACAGGCATCCGGCAGGAAGCCGAGCAGGCGGCCCGGCGCTTCCGCCTGCCTTTTTCCCGTCAGGCGTGGAAAGGGGTGCAGGGCGGCTGGGCGGGACGGGAAACCGGCAATTCCATAGACTTTCAGGATCACCGCGCCTACCAGTGGGGCGACGATCCGCGCGGCATCCACTGGGCGGCCTACGCCCGGACCGACCAGCTCACCATGAAGGTTTACCAGGCGGAATTGTCCCCCCTGGTGGACATTGCCGTGGATGTTTCCGAATCCATGTTTCTTTGCGAAGAACGGGCCGCGGCAACGGAGGCCCTGCTGCAATTCTGCATGCTTTCCTCCCTGCAGGCGGGCGCGCAGGTGCGGATGCACGCCGTCAAGGGACGGCACGGCATTCCGCTGGAAATGGAAGACGTCCACTCGGGCCGCTGGCGCGCCGGACTGCCGGAGCTGCCCGCGGATGAAACCATGCCCGTTCCCGCCTTCTGGCGCGCCAACGGCCTGAAAATATTCATCTCCGACCTTCTCTATCCGGGGGAACCCTCCGCCCTGCTGGCTCCGATGACCTCCCGGGGCGGCCTGTCCCTGATCCTAGCCCCCACTCTGCCGGAAGAAGCCGTACTCCCTGAAACCGGCAACGTCCGCCTGAAGAACTGTGAATCCGGCGCCACCCGCAACCAGTACCTATCCTCCGGCCTGTCCAGGCGTTATGCCCATGCCTATGCCGTCCACTTTGAACTATGGGCCGCGGCCTGCCGGCGGCACCAGGCCCTCTTCTCCCGCATTCCCTGCAACCTGCCTCTGACGAAAGCCCTGGCGGCGGAAGCCTTCAGCGGCGGAGCCGTGGAACTCGCCTGATTCTCAACATCCGCCTTCTTTCTCACCATGCTCCCTCATCTCACCAACACGGCCGGCCTGTGGGCGCTCCTGGGAATACCCCTCATCCTTGCCATTCACTTCCTTCAGCACAGAACGCGGGTACGCCTTACGGCCACCATGTTTCTGCTGGAATCCCTGGCCCCGGAGGCAGCCACGGGAAGGAACTGGGACAGGCTGCGCTCCTCCCGCGCCCTGTGGCTTCAACTGCTCGCGGTCCTGCTGCTGGCATGGGTGCTTGCCGCGCCGTGCTGGGTCCGGCAGGACGCGGAGCAGACGGTCGTCTTCATCATGGATGACTCCGCAAACATGTACCCTTTCCGTGAAGAAGCCGTTCAGGCCGTGGCCGAAGACATGGAAAACATCGGAAAACAGGGCATCCCCACCACCTGGGTTCTGATGGGAAGCCGCCCGGCGCGCCTGCCCTTCTACCGCGGAAATAACAGGAACGCCGCCCTCCAGTCCCTTTCCCGGTGGATGCCGGACGCCGCCACCCACGACCTTTCCGAATCCCTGCGTACGGCGGCCTCCATGGCCGGAGCCGGCGGCCTCACACGCTTGGTCACCTGCACCCCGGAACGGGTCCCTGCCGGCCAGCCGGCCCGCGGCGTGGGCAGGCCGCTTGACAACGCCGGATTTGCGGGCATCACGCACATGGAAGGGCCGGGAGAGCCGCACTGGAGAATCGCCGTAAAAAACAACTCTGCCGCCCCTGTCCAGAAAACCGTCTCCATCCGCGCAGGAGATGTGGCTCAGGAACAATCACTGACGCTCCATCCCGGCGCCGTCGCGGAATTTGAATATACCCTGCCGCCCGGCTGCGGCACGGCCGTGCTCCGTCTTGCGCCCGATGCCTTCCCGCTGGACGACGTTCTGCCGCTGGTACGCCCCACCCCCAAACCGGTCGCCGTGGAAATGCAGGTTCCGGAAAAAACGGCCGATGTTTTCCGGAAAATCTACTCCGGCCTGCCCGGCTTCTCCTCCGGCTCTTCCACGGACTCCACGGCCGCGCTCCGCATCCTTGTTGAAGACAAGGCAGACGCCCACCGGCCTCACGGCGCAGCCATCATTCTGGGGCGCCCGGCGGAAAAATCCTCAGGAATACGTACCGTGACGGCGGAACGACATCCCCTGACGGACGGCCTGAACTGGAGCGGGCTGCTTGTGCCCGGCACCGGAAGCATGGCTCCGGGGGAAAACGCTATGATGCTGCTCTGGCGGGAAAACACCCCGCTGGCGTGGCTGGAAGAAGGCGCTCTCTTCCTCAACTGGTCATGGGAAGACTCCAACGCGGACCGTCTGCCGGCCACCGTGCTGATGGTACGCCGTTTCATGGAAGCCGTTCAGGCCCGCGCACCCGGCGTCACCACGGGCAACCTTCCCGGAGGAACGCGCCTCCGTCTCCCCGGAGGCTCCCGGATCATCCACACGGCGCCGGACGGGGAGCGGAAAGAAGCGCCCTTCTCCGGGCGCCTGCCGGAAGAACCCGGCTTCATCGACATTACCGGGACGCCTGCGGAAACGGCTCCCCTCTTCCACGGGGCCGTCTGGTTCTCCGACGCCCGCATGGGCGACTTTTCCCACTGCTCCACTTTTGACAGCGGACTACAGTATCTGAAACAGGAAACGCAGCGGCATCTCGCGCCCGACCCTCTTGCCCCCCTGTGGCTGGCCCTGGCCGGGCTGGCCCTGATGGCCTCCTGGATACCGTCAACCCCCAACATCCTCCGGCGCCCATGATTCAATTTCTCTCTCCGGAATGGTTCTTTCTCATTCCCCTGCTGGTTCTGGCAGGCTGGAAATACAAGCGGCTGCGCCTGGCTTCCCCCGTGCGCCTGCTGATCCAGGCCGTGCTGCTTCTGGCACTGGCCCAGCCCGTGATAACCAGGGGCGGAAGCGACATGGACCTGTGGGTGCTGATCGACCAGTCCGGCTCCACGGACGGGGCCGCCGCCGCGGACGCTCCGGAAATTCAGTCCATTCTGGAACGCAGCAAGCGGCCGGGCGACCGCATCCGGCTGGTGGACTTCGCCCGTGAAGCTGTGCTCCGGGGACAGGGGGACCCTGTTTTCAATGGGGGCCCCTCCAACACATGCATGGCGGAAGCCCTGGCCTACACCCTTGCACAAATGGAGCCGGACCGCGTCAACCGCATCCTGATGGTCACGGACGGCTGGCCCACCACCCCTCTGGACAACACGCCGGAACAGCTCCTCCGCGCCGGGGTTCCCGTGGACTACCGCATGATCTCCGTCAACCGGGAGGCGGATATCCGCATCGATCATATCAAGGCCCCCGCGCGCATCCGTCCGGGGGAAGCCTTTCTGCTGGAGGTCGCCATCGCCGGGCCGCCCGGTTCCGGGGCCGTGGTCCCCTGGCGGATAAGCAGAAACGGCGGAACACCCCTGACGGGACAGGCGGTTCTGGTTGACGGAAAAGCCGTCGTACGGCTGACAGACCGCCTTTCCACCCCCGGATGCGCAGCTTATGAAGCATTCATCTCCCCTCCCGGCGATCCCGTGACGGGCAACAACCGGGCGGAACAGCTTGTGGAAGTAACGGGAGGCAGCAAGGTACTGCTCCTTTCCGGCTATGACCGGGACCCGCTTGTCCCCTTCCTTGCCGCACAGGGATTCGACGTCCAGCGCCCGGCGGATCCCCTGCAGCTGGACTCCGGCCACCTGTCGGGAGCCGGCCTAGTGATCATCAACAACCTCAGGGCCTCCGCCGTCTCCCGGAAATTCCTCCATGCCCTGAACTACTATGTGCGGGAACAGGGCGGCGGCCTGCTCATGGCCGGAGGCAGGCAAAGCTTCGGTTCCGGAGGCTATTTCTCCTCCCCCGTGGACGAACTGCTCCCCGTCTCCATGGAACTGAAAAAGGACCGGGTCGGCCTTCTCACTTCCATGAGTATCGTCCTGGACCGTTCGGGGTCCATGTCCATGTCAGCTTCCGGAGGCAAAACCAAGATGGACCTGGCGAATGCCGGCGCCTGCCAGACCATCCTGAACCTTGCTGATGAAGATTTTATCTCCGTCCTCGCCGTGGACAGCTCTCCCCACGCCATTGTGAACATGAGCCGGATAGGCCCCAACCGGGACCAAATGCTCCGCAGCGTCTCCCGCATCCAGTCCATGGGCGGCGGCATCTTCGTGGGGGAAGGGCTCAGGGCCGGATGGGAGGAACTGCAAAAAACACAGGCGGGAACCAGGCACCTGATCCTTTTTTCCGACGCCGACGACTCCGAAGAACCGGACGATTATAAAACCACGCTGAGCCAGATGACCCGGGCAGGCGCCACCGTCAGCGTCATTGCCCTGGGAACGAAAAAAAGCCAAGACGCCGACTTGCTCAAGGAAATAGCAGAACTGGGCCAAGGCCGCATCTTCTTCTGCGACCGCCCAGGGGATATTCCCGACATCTTCACGCAGGAAACCATCTCCGTGGCCCGGGCCGCCTTTCTGGAGGAACAGACGCCCCTGCACGGCACGGCCGGATGGAACCAGATTGCCGCGGCACAGCCGGACTGGCCCCGGACGATAGACGGGTACAACCTCTGCTACCTGAGGGATGAAGCCACTGCCGCCTGCATCTCCGCCGACAGCTACCAGGCGCCCCTGATCTCCTTCTGGAACCGGGGCGCGGGACGCGTAGCCGCCGTCACCTTGGCGCTGGGCGGCCCCTTCGGGCAGTCCGTGCAGAACTGGGAGGGATACGGAGACTTGGTCCAGACCCTCTCCCGATGGCTCAACAGGCAGGACGCGCCGCCGGGCTACTCCGTACGCACGGAAACCGCGGGGGACCGCCTCTTCGTCCACCTCTACTACAGCGAAGAAAACATTCCGCAGATGGCGCGCCAAATGCCGGAAATCACCGTGGAACTGGCCGGCCGGGACGGTACCCGCACCATTCAGGGAATCTGGGAGCATCTTCAGCCGGGAGCCTTCCGGTGCAGTTTCCCCCTGCCTCCCGGAACCACGGCGCGCGGCGCCGTCCGTATAGGGGGCAAGGCAATGCCTTTCGGCCCCGTCAACCAGAATCTGGACCCGGAATGGGCCATGTCACGCCCGGCCCGGCAGGCCTTTCTGGACATGGTGCACAGGTCAGGCGGCCGGGAAAGGCTGGACCTGGCCTCCATCCTGAACGAACCGCGGCCCACCTCCCGCCTTGACCTTCAGGCCTTCCTCCTGTGGGGGCTCCTGATCCTGCTTGTCACGGACGCCCTGCTCACGCGGACGGGGATTCTGCCGGGGACAAAACGCGCCGGGCGGGAATCCGCGGAATAACACCAGGCCGCAAGCCCGTCACTTGAAAATTCCTTTCAACGCGGACTGTTCCCGGGGCGTCAGGTTCTCCGACCAGACCGCATCCCCGCCGCGGGCAGGCTGCGCGGCACGGCCGCCGCTCTCCATGCCGCTGCCGCCTTCTTCCGGAGAGGGGGCGGAAACTTCTACTCCCGCCACAGAGCCCAGGGCGGCATGTTCCAGGTCTTCGTTGCTCACCTGGTGTCTCCGGGTCTCCAGCTTCTCCCGCTCTTCCGGCTGAAAAGCCAGAGGCGCATCACTGCGGCCGCGGGAAATCCCCATCTGTCCGGGCAAATCCCCTTCCCCCGCATTCCGGCACACTAAATCATCATCCGGAGACGCCACGGACGCCATGCCGCACTCCTCACACATCTCCTTCAACCGGGAGGAAGCATGCTTCAATCTTTCCTGCAGCCGGCGCAGAGTTTCCGGATCAATCCGGCGGGAAGAGGCGGAAGCCAGCTCATTCAACCGGGCTTCCATCGTACTATCCATCCGCAAGCCGGAATGATCCAGGCCTTCCATGGCGGCACGCAACGCCTGCACAGCCTCCTGCATGTCCTCCTGGTTTTGCGCGTTGGGGCTGCCGGACATCGCCAGCGCCTCATTCGCCTGCTGCAAACGGCCGCCCAGTTCCTGCATGGCCGTTCCAATCTTGTTCCTCAAGGCATCCAATGCCTCAAGCCCCGCGTGGGAATACATCTCTTCCCGGGACATCTGCTTCAGAACTTCCAACTGCTCACGAAACGGCTCCACAGACGTTCTTTCCACCTCCTCCATCTTCTCTACTTCATTCAACGCGGCCTCGGCCTGAACAAGAGCCGGCGGGACATCGGGAAGAACGGGCCTGATCTCCACCCGCGGCAAAGGAAGAAACACTCCGCACCAAGCCAGGGCCAGCCCTGCGGCCATCCACGCCAGCGGACTCCAGGAACGCACCCGCACCACGGGGCCGCCCTGCCGCATGGTACAGGCAGGCATTCCCTCATCCCCCCATTGCACCCCGGCGCTCAACGCCGCATTCAGTTCAAGCTGTTCATCCATCAACGCAGCCGCATCCCGCAGGCTGAACATGCGGCCCCGGAGAATCCGCCAGCCCCAAAACACCAGAAACATCAAAGCCGCTAAAACGGACACCCCCAACAGCCACGGCAGCTCCATCCCCATTCGGCGCCCTCCGTACGAGACGAGTCCCAGCACCGCTCCGGCCGCAAAACAGGGAATGCACAAGGCCTCCGCCACCATCACGGCATTCACCAGCCGCCGCAGCCGCAGAGCGCGCACCATCCCATCCTGTCCCTTTGCCGAATGCATAGTCACACATGTACTCAAAAATCAACCTCCCGGAAAGAGAAAAGTACAAATCTCCTCCCACTCAAAAAATGCGGAAGACAACCATTTAACCGCTGAATACGAACCATGTTTCACAGACGGATAAAAATATGGCCGGGATTCCTGACCGCATGGGACGCTTTCCTATTAACAAAGAGGATTCCTGCCCAGAAATATTCGGGATCAAATAGTCATCATGAAAGTCGTTATCATCAATACGACTTTTAAAATTTCCAGGAAGAGAAAAGAGAAATATCTGTGATCACAGACTGCCGGGGAAATAAAATGTATCTTCCCAGGAAGAATACGGCAGCATTCATTTCAAATGAGGAAATCCAACCCTCTCTATTGTTCTATTATTATTTCTGAAAAAAGTAAATGAGTGTTTTCAGAAATAAATTCTTTTATCATACAGGCATTCTTGTTAGCGATTTCTTTTGAGGGATATGTAATCGTCTGGAACAACGGAACATGAATATTCCAAGGAGGAAATTTTCCTTTCCGGAGTATGATGATTTCACCTTTCAGGAGACTTCCTATGGGTGAATCATATATTTCCAAGACAAGTGCTGCTTTTTTATTTGCTAACCGACTTTTCCTGGAGATAAAGGCACCAATAAATGAGAATTGACCGCTACCAAAAATGACTTTGCTTGAATACAAAGTATTTATAGAAGGAATCCCTGTAAAACAGATGACACTTATAAGAATCATCAAAGGAAGAGCCTCCAGGCAATTGGCAGCATACTCCAAACCTGCAAAAATTGCGTAAATACAGTATAATGCTGTCAATAAAAACCCGAGAGAAGGAATGAAAAACAATCCGGTTAGAAGGATTTTCCTCCACCAAGGTTCATATGACAACCTCTCAACTGTTAGAATTCCACCATCCAACGAAAAGACAAGCGAGTAGCTTCCACGAGTTGAAAGACATTTATCCAAAACAAGTCTTCGCGTCATGCCAATTTTATATTAATAAAGAATACGATGATTTACGGTATTTTTAGTAGGACAGGATAGAGTAATGTCCCCAGATTTTTTCCTGGGCAATTACAGTTTCCACCTTCTTATATAAGCCTGTGATATAATAGGATTCCTACATGACACAGGCACTTCATGCAACACTTTCCTGTAACGAAATCTTGGCCGCCTCCCTACTACCTGGTCTGGAACTCCTGCCGTTGAACCTTGATCACAGAATCGTGTTTCACCAGGAAAGATTTAGAAAAAATACCATGATAAAGCTTATTACGATTGGAATTGCTCCCATGATTAATCCCGCTATAAAACTTAAAAAAAACTCTCTGGGTGATTCTTCCCGATGAATATCCATCGGAAATATGACGCCTTTTTTACTCTCATTAAGACTATTCAATATAATTAAAAAGCCAAGTAAAAAAAACAATATCGGAGCAAGAGAGTTAGGGAATGGAAAACCAAGCACAATCAATCTGGTACTGAGAATGGCAAAAAGAATTACAGCAACCGTTAGAAATAACTTTTTGCTCATATATGGTTTAAATTTATAATTTATATATTCTTTTTTATCATTCATGATTTATACGATATTTCATAATTATACCTCAAATCCTCTTTCATTCTTTATAAACCTATTGAAACCTCCTACGGAGTCTTCTTGGAAAGAAAACGTATAATTGACCTCAACGCCGTCTCATATTCTAAATCTCTCCCAACAAATCCCTCCGGCCCCCACATGTAGCTGCGGGCGAACTCCGGTGTTTCCTGCGCAGGCCGAGTTCGGTAATCTGCGAGTAGCCTCTGTTGTCTCGCCGTTAACGACGACTTTTTTCTCGAAACGCCTGCCTATTGCGTATTTTTTTACCAAGCACAAATTCATTTTTTGATCTTGAAATACACAGCTGAAAATATTCATACTTATTACTAATGATTTTATAAGATTTGCAATGTTCGGGAACTAGGCAATTTGGAAGGAATTTCCTCTGGACTAACACATAAATTCAAACCTAGTTCATTAATGCTAAATAGGAATAATACAATGATCTAGAAATAAAATTAATTTATAATACCTTCTATATTTTTTAATTCCAAAATATTTTCTTTGAAATTGATATCAAATATTCCTTTAAATTCTAAATAAATAATATCAGCTGGTTCAGGAGATTCTTTAGAAGAGCATTCTATTGAATAATCAGATACTAGTTGTCCATTTTCTAATTTAAGCAATGTTCCATTTACAAATCGAATGGGATAATATTTCATGCTCCGACATTGATCCATAAATAATTTGAAATTATTTTTTTCAGTTACAGGAATAAATGCCAATTCATTATTTTTTCTTGTGATAATAAAAATAATTGTTTCTCTTTTTAACAGACAGGTCAAAACAAATTTATTCTTGTATTTAAGAATATATGGAGGGTCTATATATTCTCCAGGAATATCTTTCTTTAAATCGTTAATTTTAATACAATAACTTTTCCATATTGAATCCCCGGATGATTTCTCTATTATTTGAATATTATCAGTAATATTACTATAATGTTCCTTATTATTTTCTATAATCATTTTAGGATTATATTGGCAGTTTGATGTACTGAAAAGTAATACTAAAGATACTATGTATAATTTCATATGATAGTCATGTTGCTTTTTATGATATTTTTACCAAAGTTCTTTACTTTTTTTGAATAGATGCATGGGAAACTTTATCATTATCAAATCTTTCAGCAATTCCAGGATGTACTAAATGGTGAAACCTTCTTTGCACTTACCCTCTCTTTTCTATGGCCTGGATTTCCTTTTAATTCCTTCACTAATTTTACGTATATGCAATATAGGAATTAGAATTCCGATCTCGCTTCAACTTATTAAACGGGCATTTTCCCATGAAAATAAAATAGCATCATTGACTTTCTTTACAGAGTCAAACCATTTAGTTTTAACATGTAGATTGTATTTATCATGAAGGATCCATAAATCAAATATTTGATATTTCCTAAGTCTTTTAGAAATCTATGGCCCCCTAGCTTTTACCTATCTTATAGGCATCAAAACATGACGCGCTGACGATAAGTTTATCTATATCGTCAAATCCATATTTGTCAAGGAAAGTAGGGGAGGGGCCGTTGTAGTAAATCAGGCCAAACTCATCGTTTGTGGTTTCACAAAAGAGAGGAAGTTTTCAACGTATTATAGAAAAATATGATTCTTTTTCAAAAAAACCTATCCTGTTATTAGAACAGGATAGGCTAAAGATAATTATTTTATTATTAATTCAGTTTTTATTAAAAATTGATATAATTTTATAAAGGAATAAGAAGCTTATTAAAAAAATAATTGATCCGTAAAAAATAAAACTATCATACATAAGAACGTTGTAAGCCATTTCTCCATCAATAATTATTTCTGGATAAAAATTGCTTATAACTATTTTCATTATATGCATAGGAACATAAAACTCCATAACATCCGCGCCTATAAGTTTACATGCTAATGTAAAAATAAGCACTGTCATGATACTACAACTAATAAAACAAAATATAACCTTTGTCTTAATTTTCTTTAACTTCCAAAATTCCATAATATATATTTTGTTCCATCTGCTCCTTTTACTGTTTTGGATTCAGTTTCAAGGATAAATTCACGAGCTTTTTCAAAAACATCTTTATCTAGGAAAGTAATATATCCCAAAGATCTTGTTCCATGATGCATTCGAAAAGAAGATCTAAAAACTCCATTGATTTCTTTTTGATCAAAAAATACACCATATATCGCAATAAAAGCAAGCCATTGAATTTTGTCATTGTCATTCCACATTTTGTATATCCAAACTTCAAATTGGCTTCGAATCCCTCCAGATTGTCTTTTTATTACATAATATTTCCCCGGTGGTATGGGGCCATTATCTTATTACCTGTATTGCCTGGATTATTTTTCCCATTGTCATTGCCAGAAAATACTCTACCCGTGGCAGAGCGAAGGATATTGCCGTCTTTGCCTATTTTTCGTATCAATATTGGATGGGTTTTTACTGTATTCTGTGGTGAATATCAACTTGATTCAGGATTTTATTTTATGCAAAGGCATATAAATTTATACCACCACTCTCGGTAATAGGATCCAGTTGATCCATCGTCCGTCGAATGGATTGGGGTTGACAGTAATTGTAGTAGATCAGACCCAATTCATCGTCCATATCTTCACTGAAAATCAAGGTGACGTTTTGCAGAATGTCGTGCATGAAATAGAGATGTTCATGGCCTCCGTACCATTTTTTCCGGCGAGTCATCATTAGGATGCGTGTGGCAGCAGATTTCTCCGGATCCATATATAGTTTTGTGCATCAGAACAGGCTTTTCTGCATTCAGATCAAACTCCGAATTTGAAGATGGTCGCGGCTAAATTAGATATAATCATTACAAAACCTCTTCATTTTTTATTAATTTAATACTGGGAGAGTTTTTTAACACCAGATTAACAAGTTGAACAATACATGATTCCAGGAATGAGGAGTAGCGCAATAAAAGCACATATGAATCCTGATAGGGATAATAAGAAGTTCCCCATATCAAATTAACAATTACCAGTTCAGCAATACATATGCCATTCCTATAAAAGGGATGAACACAATTATGTTCCAGAGGAATAGATTCCGCTGTCATAGCTATCTCCCATGATTTATGGTCAAATGAAGCATCTGTCAGCTCGCAAATATACAAGGGGAGTTCTCTAAATGCACGGCTTTCTTCCGGATATGCTGCTGGACTTAAAATGCCTTGTACGAAATCAATGCTGTGTGGATTTTCAATAGGATTAAATTTATAAATCTGCATATCGCAGAGTTTTCCACTAGAACAAAAACCTGGTGCAACAATAAATCCTCCTTCAAAAGGATAAAGACCTCTTATTCCTTCCCAATAAAAAGGAATATTTTTATAAGAGGAATTATCCATAAAATTTTGGATATGAATTCCGAGACTATCAGCCTGTTGGCTTGTGTAAAAATGAATTGTATCTCTCTCTTTTTTCCCTTTGTTTTTTAAGAGAATATGGATGACAGCCCCACCCTTCATAAAATAAAGGGTATCTATGCTGGATTGGAAACCAATGTGTAGATGAGAATAATGCTCATGTGACGGAACACAACTGGTGTCCCTCCGAACGAAATTCCTCCATAAAGAAGAAAACCATTTTCTATCAAATTGATTCTGCGCATGTGGATATTCGCAAGCATTCGGCGGTAACTCTGGAATATATGAACATATTGAGTTGGAAAGCATATAATACATGCCATTTTTACACTTAAAGAAAATATAATCTCCTTCGCCAACAACATCAAAATAATATTTATTTATCTCGAAATTCATTTTTTATAAAAATTATTTAAAATATAAAAATAACCAATGCACAAAAAATTATTCAATCATATGCAAATTCTTCAACTAACGAACCGATCAACCAACCATCACCACATCCTATCCGCCCCAACTACCCCACCGCTACCAGTAAAGAAAACAGGCGAGGAAAATCATTCTGCCGTGAATAAGAATTTTTCTTGAAATCACCTGTCTATATAGCCTTAAGCATATTCCTCCGTAGTAGCGTTTCCTCATTTAGAACTTCACGAGTCCATTTTTCAGTGTTGCAGGAGACGTTCCAAATACAAATACGGATTTGACCATGTCTGGTTGTCTCGAAATTACCTCATATCCTTTCTCCTGTTAAGCAAATGCTTTGGATGTGTCCAAAGCATTCGACGGTAAATTGAGCTTTCGGTCTTGTTTCGTTACAAGAATCATACTCGATTCATTTGGTGGAAGTTAAAGTATGTTATCTAGTATTAGCAAGCTACTTATCGAGTATTGCATTCCAACAGAGAGAATGGCTGAAAAAGAATCATCCCCAGTCGGCGTGTCAGATTCCCTCAATATATTAGAAACTGTTGCAACAGTAATATTTCTTGATAACCTATATCGTATTTTCGCCTTTGCTGAATTCAATATTGAAAGAGAAGATTAGCTGCATATGATAATATTAAAAATATAATGATCCATTTAATAACTAATTTTATGTCATGTACAGTAGAGGAATTAGAATTCCGATCCTGTTTCAATTTATTAGGAGGACATTTTTCAATGAGAAACGCAAGGGCTTCATTGACTTGCTTCACGGAGTCGAACCATTTGGTTTTAAAATGTATAGTGCTTACATTTCCAATGAGCCATACATCAAAGATTTGATATTTCCTAAGTTTTTCAGAAATCTGTGGTCCCATAGCTTTACCTATCTTATAGGCATCGAAACATGCAGCATTGATAATAAGTTTATCTATGTCTTTATAGAAAATTTCATTTTGTTGCCACCACAGTTTTCTGATAATTCTGTCATTGTATAATATCAACTGATAAGTACTCAATTTAAGAGTTAAGTAAAATCCTATAGAAAAAATTGCTGCTAAAACAGACAATTCGCCATTATGGATATTGCCTGATTCTAAAAATTTCCATAAAAACAAAACTAATATAATTCCACAAGATATTATTGCAAGAACAAGTGCTTTACGTGGAACTAAACAGGCAATAATTGTTTTTGCAGTTGTCATTTTAGTATAGCATTTTAAGTATAATCTCTTATTGCTCTTAACAAGTGCAAAATTGCGTATGGATTTGATTCATTTGTGTATGATTAGTTGGAAGCCGTCTCAAAAATTCTCATCATCAAGCAAATCATCACGTTCGTAATTTGCCGTGGTATGATGCACGGTCCAAATGATCGGATGAAGTAGGGGTACAAACCGACACCTCGACCGCTTATATGGACACGTTCTAGAGGATGAGGACGTTCTTTTGGATTCGTTTCGTGCAAATCATATTTCATCCATTTCATGGAAGTCAAGCTGCGTCCGCCAATTCCGTCCGATTTCGATTACAACCTTGAGAAAAAGTGAAATTCTTAAATTGCATCTCTTTTCAAAGAGTAACAAATAAATATTTAAGCTTAGTTAAAGTCATAAGAGAATTGGAGACTGCCAACGATTGAGGAAAACTATAGTTATCAGTTTCAATTCTATGAGAAGCATGTGTAAAATTAAATACTAATTATACTGTAATTAGTATTTTACACATATGACATTTGTGCTGCGGTAAAGTGCCTAATATGAAACACCCGGCAAGTTACAACTTGCCGGGTGTCCAAGAAGACGTTAAAGCTCTATCTAACTGGAATATTCATCAAGATGAGAAACTATCGCCCTGAGGTATTTGCTCCCTTGTACAGGCCTCGGTTTTTAAAGGAAACCGATAATATTTCGCAACGCCATGCCTGAAAGCAACTTTCCAATACAGAATAGCAACTGAAAGACACAACAAACCTGTCATCCAAAGCCTTCCGACAGGAATATCATTCATTTCCAAAAGGAAAAAACCATAACAATCTTTTAAGAAGGCATACAGCAATAGAATAAGAGGAATACCAAGATACCATTGGCAATTACGAGCAATAAATTGAAAAAATTGATCACGTTTTAGTATTCCCCCGTTAACATCTTCAGGTGCAGTGGAAAGTATTGTTTCCCCGTCTTTCTCTAATAATACAAACGAGGGAATGTCCGGAACAGGATCCCCTATGCAATTATAAGAAGGAGTCATTTCATTTTGCAAAAAACCTTCAATTGGTCTCATTGCATTCCATATCAGACATAAAGCAAAGATACACCATTGTTTTTCTAAAGGCATGTTAACAATTATATTTTCATCATTTTCATTTAAAAGACGAGAACGTCCGTAATACCCGCAAAAGGAGGCAAACACAGCGTCATTGCTTACAAGTAACGTTTCCCGGTAATTCCTAAATTTATTTGCATCACCATAAGAACATCCTTGAGCTCTAGCCCACAAAAATCTACGAGCATTATCATCCTGTACGATCTTTAAAAACCCCAATTTGGGGTCTTCAAATTTAATTTCCCCATAAGAAATATATTGTGCAATATTTTTCCCGTTGAAAATAATATTCCCTTTACCCCATGGCATAAAGAGCTTATTTATCCATTGGATGGAATCACTCATTGATTTACGTATATCAACCTGAAGTTCTGAAGATTCTATAGATATATGCACACGGCATCTCTGAGGAAAGGCTTCTACGGAATATTGACCACAAACAGACCCGCCCATTTTCAATAATGATCCATTGAGCGTTCTTTTACCAAGTACAAATTCATTTTTTTGATCTTGAAATACACAACTGAAAATATTCATACCCTTAATAATAATTTTATAAAATTTAAGGTGCCCAGAAACTAGGCAATTGGAAGAAGTTTTTTCTAAATTAAGGCATAAATTTAATTCTAGTTCGTTAGCACTAGAATGATAAAATAAGTTCTTTTCAGATTATATTTAAATAATTCTTAATTTCCGTACGAAAAATGTGTCAATATTTTTTCTTTACCTATTGTTATATTTTTCAAAAGAAAAGAAATAGGATGATTTAGTATTCATAATATTCAATTTTTACATATGAAAATAAGGAATTTGCATTTTTAGAAATAAATTCTTTTATCATAGAAGCATTTTTGCAAGCTATCTCTTTGGATGGGTATGTAATCTTCTGAAACAAAGAAACATGAATGTCCCAAGGTAGAAAATTTCTTTTTCTTTGTATTCTGATTTTACCCTCTAATTGTCCCCCGAGTGGCGAAGCGTATACTTCTAGAGTAAGAATAGGTTTCCTATTTTCTACTTGAATTTTTCTTGAGACAAAAACACCCATAAAGGAGTATCGGGAGTTATCCAGACTACTCTTACTAGAATATAAGGTATCTATAGATGGAACTACCAACAAACAGGCAATAGTTATAAGAATCAGAAGAGGGAGAGCCTCCGAGCAATTGCTGGCGTACTGTGTATCTACAGTGATTGCATAAATACAATACAACGTTGCCAATGTGAATCCAATAGTAGGAATGAAAAGTAAACTTGTAAGACCTATTTTTTTCCAAAGAGGTTCGTAGGATACTTTTTTTACTGACAAGATTCCATTATTTACTGAAAAAGAAAGCGAGTAATTTATTCGATTTATTAAACATTCATTCAAGTCAAGCTTTTGAGTCATTTTATTTTCAAATAAATATTTAGTATTATGATTTACAGTATTTTTTTCATATAGCTAATGAAGAAACTGTTGCATAATTTCTTTCGGGGTAATTATAGTTTCCTCCTGCAAAAACTGTCTTATTAAATGATAAGATACCTATATTGATATAGGCACTCCAGGAAATATTTGCCTGAAGCGAAATATTACCATTACATAAATTAAGACACAAGTCTCCAAATCCTGAAGCATTTACACCGAAACGTTGTCGATTGGACCAACCGGTCGATTATTCCTGTAGCCACTGCGTCTGTATTCTGCGGCAGCAAATGCTTCTACGGATATGCATACTTTAGTGTTAGATAATTTGTTACATTTATCGTAAGAAATTTTCGCTTTGCCTCCTACCCTGAGTCCAGCGTCCATATGTATACCCAAATATTTGGATGTGAGCTGATCAATTTCTTTAACAAGCGAAATTTGTTTTCTCCCGCCATGTTGTCATCAGCCGTAATGAGACTGCCGAAAGTTCGGTATTCATACAAGCAGGACGCCCTCGGCCTTCGGCGAAAATGGAAGTGACGTTCTTCAGAGCGTCGTGCATGAAGTAAAGATGTTCATCAACCTCCGTGCCGTTCGTTTTCCAGCACATCATCATCAAGATGCGTTGGAAGCAGGTTTCACCAGCCCCATATGCTGGAGGAAGTTTTCATCAGTGTCTGATTGCGCTCCTCGTTATAAGAAGGGATAAAGGATTTGGCGTCATTTTTGATGATATCGGAAGACTGGTTGAGGGCATTGGCTGTATGATCTACGGTATTATCTAATTTGAAGGTAGTATTGTTGTTGCCAATGTTGACGTAGTTCGGAGTCCTTTTACTTTCCTAATTTACTCCGTCCATTTCATGAAAGTTAATTATGAAAAAGAAACTTGATCATTCTTAACAAATATAAAAACACCTGGCAAGCAATAACTTGCCAGGTATTAATTAATTCAAATTATAATTATATATCAGTAATGATCAATTTCTTTACAAGTATCAGAAAATTCTTCCGCCGTGGGAAACCAATAACCGAATATGCGCATATTAAATAAATAACAATCTCTCATTATATAACAATCTTTTTTTCCGTAGTCTTTAGAAATCCTGACTTCAAATGGATAGATGAAAATCGGGTTATCATTATTTTTCTCACTATAAAACACACTATAAATAGCTGTCAACAAGGAAACAATCATCCAAATACTAATAATTATAAATATTTTTTTCATATTATTTATCAAGATGATTTTTTTAATTTATCAATACGCATATATATTCACAGAAATTAAATTATTCAAATTTATTTATTTTCAATTCCCGTAAAAAATTTTGTTTCATGATAGTTGAATTTCAGTAGAAATTGTATCAGTAATATTTTACTCAAAAATTATAATCCTTACAAAAGAGCTCCTTCCGATAAATCGGAAGGAGCTCTTTATAGAATTAAATAAGCTTCATATATTAATTTTATAAAAATAAAAACATTAGTTATATTTTTTGATTTTCCAATTACATATTATTCAATTTATTCCATATCTGTTTGATTATACCACAATTCCTCTGTCCATTTACTAACTAAATTCCACAGTTTTTTTCTATCTACATCGGAAAAATTAGCATCATAATCATAAAGAATTGTCATAATTAGGGTACATTCTTCTCCAGAAAATGTAGCATAAATCTGATAGTTGGGAAACTGATTAGCGAGTATTTGATTAAATTTAGATAATTCTTCAATTTTTACATTTCCTAATATTAAAGGAGGATCATAGCTAAAGCTATATGTATTTTCAACTTCTCCTAGCAAATGAGATTTTTTTAAATATTTATTAAAAATTAAAATAGATATACATGCTAAAAAAATAGCAATACTACAACATATAATATATTTCTTCATCATAATATTTCGAAATTTTAATAAGGAAATTGATAATCAGACTTAAGTGGTTCTTCCGGAAAATCCATTGTTTGTTCTGAAGGATTTCCCCCATTTAAACATTTTTTATAAAATTCTCTTACTGAATCATTATAATTTTTAATATTTGTTTTCAATTTTTCTCTTTCTTTTTTATATTGATTACGCACTCCATTTATATTCTTCAGTTTTCTACGAGTATAATCATTGACATCGAATTCAAGATTCTCAACTACTGATTGTTGAGATCTTAGCGAAATAGTTGCCGTTCCATATGCCACAGCTAATCTATAACAAGGTTTACACCACTCACGTTCTAAATAATTAATTTCTTTGGCAAGCATATTCCAATATTTTAGATTAATACTCCCATGATATAATTCATGCTTAGTATCTTTGTCAAGGGATTTACTTTTTACCACCTTGATCGTCATTTCCAGATCACCTTGTACAGAAACAGCTACATTTCCAAAATCTAAAAAAGTATTAGGAAGTTTTACTTGGGCAGCAAATTTACGCTCTGTTGCTCCATTTTTACCTCCAGAAATAGAAGGAACTTTTTGCACATGATATTCTCCTATATTGTGTTCTTTCAATTTAAATCCGAGTTCATCGTATAAATTTGTTGGTCTATTTTTAACTAACCCATACAAATTAACACCTCCTCTCTCCAAGAAAGGATCTCGGTTAATCCAGCGCCCATCGAATGGGTTGAGATGGCGGTAGTTGTAGTAGATTAAGCCTAATTCATCGTCCATGTATTCGCACGAGAAGCGGAACTTGTTTTCTTCCGCCATGTTGCCTTCCGATGTGATGAGACCGCCAAAGGGACGATACTCATACAGGGCGCGGCGGCCTCGGCCTTCACCGAAAATCGAGGTGACATTCTTCAGAGCGTCATGCATGAAGTAAAGATGTTCGTCAACCTCCGTGCCGTTCGTTTTCCACCGCGTCATCATCAGGATGCGCGTGGAGTCAGGTTCCGACGGATCCCAAATGTAGCTGCGGACGAGTGCCGGCGTTTCCTGCGTCAAGTCGAGTTCGGCGATCTGCAGGTAGACTCTGTAAAGAAAGCGCGCGTGGAAAGTCGTTTCACCGTTGACGACGACTTTTTTCTCGAAACGCCTGCCCATATAGTCGTAAGCGCATTCCACTGTGGTGGCACCATTTTCGTTTTCAAACTTCACGGGTCTGTTTTCGGCGTTGTAGGAGACGTTCCAGATGCCGGTGGCGGTTTTCACCTTCGTCTGGTTGCCGTCCTCGTCGTAGGAAGGAATGAAGGATTTGTCGCCATTCTTAACGATACCAGCGTACTGGTTGAGATCATTGGTCGTATAATCCGTAGTATCGCCGAATTCGAAGGCGCTCTTGCGGTTCCCGATGTTGTCGTACTGGTAGCCGAATCGGCCGCCAGGACGAAGTTGGTCACCAATCAGTTCACTGCGGCTGTTGTAGGTGAAGAGGCGTGTCGTTTTGGGTGTTGCGGTGTTCCACGTGTCTTTGCGCTGCGTGGGACGTCCCAGCTTGTCAAAGTCATATTCGTGACGGGCTGGCGAATAGACACTGTTCGGTCGCTGGTAATCAATGACAGTGACAAGATTGCGTTTGTCGTCATACGTGTTCTTGCGACTCATTCCGTTGGGGTAGTCAAGTCCTTCCACGAATCCGCCGCCGGCGGCATAGGACCAGGTAAACGGCGCCGCGGCCCCATCCAGACTCAAGGAAGCGATGCGGCCACAATCATCGTAGGCAATTTGCGTATTCTGAATGTCCTGGACATCATTTACCAGGCGATAACCCATACTACGCCCACAGGAATCAAAATGTTCGGACACCCGATAAGTCGAGCTGTCCATTGTCACACTTTCAGATTCGAGCTCTCCATATACATTGTACGTCATCAAGCGCAGGCCGGAAGCGTCGACGAGGCGGGTGATCTGGCCCAAATGATTGTAGACGATTGTTTGTCCCGGCGTGTCGTCGGAGAAGGAAACGCCCGTCAACAGGCCTCGTTTGATGTCGTATGTGCAGGTTTTGACGATGCCTCGGGCGTTGGTTTCAGTAGAGAGCTGATTGAAAGCATCGTAGGACTTGTCGACATGCGAACTGTCGGCGTAGGTTTTACTCGTTTCAAGGCCAGTTGCGTCGTGATAGGCCCATGTCGTCATATCGCCATCGGTGCGGTCCGCCGGATCGGTAGAGATATCCCCGGCGGAGGTACGGTAGGTGGTGAGCGCCACCATACGGCTGGCGTCGTCGTAGGCGAACAAGGCTGGCTGGATCGCTGTCCCCCATTCCGCGACTTTGCGGCCGAAGAGGTCGTAGCGGTAGCATGCTGTGTTGCCGAGGGCATCGGTCACGACGGACGGCTGGCCGGAGGCGGCATCGTATTCCGTTGTCGTTGCGTGCCCCGCCGCATCGATGAGGCGAACAGTGCGCCCGGTAATATCGGTTTGCGCCGTGGTCGTGTTACCGCGCCCATCCGTAGTCGTCAACGTCATGCCGGTTGCCGTAAAAGAGCGGTTTTTCATCATGGCAATGCCTGTGTAATCGGTTTGAGAAAGCACAAACCCGTCGATGCTGACAACTTGTGCTGTCACACTCGAGGAGGGAATTACACTCTTTTGGATTTTCTTCGTATTTTCAGCATACTCTATCCATTCCATGGAAGTCAAGCCGCGTTCGTCAATGTTGACCGACTTCGATTCCAGCGCGGATGAAAGTTCGGAGACGAGCTGCTTCTGTACGGAGACAAGAGGCTGTCCCTCGGCATTGTACCGGGTTTGCGTCGTAACCGTATAGACACCGTCTTCGGTATTTTCAACACCATAGGCGTATTCCTGAACAGGAGAATTCAAGACGGAAGGCTCGTCATCACAGGCCAGGGTTTGCTTCACAAGGTTGCCGAAAGCGTCGTATTCATAGAGAGTAGGAGCCATGGAAACGGCGTTGGCGCCGGAACCCGTGTCACGCCCGGTGCGCACGATCTTACCTTCCGCATTGTATTCACTGCGGTCATAGATGAAGCCGGAAGTGGAGGGAGTCACCTGGGCAACGATTTGCCCGAAACCGTTGGTCAGAGTCTGGGAGAGAATCGTCGACCGGTCGGCCAGATAGACGGTTTCCCGCAGACAGTTGCCGTCGAGATCGTAGACGTGGTAGAGTTGGCGCTGTCCCGTGCCGTACTCGTGCATGATGCTGCCGTCGGCGTGAAGTTCAGTGACGAGGGTAGCCCCGGCAGGTGTCGTGACAGTGGTTGTTAGTCCGTCTTCGCTGTAGGCCGTAGTAGTGACGCGACCCAGAAGATCGGTCTGAACGACGGGACGCCCCAGTTGGTCGTAGACGATCGATTCCACAGTCGCCATGGCCCCGGTATCGCGGCGCGTCTGCAAGGGGCGGCCGGCGGCGTCACGGGTGTAGGTAACGATGGTTTCCGGAGTGACGAGGGTTTCGCCGTCCCGGATTTCCGAGCGGATGGTTTCCACAAGCTGAAGCGCGGAATTGTAGCCGTAGGTGGTCGTGATGCCGTCTTCATCAGTTTCACTCAACTGGCCGCAGCACATCCAGGACGCGGTGCTGACGCGGCCATTGCCGCGCGTGGTCCTGATGAGCCGGCCCTGTTCGTCGTATTCGTGGACGGCCGTGGAGAGCAGAAGCCATTGTTCACCATCCCAGATGGACTTCCGTTCGAAAACGACGGTATCATCAGGCGCGATGCAGCTTTCTTCTTTCGTGCTCTGGCCGGCGACGAGTTCACCGTTCGCCCGGGTGGTTGCGGTACGCTTGTGGACGGCGCCGTGTTCGGTCGAGGCCTCGTAATCGTAACAGGTTTGGATGCCCATGGCGTCCTGCGTGAATTTCGTTTTACCGGCCGCATAGGAATAAACCGCCGCTTCTCCGTAAGTTTCGGAAATCCGGGTCTGCCGTTGTTCGCTCCCGGCCGCGGCGACGGTCATCGTGACGCGTTCGGCAAGGGGGGAGTCTTCATAGGCGTAAGTTGTGGCCGTCAGTTCGACTTCCGTGCCGTCGGACAGAACACAGGATTCGGCAACACGAGCCGGACGGTTGTCGTAGAAGCGCTGATCGGCGTACACGGTGCGGATGGTTTTCTCCCGGCCGCCCGCCCAGGACGAGGCTTCCAGGATGATGCGGCCTTCGCCGTCGTATTCATAACGCGTATAGCCGCCGGTCGGCCGGTTGACACGGGAGAGGCGGAACTGGCTGTTGTATTCGTAAGTCGTCGTGCGCGCCAGCGGCGTGTTGAAGGCCTCCGTTTCGCTCATCAGCAGCCAGCCGCCGTCAGTGTATTGTTTGACGGAACGGTTGCAGGAAACGGGTTCGGCATCGTTGATGCCCTTGACGGATTCGATGCGTTCCACCATGCCTCCGTAGAGACGGTTTGTTTCAATGGTGCGGATGATGGCGTCATCCCCTTCTCCCGTGGTGATGGTAACTCTGCCGGGTTCCTCGCGGCGCGTGATGGTGTGGGCGGGCAGACCGCGCTGTCGGCGCGCAATGACGGTGGTACGCACGCCGTTTTCTTCAAATGACGTGTACGCTGCCGTCTTGAAGGGTTCTCCCGTTACTTCGTATCCCCCATCTTCCCGTACCGTGACGGCGGCAGGGGCAAACCATTCCATGAGGAGGGATCCGTTTTCACCGGTACGGGTGCGCATCAGCCCTTCCGCAGCACTGTAGCTGCTCACCAAGCTACCTTCTTCATCATAGGTGTTGATCACATTCCGGAAGTAATCTTCCGCCAGAACAACCTTGCCGGAAGCGGAAGTCATGCTGACAACCTCTCCCATTGCCGCCGAAAAACGGACTTTCTGCCCGTCAGCGTCCACCAGAGAAAGAAAAGCCGGAGAACCCTCCGTGCAAGGGGCGAGATTCTCATCCAGCAGCTGCACCCTGAAGTCACGCTTGCGGGAGATGCCCGCAGGCGGCGCTACATCCGAACCGGGCTGAATATTGAAATAAAGTGCGGCCCCTGTCGGCGGCGCCATGGTGATGAGGCCGGACTTTGTGTCCAGACTCGCATGCCAGGACCACGGGCTTACATATTTCAGTCCGCCGCAGGCTTCAGCCGTTTCATGAACATCTCTTGTAGAGAGGAGGCTGAAAGCTGCGGGAGACGGCGACGGAGATCCTCCCTTGGCCAGGAATTCGGCCAGGGACATGCAAGTCTCCACACCGGGATCGCCCGGCAGCTTTTCCGTGGCAATCGTATATTCATTGCCTTCCGAATCAGTGCAGGAACCGCATTTGCAGCAGATTTCCTTGTCTTCCGGAGGCACGTCGGAAGAAGAACTGCTTGACGATGAAGGAGGATTGTCGGAGCTGGAAGATGAAGAGGACGAACTGGAAGAGCTCGAACTGGAGGAAGAACTGCTGGAACTGGAAAATGAACTTTCGGTTCCTCCATGGGCCGTCACTGTGATGGAATAACTGCACAATGACTGGTTGTATTCATTATGCGGCATATCGATGTTCTGGTGCGTGATGGAAACCGTATAGGTGCCGGGGGACAATTCAAACGAATCGGACTTGGACCATTCCTGGTGGCCTCCCAATTCACCGGGTTCATCGGCGGCGGAGGTCAGATCCAGCTCGAACGTGCCGCCGGGGCCGGAAATGGTGAGTTTGCCCCAGTCATCCACCGTCAGGCTGGCCACAGCCGTGGCCCCGCCTTCCGGGACGGTAAAGGTATCGTTGACGGGGGGCATGAAAACATCGGCTCCGGCAGACGTCTGAACAAAGTTGTCGGATTTCTCATAAATGACGGAGTCTGCGCTGTATGGCTGAAGTTGTGTGGACATGGTATTGAGTAGGGTTGTGGCGCGCGGCGCGCCAGGTTGATTTGCCGCGGCAGATTGTCCGGCGGCGGGGTTGGAGTTGATCATGTTTGCGGAATCCCTGTTAAAAGAGGGATTGTCGTTTTGCTTGTCGTTGGTAAACATAGCGTTATAATTTTTGTTTTACTGCGGCGCGGAATGCGCCGACTGGGTTGGTTTAATATTCCTTCCCCTCTCTGCGCCATGGAGGGCGGCGGGGAAGAAAAAGGGAGTGGAATCCATGCCCGTCAGGACACGGACTCGGGGAAAGGTATCGGCCTGCTGCCGGCGGCGGGGGTCAGGAAGAACGAACCGCGGGAGAATCCATGGCCGTCAGCTTTCAGGGTCTCCGGTTCCCAATTGTCCCAGAACAGCGTGAGAACCCCGTCCTGCAGGGTGTAGCGCCCGGTACAACCGCTGGCGCCGCGCATGAAACGGTCATGGGTAAAGAACAGGAGCTCATCTCTCCAATAAGGATGTACGGCGTCGTAAACGGCCACCGGTTTATCGTAAAAGAGGGCCTCAATGCCGTGCAGTCTTCCCGGAGAGCACCAATGCGCGCTCACCCGGTCATTCAGGCGGTGGGGCGCCGGAACATGGCTGAGGAAGAGGCGGGGCGTGGCATGGATGCGCGCGCCCAATTCCCGCGCCAGTTTGCCGAAAATGACATCCTCAGCCCCGGCGACAGGCACCCGATCGCCGTGTGCCACCATGTCTTCCACAAGAGCCCGGCTCATCAGGTAGCCTGCGCCACCGCTGGGGAAGCCCCTGTCCGCCAGGGACATATCGCCCACAAGGTCATAGCGGCCATCGCAGAGGCTTTCCAGACGGTCAAGCACCAGGTAAGTGTCGTCGTCACATTTGAAAAGCCAGTCGAACTCGTAATGTTCCAGGGCATATTTATAGAAGGCAAGCCCCTTGGCGGGGAGGTGTCTGTAATCGTCTTCCACCCACAGGGCAACGACATCGGGCTCATTGGGCAAAGGGGTGCGGCGCCCCAGGAAGAACCTGCATTCCACCCCCTCCTGCAGATGGGAAAGCCACGTCTCGCGGCAGGCTTTGCGACGATCCGCCGCACCTGTACAACTGCAGATTCCCACCAGAATGTTCACTTTCTTTCGCGGTCCGGGGGCAGGCCTCCCGGCGTGGTCCGGCAAATGCCTGTCCAGCAGTTCGCCTACGAGGCTGTTGCGGCGCATATTCTCCCACGCATCCGGCTCCCGCCTGGCCATCTCGCCCCAGAGGTGGACGCACCAGGCATTGGACAATTCCGGTCCGGCGAGACGTATGTTGCCATTATAGCAATCGCGCCACCGCGTCCAGGGAACCGGGTACATATGGGAAGACGGAGCAGCCTGGCCAAAGAGGCCATAATGGCGCAACGCGCGCGTCATCCCGGTAGGGCCGCAGAACCCCCACGGCACCTGGCGGCGGCGGTCGGCAACGTCCGGCACCCGGCGGAGCAGCTCCTTCTTGGCCCGGACTTCTTCCGGAGAGTCCCACGGAACGGGTAGTGCCGGATCTTCAGCCAGACAGCACAAAGTTGCGGGGATAGAATGACCGGAAGGAAAGGCCATGGCGCCCACGGCCACCACCTCCGACCACTCCTTGCAAAACCAGAAAGGGGAGGAAGGCAATTCATCCCCCAGGCAGATGACGTCCATATCCACCCAGAAACCGCCTTCCTGTGAAAGGAATTTCATGCGGAACCAATCGGAAAACGGCGCCAGGCTGTTGTGAGAATCATGGAAAATCGCATCTTCCGGCAGGATATCCCGCGCGTCGCGGACAAGCGTTCCTGCGGGAATATTGTCATAACTCTTGTAGGTAAAAAGCTGGAAGGCATGGCCATGATCCAGGAAAGACTTGATGCAAAGGACGGACATCAGGGGGAGTTCCTCTCCCACCCAAAGGCTTGTAACGGTTCTAGTATTCATTGTTGTATGGGTACAGGTTCATGACGGAATTACAGTTTTATCCAGTGGGGCAGATAAATGTCCCGGTAGTCTTCCATGCCGCCGACAAACCAGTCGTGCGGAACGATGACCTTCCGAGTATTTCCCAGCCACGCGCCCCACCAGGAAAAGGAAGAACAGGAAATGACGAGTTCCTCCATCGCCGTCATGCGATGGAGGGATTCGCACGGAGCGCCGCGGTCGATCTCCAGCGTAAAGCGTCCGAATTCCGGCACACGCGCAAGCATGTCCGCCGCCTCATCCGGCTCATCGCTGAACAGCACCAGGTGACGCACTCCGGGCGACAAATGGCCGGCGGCACGCCGCAGGAAATCAAGGTCCAGAACTCGGTGCTTGTCACGGAGCCGTTTATAGTCCCCGAGCCGGATGTGAACACCAAGGGTGCCGGATTCCTTTTCCGCGATGAAGGGCGCAAAAAGCGCCCGGATGAACGCTTCCTGCTCTTCAAAATACCGCACGCTCTGGAAGTAGCCGCAAAGGCCGCCTTCCCGGATGTTGGACGGAATCGGACAGTAGGAAAAGGAGGGTTCCTGCCAGGATGGAGGTTCATTCGTGCCGCACGGCGTAGAAGGGAGCACCCAGCCGCCGAGCCAGGAGCGCAGCATCAGGGAAGCATCGTTGTAGGTCCAGGGAACCTGGCACTCCACCCCTACGGTCCGGGCGTGGGAACAGGCGGCCGCCAGCGTGAACATGATGTTGCCCAGGCGCATGCCGGGCAGAAAACAGGGAGAAACATGAATTTTATCCATAAGATCGGCTTCCTGATAAATGTTTATTCCGGAAGTTTTGCCATGGCTTCAAAGACCTGCTTCCAGCTCTCCATGGAAACTTCCAGGCCGCCCAGCTCCAGACCGCGCAGGCGGGCGGCCTCCGCCATGTCGTTGCGCAAACTGGGCTCATAGGCCATTTTGGAGGCGTAGTAGATGAAGTCCCTTTCATGATCGCAGAGCCACCCCGTTTTGCCGTGCTGCACCATCTGCCGCCACCCTCCCCGGTTATCCACAATGAGCACACTGCCGCTCGCCATGGCCTCAAAGCCGATGCGGGGCCAGTTTTCCGTGGTATCCGAAGGCTGCAGAACGATGCGGGAATGCCTGTAAAAATCCTGCTGGGAGACCTCGCGCTGATTATGGGCAATCTGGATCCAGTCGAAGGGACGGCCGATCTTGGCTTCGCTTCTCTTGTCAAAACCGAGGAAAAGACCGTGCTTCATGACGGGCGCCACGAAGGCATCGTAGATATGCAGAGTACTGGCGGAGAATTTGTCCGCGTCCTGGCGGGAAATGCGCCCGCAACCGAAGAAATCCTCATCGCGTTCCCGGATAAAAGGAAAGGAGTCGGCATGGAAATAGGGGCTGAACGTCATGAAACAAATCTCCGGGCTTTCATTAAGCTGGCGCAGGACGGGCATGACGTTTTGTCTGACAGCCTCGTTCTGGTACAGAAACATGGCTATTTCCCCCTTTTCCATCGCCTCCCTTTCCCTGGGAAAGAGCCAAGTCATGCAGTTCACGAAAACCGTCCGCCTCGTATGCCTGCGTATCTCCGGCAAGGCATTGAGGAACTCGGCGTTGCAAAAGCCTAAAACCGGATCACCGGATTGCACGGCAGACCAGTCTCCGGGAGCATGCATGATGACGCCGAGGCCTGCCATCTCGTTATAGAGGGGTTCTCCGTGATAATCCCAGGACGGAATGAGATGGACTTCCATGCCCAGCTTGCGCCAAACGAGAATCTGGTGGTGGAGTTCCGTTCCCGCTCCACCATAAAGGCTGGGGAACCCGTTGACGAATAATCGTTTGATTGGAATGCTCATGATTGCTGTCTTTAAATGCGGCTGATAAGAAAAGATTTAACCGATGCTCCTGATGAAGGAGGCGAACTCCGGCGTACTGCGGCCCGCACTGCGTAGCGCAGGAATGAAAATGCCATTGTGCTCCAGCTTCCTATACCTGGTCGTAAGCTCCCATTTTCCGGTGAACAATTCGTTCCGCAGGGCAAATCTGGAAGCCGTGAGAATATCGCGCCCCGCAAGGTAATAAGCCATGCCGCGCAGAGACCAGGCGGCCAGCCCGAAAGACTTGCCTCCGTATTCCAGAGGAAAGGCGTAATCCACACCCTCCGGCGCCTTGAAAAGCGCCTGCACATGCAGAATGGGCGTGAAAGAAGGCTGGTTTCCCTTCCCCCTTCCGACCGTGCCTCCGACGGCTTTCACTTCTTCCAGGGAATTGAAAACGGCTGGCTTCTCCACGGAATCAAAGGGAAGTTTTTCCATGAATTGCTTGCGCGCGGAAAGCACGGAAAGCTCCAGGGGAACGCTCCCGTCGGAAAGCACGACCTCCCTGTTGAAGACGATACTGCCGGGGGAAAATATTCCGGAAAGGGCGCCTACGCTCTGAACGATGTTCAGGCGGGGAAGAACGATGTCGTTGCTTCTGATATCTCCGGTCACCGAGCCCACAGGAAGCAGGGTTTCATGGGAGGGGACTGCCGTGGCATCTGTCGTGGAGCAGGAAGCGGGATTCTCCGGACACTGAGGCCGGGAACTGGAAATTTCGTATGGATTGGTTGTATTCATGATTATGTTTTTCAACTGTTGATGGGTATTGGAAAAAGCGAATAAACGGCCCTCATAGGTGCGTCCCGCACGGGACATGTGTTAGGAGGAAAAGTCGTTCATCTGCCTTCCTACGATTGCTTGCCGCGTTTCCGGGAATTCGTCGCCCATTTCTCAAAAAAGCGAATTTCTCCTCCCGGATTCGTTTCCGGAGGCGGCGCGCCTTGCTTTCCTCCAGATGAATCTTCCTGGCGGCCCGGGACAAATTTCCTTCGGCGTCAATCAAGGCGTCAACCAACGCCCTTTCCAGCGGAGTCAGAGATTCCATTTCACGTGCGAGGTCTTCCCTGAACATCAACCCGGAAAGAAATTCCGAGCGCTCATCAGCGTAGATTTCCCGGCCATCCTCGTACTCAAGCGGACGGGCTTCCCGCAGCAGCAGCCTCTTCTTCCGGTTTCTCTCGCGCAAATAACGCTCCGGATCAAAAACGGTTACATTGCCCAGATATGTTTTCATGCTGGCTCTGCCGCCTTTCCGGTAACGGCGGCAAACCTCCCAGCATCGGAGCCTGAAACGTTGAAGAATATCCAGATACTCTTCCTCGGATATCGGAAAACCGATGGATTTTGCTTTTGAACGGAGGCGCTGGGCGAGATACAAGGCGTGGCTTTCCACGACTTCCGGCAGTGGTTGTGATTGCTTTTCATGCATATTCACCAACCCTGTGCGAACTTATCCAGCTAGCAAAAAACACGCAGCATCAGCAGCGTCAATCTTCTTTGATTTTCGTTTATTTATAAAAAAAATCGGCTAGCTGGACGAATAAGTTCATCCAGCTAGCCGCTAATGGGGAAATCAATAACCGTCTGGCCGCCTACCTGCGCCTTTCCGGCTCTCTTTCAAGGGAGAGCATAAATTCCAAAGGACGGATATAAGATTTACAGGGAAGTACCTGAAACCGGCGGTACATGCCCTGCCGTGATTTTTCCCTCTTCTTTTCAAACGGATCCCTTTCCGCCAGCCGGGGCAGTCTTTCCATCAGAACTTTCCGCAAATCCGACCTGGCTTCCGCCTCATTTCCGATTCCGGCCCTTTCCAGAAGCTCCTTGTCCAGACAGGCCACATCCGGATTCATCACGTACAAAAACAGCATTTTATAAGCCGGCTTCGTGGAATCCTTGGCCGCCGCCGCTCTTTGCCTGCTGAAAAAACGGTTTTCTTCCCGGTAGGAAAATCTCATGAATTCTTTCAGTTCCCCACCGCCCCGTGAATGGGAAAAAACTATTTCCCGTTCATCGGTCACGGAAATCCAGATATCCTCCCACGCTGTGCCAGACGGAAGCCCCTCCCCCGCGCGCGAATGAACGGGCATGCCATCCCTGATCCATGCCCAGGAATAGCCGTGTGCCCAGGCAAATCCGTCTTTCGTCGTCACCATGACGTCGGAAACGGAAACAACGATGCCCTTGTACTTTTCAACGATTGCAGCCTCCATGGCTCCGGTACGCCAACGGCTGCCCATCACAAAAAGAAGGAAGGGGTTTTCCGGCTGTGCCTGCCGGATGGTGCGCAGGCATCTGGAAACCAGGCGTTCATCAAAAGCGAAGGCAAAATAGGCGGCCATGGGAAAGTCAAAGAGCTTGATGAGGCACTCCGGAATCAGTTCCGTCCCGCTCATCCCCCGTTCCGTTTTTCCGCAGGAACGGGCAATATTCAAAGCTATCTTCCTGAACACCAGGGCATGAACGAAAAGCTCGCTCCTCTCAACCGGCTCCCGGCAATAGGGTTCCTTTAACACGTAGAAACGCCTGCGGTCTTCTTCTCCGGGATTCCCGCCGTACTCGTAAAAGGGATCGTCCTCCGGGGGCAGTGCCACCACTTTCAAAGGATTGCCGATATCGTCAGGGTTGTAATAATCACTGGATATCCCGGCAAGTTTACAGCCGCACACCCAGTGGCCCGGGTAGAAATCTCCTCCCACCCTGGCTTTCCATATCCAATCGGGTGACTCCAGACTCTCACATTCAATGATGATATCGAGAATATTGCGGTAATTAAGCTCCATGAGTCCGATTGTACAACTGGTCAAAGCCCGCCTGTTCAAAATACATGTCAATGAGCCTGTACTGTTCATTTTCCAGTTCCAGGCCATTCGAATCGGGAGTCAATGAAACGGTCTTGGGGTTGCCTTCCTCGAATTCAAAATGAAAAAACGCTTTGTCCACATGGAACCCGCTGGGGACGACAATCTGGGGACCGTCTTCGTCGCAAAGTTCGGAAAGACTCTTGTAAACGCCCGTAAATCCCCGCATCAAGACCTCTCTTTCCGTCTTCCTTCTCGCATGGAGCGGCCTGGACATGAAAAGTTTATAAATGGTAACTTTTCTAAGCCCCGGAATATTGTTGAATAACTCAATATCGGCAATGGACTTTTTATTAAATACGCCCAGGGAGTAACGGTTTCTTAATTCCCAAATATCCGAGCCGAACAGCATGCGACCGGCAATCACGGCGTAGGTTCGCATCATCCATTGGATTCTGGCATTAACTTGTAAATTGACGTACAGACATTTCGAACTCCCCCTGTAGATGACAATGTCCGTATTCCCTGGAGTACGTGTGCTGCTGACGATCTCTTTGGCCGACATGTCCACTTCATCAACGGTTTCCTGGTAATGCCCACGTTTGATGGTGAACCAATAATCCGAGGAAATCCGGTCGCAGTTGATGACGCATACATCAGTCATTCCCTTCTCCGACAATATTCGGGACAGATATTGCCGACAACCTTCTTTTTCCTTCTCCCTTTCCTCTTCCGTAATAATGGGAAAAGGAAGCGCATCGCTTATGGGAGGAAAAATTCGATACGATTTCCCCTTTTTAATGGAATGCAATTCCTCAATCTGCCTGAGCAAGTTAATATTTCCGGCCAGAAAATGCAGGACGGCAAGCTCGATTCCATTGGAAAAGTCTCTGTCCACGGAAACTCCCAGCGATTCGGCGTATTCCCGCAAATCTACAGTCGCTTCCCCGGAACTGCACGTTTGCAGAAGACGAAAAATACGGTAAATCCTGTCCGTCTCCTTCTTAACACCGTACATCCGATAACAAATACCGGAAATGATGGTTTGTCCGAGGGCTCCGCGATATGCCTCCAGCTGTTGACGATCGGAAAAAGGTTCGGGAGGAATTACCGTAGGAAAATCGGTTACCTCTTTCCTGAGGTATGCTTCCAATTCCCTGAGATATTCATAACGAAGGGATGGCAGAAGTTCGCGGATAATAAACGATGTTAACCGATTATTCATAATGGCGTTGGTTGGTGCATTATGGTATCTTTATGGGTAAAATACAAGTGTCGTTTCCTGTGACGAATTTTGCTGATCAGGGCAAGCAATAAAAGTATCCGCGGAATCTCTTCGAATCGCGGCAACAGCATCAAATCAACTTGTGCGGAGAGCCTGTGGCCTCCATCTGCCTTGTGGCGGGGAGGAACCGAAGAAGTCCTTTCTCCAGAACCTTTGGTGTTCCCGGCAAGCCGGAGGAGACTTCTCCCGCAGAGCAACTTTTCAACACCAACCAACAATCACATGTTCAAATACATTCTCAATCGACTGACGGAACGTTCCACATGGCTGGGGCTCCTTGCCCTGGCCACAGCTTGCGGAGCCACTATCGAACAGACGCTTGCCGACCAGATCATCGCCGCAGGAATGGCGGTGGCAGGTCTCATCGGCATTGTCACGAAAGACCGGAACAAGGAACAAGAAGACCACGACAATGGCTGACAGCATTTCCGACCTGCAGAAAGACCCCTTCTACTGGCAAAGACTTTTGCGCCTGGCCGGGTATTACCACGGTACCATTGACGGTATTACAGGCAGCGGCACACGGGACGGAGCGGAACTCTGGGCCCGGGATGCAGATCGGTACAGAATGGAGACCAACCGCTTCGACGAACGCACCGAACGAAACATCTCCACCCTTCTGCCGGAAGCGCAAAAGGCCGCCCGGCAGTGGTTCCAAATGGCCCGGAATGAAGCCCGGAACCGGGGATATGAAGTAAAAATCATCTGCGGCACACGCACGTATGCCGAACAGGATGCCCTTTACAGACAACGCCCGAAGGTAACCAATGCCCGTGGCGGCCGGAGCTGGCACAACTTTGGCTTGGCCTGGGATTTCGGAATTTTCCAGGACAGCAAATACTTGGAAGATCATCCTCTTTACATCACTCTGGGCAAACTTTGCACAAAGGTTGACGGGCTGGAGTGGGGAGGCACATGGAAAACCTTTGCGGATCCGCCGCATGTGCAACTCAACAAATTCGGCAGCATTTCGGAGGCGCGTCGAAGCTTCGAAACATGACCCCTCCTTCACCATGACCCAGACCGTTGTCACTACAAGTGTCGTTTTAGCCAATACCCTCGCGGTTGTTTGCATGGCAACTTCGGAACTCAATCCCCTGCTTGAATATGTCCAGAACGGTGCCTCCGTGGCAGCCGTGATGGGCATCTTCCTCTGGAGGGAAATGAAACGCGCCGAACGCTACGAAAAACTCTATGACCAGGAGCGCAGGCAACGCATTACCGCTGAAAGAAAATGTTCCGCCTGCGTCTTCATGAAGCTGGCCCAGGAGGAATTCGCAGGCATCCACGCCAAAAAAGAAAAAGGAACCTATCCTGAAAATCACAGGCATTCCTTAAAAACGGATTTATAAATCTTATCCTTGCCTGAAATGGAAAGAATCTTCCTGGTTTCCCCCGTTTTCAATGTCCCTTCACGGCCTTTTGATTCTACATCAAAACCGGCACATGGAGCAAACCAGCCGTCAAACCATAGAAAAAGAAACCAGTAAGGCCCTGCAAGCAGTTAACTTGCAGGGTCTTGTTTGGTGCGCCCGAAAGGACTCGAACCTTCACGGGGGAACCCCCACTAGAACCTGAATCTAACTCTGGCTACTGATTATCAATAAAAAACTACTGTGTACACAGATTGTACACACTTTCGGTTTGTCAATAGAAATAAGACATGGGATACTGTGAACCGTGAGAAGATCCCGGAAAAAGCTGTATGGTTCACATGCCTCTCTTTCCCCGAGAAAGCACCGGGGCAAGAAAAAATGGCTGGTGCGCGATATGTCCGGTGACAGGGAAACTCACCGACTCTTTGATTCCTACGAAGAAGCTCTTGAAGCCTATCAACGGCTTCAGCATCAGTCTTTGGATGATATGCTTCCGGAACACTTGCGGAAGCAGGAATGGAGGGAACATGTGGATGAAAGCGATTACAACGCCATCCTTTTGTGGCGAGAGTTTAGGAACATCTATGATGAAGTGACTCACCAATCTTCTCTTCCTCTGTATCTGGTAGTACGTGAAGCCTTGAAGAACCTGAAGCAGGAAATCGCCGACGGAGTGAGTTATGGCCGGAAAGACGCTGATGGAAATTGGATCATGACGAGTACGGACGAGCAAAACCTGAATCGCCTTGAGGAATTGACCAACCTGTTTTCTCTAACCAGATACCTTGCGAACAAGAAAGAGCAGGTCAAGGTGGACTTCAAAAGAAAGTTCGGTCCCCTCGCAGGGCAATATCGGGAAGTGATCGATAAGAAGCTCGAATCAAACCTCATCAAAAAAGCGCACCATGGGAACATGGTCAAGGAACTACAAAAGTGGACGCAAGATTGGGAAGAACTTCCTCTGAATCAAATCACGCCGGACATGATCGAAGAAAAGCTGAATTCCTTTCGATATCGAAACCAGACCCTCAGCAATGCCTCGAAGAGACGTTACCGGGCGACCCTTCATGGCTTTTTCGTCTGGGCTCAAAGCCGGGACCTTATCGCATACAACCCTGTCGAGAGGACACTCGCCCCCAGAGCAGAATCTGCTGCCATCGGAATCATTACTCCCTCCGATCTTAAGAAACTTCTTCAGGCCGCACTCGAACATGATCAAGGAATGCTGTTTCGTCTGACTCTGGCGGCCTTTTGCGGCCTTCGTCGTTCAGAATGCGTCAGAATCTCGCCGGAGGCCATTCTCGATGAGAAGAATGAAGTTTTTGTCTCGGCTTCTATAGCCAAGACCGGGAAGCAACGATTTGTCCCCCTTCCTGAGGCAGCCAAAGCCTGGCTTGCGTTGGCTGAATATGAACCTGTATCCGGCCAGTCAGACTGGCAATACTACGAGGGACAGCACGGAAACCGCTTGGCCAAACTGGCGAAGCAGGCAGGCATCACGCTGCCGCGTAACGCCCTGCGCCATTCGTTTGCTTCATATGCAGCCGCCAAGACACACGATATCCCCCGGGTATCCATGTGGCTTGGACACTCGGGAACCAACATGACGGAAAAGCACTACCGGGAAGGTGTTCGTGCTGCCGAAGGCGAAGCATGGTTCCATGTATTGCCGGAACAAAAGACGAATAAATTTGAACTTTAGCACCAGACTGTTTTTAGCAAGACCGGGAACATCAATCTCGGCCTTCTTTTGCATGGAAGCCACCTTCATCAGTTGTTCGTAATACATATGTTTTCGTTGTTAAAACTCTTCGTGGACAGGTACGCGCAGAGAGGCGGCCAGAGCCTTGGACTTTTGGTTGTGCGGCATCACGTAGGAGCGCACTTCGTCCACCCCGGCTGCTTTTTCGCGGAGGATCTTCGCAACGGCTTCCTTAGCGAAACCATGCCCCCGGTATTCCGGGAGAATGCCGATTGAGTAGGAGCCGATGAGGCGTCCCCCTTCCATCATCTGCTGCCATCCGACGAAACCAGCCGCCTGCTTGGTCATCTTGTCCCGAATGAGATAGACGCCGTCGTGTCCGGGAATGCCGAGACCGTAGGGCCAGTAGCTGGGGTCTTCGTTGTAGATGCGATCCATGATGGCCTGTGCTTCCATGCGCCCTGAAAGATCGTAGGCAGACTTTACGCCGGGCGATGGGAAAGCGATGTAGTCGACGACGTAGGCCTGCTTGGCCTGCATGTCGAGGGCGTCGTTGGCTGTTCCTTGCAGTTTGATGGAGAGGTCGTCGAGATTGCCGGCAGGAGGAGCGCCTGCCTTGGCCGCAGCTGGAGCCAATCCAGGGGAAAGAGGCAGGGTGTTCGTAACGGGGCGCCGGGCAAGCTGATTGGCTGGCATGTGTGGACCTTGCTGTGGTGGAGCGGATGCAGTTTTATTCCAAGGCTGTTGAGTTCCCCATATTAACCCGTTAGAAGAACGTGTAAGAGGTTGAGGCGAAGGTAAACTTTGTGTTTGAGGTTGCCTTCTTGCGGCCATGTAGGCGTCTACTTGCTGCTGCTCAGCTCGACGTTTTTGCGCCTCTTGCTGATCGAGTTGTTTGGCCCTGTCTATAGCAACCTGGGGGGCAGCGAGAGCCGAACCGCCGGGAATCATGGTCGCCAAATTAGTAACAGCATTACTAGCCGCATCCTGCCATGACGCATACTTGTCGAGATCTTCGTCGCTAAAGTCATCGTCCAGGTCGGCGGTGTAGCCGGCGGGCGATGAGCCTGTATTTGCGAAAGATGCTTGCGCTTCGGCTTTCGGGTCACCTTCTTCTACGGGAGGGGCTACCTTGTTTGCTACGGAAGAACCGATTAGAACTCCGCTGAGACCTCCTGCTCCCATTCCCAGAATGCCGGTCAGAGCAGTTGCTGTATCCCCTGCACCGAGATGTTTTGCCAGGTGCACGGCTCCTGCGCCGCCTCCTAATGCGCCGATAGTACCGCCTACGCCAGCTCCAAGAGATTTCGCCAGCAAATTGGCGAGACCGGGAGAGGTGGATGCCGCTTTTGCCAAGGCGGGAAATTCGATGACGTTGTCAGATTGATGAGACTCTGTAGGTTTATTCACCAGCTGTTGAGCCTTCCATTCTTCATATGGGATGAGTTTGCCTGTCTCCGGGTCTCTCTTGAAGGAGTTGGCGCGTACGTTCTTCCGGGCTTGCAGTCTGACTCCTCGGTTGAGTCCTTCGATGAGCGCTGGGCTGAGGTTTGGCATATCGATGGGCAACTCGACTTCTGCGGCCGTGTTCGGGTCTTTCTTCAGTGCGGGCATCTTGAGCTTGATCTTGCCCATCTCAGACTTGGGATCTTTGCGGGTGAGGTATTTGCCGGTGGCAACGGCTCCCGTTGCGAGGGCGCCGGCTCCCAGCAGGCCAAGCAGGATGTTGAGATTTCTGGAGTTGGAGGCTACGATTGAGTTGGCCTTATCTATAGAAGTAACCCAAGTAGTGCGCTGTATCATACGCATAGCGTTATGATACAGCGCACTACTTGATAAGAGTAGAAAAATTATTTTGGATTGGAATGAACCCTATATTTCTCATAATGACTCATATATAATACATATTTCTTGATTTTGCTTACTATATGATACATATTTCTCTCATGAAAACCACATCCCCATTGCCGGGCCCAGTGAAAGCGGCGCTCAAGAAATTGGGGGCGGACATCAGCGATGCCCGTAAGAGGCGGCGTATCCCTACGACACTGATGGCTGAACGGGCATTCATTTCTCGGGCAACTCTGGGACGACTTGAAAAAGGTGACCCCAGCGTATCCCTGGGCAACTATGCCGCCGTCTTGTTCGTCCTGGGGCTGACCGACCGTCTCAAAAACCTTGTCGATGCCAATAATGATCCCGTAGGCAGGACTCTTGAAGAAGAACGCTTGCCCAAACGCATCCACCTTCCCAAGACTCATGAGTGATACTCCCATCGACGTATTCATTGACCTGCCTTCCTCTCAGGAGCCAGTACGAGCAGGCAGATTGTGGTCGTACTTTCGCAAAGGCCGGGAATCTGCCTCCTTCGAGTACAACAAGGAATGGCTCGCAAATCCGTACAGATTTGCACTGGAACCACTCCTGCCTCTGGCTGACGGTACCTTTCATACCACTCCCGGGCAAAGTGTATTCGGAGCGATTGGCGATTCCACCCCTGACAGGTGGGGGCGCGTTCTGATGCGGCGGGCTGAGCTGGCACGAGCGCGAGCAGCCAATGAAAGTCCGCATACGCTCTCCGAACTGGACTATCTGCTCATGGTGAACGACGAGGCTAGACAGGGAGCGCTGCGCTTTTCACAGGATGGTGGAAAATCGTTCTGCACCCCTCCGGGTACGACGCCGATTCCTCCTCTGGTCAATCTGTCTCGTCTGCTGCATGCCGCCGATCACTTCTGCCGGGACGATGAAAACGCCGAAGACTTGCGGTTGCTCCTCGCTCCCGGCTCTTCCCTGGGGGGAGCCCGACCCAAAGCATCAGTCAAAGATAAGTCCGGTCAGCTTTGTATCGCCAAGTTCCCTCGGCATGATGATGAATACAACATCGTTGCATGGGAAGCCGTCGCCTTGACTCTGGCATTCAAAGCCGGGCTTCAAGTCCCGCGTTTCGAACTGGAAACAATAACTGACAAGGATGTTCTGATCGTCTGGCGCTTCGACCGCACACAGGAACGGCGAAGAATCCCCTACCTGTCGGCCATGAGCATGCTGGGAGCCCGGGATAACGAACAGCACAGTTACCTCGAAATCGTGGATGCTATCCGCCAGTACGGCGCTACGCCCAGGCAAGACTTGCGCCAGCTATGGCAGCGAATCGCCTTCAGCGTCATGATTTCCAACACGGATGACCATCTTCGGAATCACGGGTTCCTTCAGGCCGGGGGAACAGGCTGGTCTCTATCGCCACTGTTCGACGTGAACCCGACTCCCGTGGATATACGCCCCCGCTACCTCAATACGGCTATCGACTGGGAAGATACATCCGCATCCCTGGATGTCCTCCGCAGTATCGCTCCTGAATGCGGGATCAAGATCTCTGAAACGAATGACCTGCTGAACCCGATTGCCCGGGCAGTCAGCCAGTGGCGGCAGGCGGCGGAATCATTCGGCATCAACAAACAGGAACAGGATCGCATGGCCTCTGCCTTTGAACATGGAGATGGATTTATGGCAGTATTGACGTAAGAGAGGGAATGAACCTGATTTTGTTTGTCTAGCCTTCGGAAATTTCAACCCTGTGATGATCATTTAGAATCCAGGTGTCCCCGGAGATAGCCAATATCGACTGACTAGGATTTATACTGTAAACAATAATAATCATGAATAATGACTGGACGGATGAAGAATTAAGGGCAGCAGTAGATGTTTATGTTGAGATGCTTCAAAAACACCATTCCAATAAGCCTTTTACAAAAAAGCATTACTATGAAGAACTTCATCGTAAATATGGACGCACGGAGAAATCCTTTGCGTACAGGATGCAGAACATATCCTATGTTCTGGCGTTAATGGGGCGAAACTGGCTACCAGGATTAAAACCGGCTAAAAATATTGGAGCAAAGAATGCGGCGAAAGTTGAAAAAATGTTTGCTGAAGCGGAAGGAGTATCCTTTATTCCCGTTGCGAATTTTGAAACTGCTGTGCGTGAAGAATTGGACAAACCATTACTTCATGAACCAATAGGGAATGTAACTCCAAAAATCATACAAACTAAGATCTCGGCTTACCAACGTGACGCGAAGGTAAAAGCATGGGTATTGAAAGTAGCTAACGGAATTTGTGAAGGATGTAGAAACGTCGCCCCTTTTTATGGCACGGATGGTATCCCATACCTAGAAGTTCATCATATTAGACAGCTTGCCGATGGTGGTTCCGACACGATAACGAATGCAGTTGCGTTATGTCCAAACTGCCATCGAGAAATGCACTACGGCATAGATAGAGATAGTTTGATTTCAAAACTTTATAGCAAAGTGCCTCGATTAATTCGGGAATAATCTCATGAACGATTTACCCATGCGGATCCTTTTCACGAATGCCTTTCCGGTCTGTAAGATTGCTTCCGGGGCGCTACGGAAGTAGTTTACGAGGAGAGGCACCAAAGGGACTTTCTCCTTTACCGGAACCTCCCTGCGACAGCTAAAAAACAGCTCGACTTCATGATGAAGAAGAGCTGCTGAATGGCGGCCTTATCCGTCCCTGGCTTCCAGCGTCCTGACGATCGCCTCGGCTCCCCGTTTGTACACGGTCACGGCCAATAGCTCTCCGTCGCGGAAGACGGCCCAGAAGCGGGTGCCCTTGTACTTCTCAATCGTCAGCATCAGGCAACTCCTCCTTTCCGGGATGATGGCGGGACTTGAGCAGATGTCTCAGTACGGCCCCGATATTGGCTTCATACATGTCCCGTGTGCGCTTGTTGCAGGCCACAGCGTACAGGCATCGCACATCAAGGATGTCGATGGCTTCACCGCAGAGCCGAATGCAGCTTTCCAGTGTATCCAGTTCCGTCTCCGGAATCGGCGAATCCAGCAGGATGCTTTCGTCCTCGTCCAGAGACTTCTGCTGTTCTTCCGTCAGTTCAGGGAGGTTCACCAGAGCCGTCATGGACGGGCCGTGAATCGGCAGCTTGCTCAACCCCAGCGAAGGATCGTTCTGATGACTGCTGTAAAGAGACACCGCCTTCTCGATCCGGGCCAGTAGTTCCGTGTCCAGTTCCATGTACACGTACGGGGCGTCCGTATTGTATCCGCTCGTGGAGCGCAGTTGCGCGATGATGGGCATCGTCTCCATGTCTCATTCCTTTTCTGTCAGGGTTACTTGCGGAAGAAGGCGATGACGCCCAGGATCAACAGCACGGCGAGCAGATACGGAGCCACGGCCACCAGAGCCGACAGGATACCGACGACGACCGGTCCCAGCAGACACAGCAGTACGAGTACCACCAGAGCAATGAGGAGGTCTTTCATGTTCATGGCTATGCTGATGCGTGAGCTCTTGTCCGGGATGATCGACGAGCCGGAGCAGCAGCTGACACCCATTGCTTGAGCGCCTGTCGTCCGGCATAGGTAATCAGCCAGCAGTCGGACCGAAGCAGGAATTCTTCTTCCTTTGTGCGGATGATGAATTCCTTCCCTGCCAGACCACGGACGGCATGCCTGACGCTCTCCTGTTCGATGCCACGGCATTCCGCCATGATCTCCTCATCACTGCGTTCAAAGTCGCCGTGAAGGTACAGGAGAATGGACAGTTCCAGCCCGGTCAGCAATGGAGTCCGTTCCATACGTTTCAATCTCGGATGATGTTTTCTTCTCATGATTGTCTCAGGTCAGTTGTTCAGGGCGTAGCTGTCGGCCAGATCCCAGAGCTCCCGGTTCAGGCGCGTATTGCCGTCAATGCCATTGAGCGCCCGCAGGGAGCGGCGGCGATAGACGCCATCCTTCTGAGGCTTCAAGGGAACGCCTCCCCGAATCAGGTTTTCCTGAACCCGGTTGAAGCACTGCCAGACAGTAGCCGGACCTCCCGCCGTAAAGCCGATGTCGTTCCAGCGCCGGGGCGACAGAAGAGCTTCAGGACGTATCCTGTCTTCATAGTCGTCTCCCATACGCAGTTGTGCCGCTTCATGAACAAAGTCCACCTGCCTTTTGTAAGGTAGTTTCACTCCCTGCATGCGGCGGATGTCGTCCATGATCCGGGGCGTTTCAGAGGCCAACTGAAGACTGGCCGCAATCACATCCTCCCCGGTATGGCCCATATGGCAGATGTTGATCGCGGCAATACGCGCCCCGACAATCAGACCGTTGGTACACACCAGCCGGAAGATCCCGGCCATGAGCTGGTAGGAACAACTGCCGTTGTGGCTGTTGATCATGACCACTTCGATGCGCTGCTCACGGTGATGTTCCAGCACATCCCGGTGGGCGAAGCGAATCAGGTGCTTGCGGGTAGGAGTGCCGTCCGGTTTCCGGGTACGCTGTTCCTGAGCTCCGACGACGAGAAACCCGGCTTCTTCCATCTGGTCAAGCAGAGAGTCGGACGAGACGAAGCGGTATTTCTTCGAGCGGCTCTCGTCTTCGCGGTCGGCGAAGACGGAGGGCGCGACACGCCGGATCTGGAATCTGTCCAGCGGGCTGTTGTCGCGATTGCGATAGAGTTCGCGTGTGGATGTGTGAGTATTCATATTCATTGATGATTGATTTGTTGCAACAAAAAGCCCGCCCCCGGAACAAGGCCGGGAGGCGGGCTCAGACAGGAAGCAGAGAATCTACTTCCTCAGGAATATATGACGTGGAGGGATAGAGATTTTTCAAAGTGATCGGTTCAGCAGAAATTGATCCTTTATTTTATTTCATGTTGATTTACTGATCAATTTTCGCTAAATCTATCATACGCATTACGCATGTCTGCTCCGCTTATCAAACAATTTGGAACTGTTCCCATTCATACACATATCCTCAAGTCAGTTCTCGAGGACTACAAGGCTCCTATGGCCAGGATTGCAAGACTACAAAAAAAGGGACAGCTTCTTAATCTACGTAGAGATTTGTATATATGCCTTCCTGAAGAAGGTTCTCCCTCTCGGGAGTTGATCGCCAACCATCTACTTCACCCCTCTTATGTTTCATATGAAACTGTCTTGTCGGCGAAAGGAGTCATTCCTGAACGGGTACATACCACCAAGTCCGCATGTATGAAGAGAAACAAGGTATTTGAGAATGCTACTGGACGCTACGAATACCTTCATGTGTCTGATGCATATTTCCCCATTGGCCTAATCAAGCAAACGACTAATGAGGGATACTGTTATATATCAGCTTCAACGGAAAAAGCGTTGTGCGATCTGATTATTTCTTTTCCAAACCTCCGTATCCAATCAGTAAAGGCCATGCGCTTCTATTTAGAAAATTATCTAAAGACAGATTGGAATATCATCTCAAATATGGACACCAGTATTATCCGTGCATGTGCTGAAACAACAAACAAGAAAAAAAATGAACTGAAGCTATTGGAAAAGGCTATTTGTTATGAACGTGTTTGATGAAATTTTAACCTCCTATAAGGTAATGCAACAGATTGCGCTTCGTGTCCTTTACAACAAGGGAGCAAATCAAAATAGGACAAGGAGTCATCAGTAATGTCTGAGAATAAACAGGGGCTGGCATATTCCGTGGTTTCGTACTTTTGTGGATGTGGTGGTCTGGATTTGGGCTTTCGCGGTGACTTCAGATACCATGATGAAGACTACAAGCGATTACCATTCGTAATCCGAGCGGCATACGACTATGAGCCGCTTTGTGTCGAGACTTATAACGGTTATTTCGGAGAAGGACATGCTTTCGTCAAAGATCTTTCCACGGTTGATGTGAATTCTGTTCCGAAAGCGGAGGTACTTATTGGTGGTTTTCCTTGTCAGGAGTTTTCTTCTTGTGGCCCTTTGGGAGGTCTACAGTCTGAGCGAGGGAGACTGTATCAGACGCTTATTACATATATGAATAAGCATAAGCCCATGGTTGTTGTGGGTGAAAACGTCATTAACCTTGAGCGTATGGAAAATGGAGAGGTATTGAAGACCATTAAGACCGATCTCACTAACGCTGGGTATAAAGTTGAGGTTTGGAAGATGTTCGCTCCTGACTATGGAGTTCCACAGCGTAGGGCGAGATTATTCTTTATCTGTGTAAGGAATGACATTCACGAAGTAAATGGATTTCCTGAAATTCCAAAGCCTAGATTTGAGGGGAAGCACAGGAGCATTGAGTGGGCTATAGGTGATTTGGTCAACGTAACAGATGAAAGTGTACCAAACCAGAGCCAATATTTCGGTGCTTCCCGCGCGAAAAAGGGCAATGGGCAAGGCGACGAGAGCAACAAAAAAGATTTGCCTGCCTATACAATTCGGGCAAATCCAAAGTCGAGGGTTCAGTTCCACTACTCGTTGGACCGAAGGCTGACCGTTCGTGAGTGTGCGAGGATTCAAACGTTCCCCGATAATTTTAAGTTTATTCATGCCAAGACAACAAGCATCTCTCAAATAGGGAATGCGGTACCACCAATGCTTGCGTATATAGTGGCAAAGACCATAGTGAATTATCTGAAAACTGTGAAAGAAGAAGAAAGAAATGTGTAATATGAACACACTCGATATAACGCCGACTCCGAGAATCTTGCGGACATTGGGCGAAATACCGTTTCAGACGTGGCAATGTGTCGCTGAACTGATTGACAACTCTATCGATGCGTTCCTTTCTGATAAAACCGCAATACCGGAAGAAGACGAGCGGAAGATTGTCGTGACGTGGGCTTCCGACTCAGTCGCTACGGATGACCGCGCTATCGAGGTTACAGACAACGCTTGCGGTATGTCGATAGAACAGCTACAAAATGCTGTTCGCGCGGGATATTCAAGCAACGATCCCATTGGTAATTTGGGGCTTTTCGGTATGGGATTCAACATCTCGACCGCGCGCTTGGGTGAAGTCACAACCATTATGACTACAAGGAGCGGGGACTCCGATTGGGTCGGCATCAAGATTGACTTCCAAAAGTTAATCGATACCAGGCGTTTTGATGCTCCTATTATCCACAAAGCGAAAAGTAATCCCGCTGAACATGGTACAAAGATAACCATCTCGCGACTTCGTCATGGCATACTTACTGAGTTGCCGAATAAAGAGAATGAAATTCGACAACGACTAGAGGCGATTTACGCATCACTTCTAAATAATCAGGAAATCGCTATATACGTTAAAGGCAGACAGTTGCGCCCGCGAAACCATTGCGTTTGGTCTGAGTCTCGCTATGTGCGCTACAGCGACCAGAATGTATCAGCCCGCATGATGATAGATCGAAATCTTGGCGACGCTCTCTTCGACTTGAGCCGGAACTGCTATTTGACTGCCGATGAAGCGGAACAATACTATGTTGACCAGCAAGAGGGACGTGATTTACCGGCCCATATCGTAGAACGAGGTAAGAGGTTAACTGGCTGGCTTGGAATTCAACGGTACGCCGACCCAAACGATTTCGGCATCGATTTCATACGGAATGGGCGAAAAATTCTCATATCCGATAAGTCACTGTTCCAATACGAAAACCCCATCACCGGGCAAAAAGAACTTCAGTATCCCTTGGAATTGGGTACTTCGGTAGGTGGTCGTATTGTTGGCGAGTTGCACGTTGACTACCTGTTGCCGACATACCAAAAAAACGACTTTGACCGTTCTGATAACTCTTGGGCTCAGACAGTAGAGGCGATTTGTGGTGTGGGTCCTTTCTTACCTAAATCAAGAAAGGCTTTGGGATTTTCCGAACAGAATCCCTCTCCTCTCTGTGTTTTAGTCAACGCCTTCCGTAGGGTTGACAAAGGCACAAAGTGTCTCTTTGCTCCTAACGATGTGGCAAAAAGATATGCCACCGAGTTTAGAAAAGGGATGCGCGACTACCTAGACGACATTTTGTGGTGGAAAGCCGCTCAAGAGGAAGACCAAAAGCAGAGTACCGGGGGTGCGAGGGCGACTACCGCAGTCAATACGGGAGAAACTCCGTCTGACGATATTAGCGCATACATTAGTGGGACGGTAATATCGCCGCCACAGGTAATCGTTCGTGGTAACCCAACAGACGACTCGCAACCGAGCTCGCTGCCGGTGACTACTCCCCAACCCGTTCCCTCGCCGGAAACGTCTAAGTTGGATGAGTTAATTCAAAGGGCTATTTCCGTAAGCCAGTTGAGTGGGCGTAACTATAAGTTTGGTAACACCGGCTCGTTAAATGTGAGGGTGTATGAGTTAAGCCGTGGCTCAATATTTTATCGCGGTGAGAAAAAGCCATGCTTCTTTCAGTCTGACGGCATAGACTGTGACTTTGTCTATGACCCGTCGCATCCGTTGCTCGCTCAGTACCCAATAACCGCGAAGATGCTCCTATTGCAGTATCTGTCGGAGAAACTGAAAGCTCGTGATAGTCTGCCTGATTTGGTATCGGTATACGCCGAACTAGTGGAGACGACGATGCAAGAAGCCAAAATAGATCGTCAATCGCTTCAAGATAGAGCAAGTAGCGCGTTTGACCTTCTGAGAGAAAAGCTAGCGGTTGCTCTCAGAGACCGCGCTGCTGACGTGGTTAATTGTGTCCACGAATCGGCGGGAGAGGTCGAGGAAACTGTTACGAACCTAATTCAGTCAAACACTACCTTGCTCACAGCTTTCCAGTCTGGAATAGAAGAAGGATATGATGCTATTGATTATGTACCGCCTAAAACGTTGTATAGACTGATTGAACGATTCCCAGAGGATGTGTTTGACGGAAAGGTGCTTCAAACTCCCTATATAACAATCAATTTGCAAGATGAAAAAGCGACCCTCCGTGCTCGAGATGAGTCCAAAGACCGTGCCCTATCATTTATCAAGGACGCTCTTAGGGTAATTTCCGGCTATAGCCAGCGTGTTCAAAAGAACGAACTCGCACGCGCGTCGTTGAGCGTGGACTTCTTGCTTAAGGAGCTGAACGCATGAATTTTTACACGGACGACATATCTAACGGGTATAACTGGAAAGGCCTTGAACGGGTAATTGCCCGATTAATGGAACATTTGGGTTGGAATGACACCACTGTTATCGGTGGAGCAGGCGACAAAGGGTGTGACATCCTCGCCACACGACCAGAAGGCCACCAGATTAGGTCTTGGGTTGTTCAGGCTAAGGCTGTTTCTGGCGACCGCTATATAGGACCTCAAGCTTTGAAAGAGGCTATTGACGCTTTGTCATTCTATGACGCTAACATTGCCGCTGTTGCCACTAACGGGGAGTTTACCAAAACCGCTCGTCAACGTCAGAAGCAGCTTGAGAAGAACGGATACACCCTAAAACTTTGGAATGGCGCGTTTATCCAAGCCCTTATAAACCAGATGCCCGTCGACCATGCTAGTCGGCGAGGATTGAGGCGGTACCAAGACAAAATTGTCCAAAAGGTACTCGCGGCATTTGAAAGAGGAGACAAGCGAGCGTTCTACATTGTCGCCACGGGACTTGGCAAAACGGTCATCGCCGCGACTATTGCCCGTGAACTTTGGGAAAAGGGATGTCGGCGCATTCTCGTACTGTGCCATGCCACTGACTTGGCTCTTCAGTTGGAACAGGGCTTTTGGTCACAAATAAAAAAGGAGGTGCCAACTTCGGTATTCTTCGACGGCTTGCCGCCACGCGACACGGAAGGTATCTCCTTTGGGCTTTATCAAAGCCTATATGGTTATCTTCCGGGAGTTGAGCCAGGCCAGTTTGATGTCGTGATAGTTGACGAAGCGCACCACGCACTCGCACACGGCTTCAGAACTTGCCTGGAACATCTAAAACCAAAGTTCTTGATCGGCATGACAGCTACTCCTTGGCGCGGTGACGGGCAAAGCCTTACAACTGTTTTCGGAGAGGCTTTGGAAAAGGTATCGCTTGTTGATGGTATGGCGATGGGTTATCTCTCCAAAGTGGATTACCGAATTTTGTGCGACAACGTAGACTGGGATAATATGGAGCGGATAAGTAGGCAGAATCTCTCAATCCGCGACCTGAATAAACGTCTATTTCTGCCTCAACGTGACGAGGCCGTCATTTCGGAGATTAGGAAAGTTGTCAAGGATATTCCTAATCCAAAGATAGCTATATTCTCGCCTTCCATTGAACATAGTAATCGTTTCGCTGATATGCTTTCAGCGGCGGGAATTCCCTGTGCTGCTCTGTCGAGGGTTGATAAAGCGGAACGGAGGCGGAGGCTTTTGGCGTTCGCAGCGGGAACTTATCAAGCGGTTAGCGCGGTAGATGTCATGAACGAGGGTATCGACATACCCGACGTCAATATCCTTTTATTCTTGCGGGCTACGCACTCACGTCGGATATTCGTTCAGCAGCTTGGGCGAGGGTTACGCTTGTCGGACGGCAAAGAGAAAGTCATCGTATTGGACTTTGTATCGGATATTCGCCGTATGGCCGATATCATTGAAATGAACAGAGAGGGAAAAGTCAAAGGAGCGGAAAATGAGGTCATTTACCTTCAGGAAGGATTTGTATCTTTCTCTGACGCGAGAATGGAGAGTTTCGTAAACATGTGGCTTGAAGATGTAGCGGATTTGGGTGGCTCTGACGACGAGACTAATCTGAAATTTCCAGAGGGATTTTGATATGACACAAAAACTGCCAAACAAGAAGAGAAACCAAATTGAGACACTCATATACGCTAGAGCCGATGAGATGAGCTACAGGACTTTAAGCCGTCCTGAGAGTTCTCTATTTTTGGACTCTCTTGTTGAGGATTCCGCTGTTGGTGGCGTGTTGCGGGAATACTACCCAAAGGAAAAAGTTCGCACATACATCAAGGATGGAATTCTCAATGCCTACATGAAACGGTTTACGAAATGCGCTCTCGATGGGGTGTCTCCGACTGACACAATTCAGCGAATATACGGAGTCCCATCGTTTGTTATTCAACAATGCACAGGAAAAGACTCACGGGTATCGGTTTCTCGCTCTGATGACGGTCGTATTTTTGTCATCAGCGGTGGAACCGTTCTAAAATGGGAAACTGCGCTGAGGAAAGCTCTAGAACTAATAGCGAGAGAAGCGGGACTATCAGTAGATGGGAAAATGCCTGAAATATGCCTTCATCTTGTTGCCACGAATAACAGTCTCACTGTGGCAGATAAGAAACATATTAAAACCGCGCTCGGAGCCGTTGGAGTAGCGGCGGTATTCTGTAACGATTGACTTTGTGGTTTAGGAGATGCATATGTCTAGGACTTTAGAAATGACCCATAAGATTATGTCTGCGGTGAAGTCCAAAAATACGAGACCAGAACTCGCGCTTCGCCACGCTCTTTGGGCACGCGGTTTGCGTTATCGAGTAAACGTAAAATCTCTCAAAGGCAAACCGGATGTGGTTTTTACGAGGGCGAAAATTGTGGTTTTTTGTGACGGTGACTTCTGGCACGGACATAACTGGGCAATCCGAGGCTTATCGTCGTTAGAGGAAGAACTGGATAAATATACGCAGTTTTGGCGGGACAAAATTCTCGGTAATATCCAACGAGATAAGGAGCAGACCGTTCATTTGGAAAATGAGGGGTGGAACGTGATAAGAATTTGGGAGAGCGATATAAAAAAAGACGTCGTAAAGTGTGCGGATATTATTGAAGAGGCGTATCAAAAGGCCATATCAAAGTAAGAAAGTCTCAATGAGAAATAAACTGTTCCCAGGGGCTGCCGTCCATTCGAGAAGGCTAAAAAGAAGCCAACCTTACGGCAGGCTTCTGAATGACTTCCACACTACTTTCTACACCACCCGGAACATTCTTTCCTGTACTGGCACCAGGAGCATTGCATCCCGGGCTGTGGATGGAAACGCTCGGTAGTAATGCCTTCGTAGGCAATCCTGTACAGGTCGGCGACGCGCTGCTTACGCTGTTCGTCAGCAGGCGGAATCTTGACCCGGATTACCTGCGGCGTCTTTGTCTTGATCAGATAGATTAGATCCAGTGATGGAGGAGAGCCTCCTGTGGCTTCTTCGATCATCATCTGGTAGGTGACCAGCTGGAGTTCATGATCAAAGGCGGCGTACCCGACGTCCGGTTTGGCGGCAGCGGATTTGTAGTCTACCGCCGTCAAATCGTGCTGGACAAGGTCGATAACGCCGCGCACGGGAACCGGCAGGTCGGGGATGGTGGCTGACAAGCCGACTTCTACTCCTAGGGGCATTTGTGAAGCAACTTCATCGGAGCTCATGTAGGCCTTGACCGTGTTCCAAGCACAGGAATGTACCTTCTGGCGTGTTTCTTCGTCGGCGTAGTCCACCGGCCCTTCCGTCTTCTCCAGCTCCAGGAAGTGAGTGGAGAAGGCTTCTTCCATGGCCGTCTCACTGCTGTCTTCTCCCCGCCATCGGGCGAGGTTGAAGGATTGGAGTGTGGCGTGGATAGCCTTGCCGACATGCAGGGCGACCGTTGTCGGCTTCCGTATCTGCGCTACCCTCTCGAAGAAGAAGCGCAGGGAACACGACAGGTACGATTTGACCGAGGAGGGAGACAGGTAGTCCGGGCGTACGGCAGAGGGAGAAGAAGCCTCCGAAGGAAACTTCTTCATCAATGCGATAGCCGGGTGCAGGGAGGATGAACGTATGGGGCGGGTTACGGGAGCAATCATAGGTCAGTACGGGTTGGAGTTACCGGCATAAGTCGCAGCGGGACGGCGGGTGTAGTTGTTCCTGCCTGATGCCGAGCGTTTGGATGTCGCACCGGAGCGGTTCATCAGCTCGTCGATCAGCCCGGAAGCTTCCATGCGGTCGAGCATGGCAACGACCTTGTTGAATCTCCGGGTAGCCAGTTCGTTCAGGGCAGAGTCATCCAGCCCGACCTTTCCGGCCAGTTCCAGGATGAGAGCCTGTTGCTTCTCCGAGCACTTCCATGCGGGAACGGTTGCAATAGAGGACTCGGGAGCTCCTGCAGGTGGTGTTTGTCTCACGGATGATTCTGATGTCGTCAGTGAAGCGGAAGCTCTAGGAACTGGCCTTTGTGTAGCCTGTGTGCCGTAATGTTCGTCAGGGACGAATCCGACTTGTTGGATTTGAGCATCGACGGCGGACTGAAGGGAGCCGTAGAGTCGTTCCGTTTCCGCAGCCAGTTCGGATGTGTGGGTGATTTCCGTTTCGATGGATACCTCGAACTGATGGGAGGAGTACCCCGGTAGTCCGAGACGTTTGCTGTAGTTGGCGATGAGTTTGATAGCCATGATGGTTGTTCTTTCCTTGTTGATGGGTGAATACAGAAAAGCCGCCATGCCCGGGATCGGGAACATGGCGGCTTTGTGAAGAATGACAGGCAGGTAATCCCTGTGTCTGGTATATATGACGGTGGAAGAGGTGTTATTTCAACGCTACTTCATAGCCTCTGCTTCCTGTAACATCTTCACACATTCCGCATTCTCCTCAGAGTTGGCGGCCAACATGAGAGCTGTTTTCCCATCCTTATCTTTTGCCGTCACATCCGCCCCGGCTATTAACAATGCTCTCACACATTCCGCACGTTTATGACTAGGAGAAGGTATAACCGCATACATAAGAGCCGTCCGTCCTTTGTTCTCCTTCATATTCACGTCTGCCCCCGATTTTAGCAGTACTTTCATGCATTCTATTTGCCCATAAAAGGCTGTTGTCATCAGAACCGTTTCTTCATTCTCATCTTTCACATTTACGTCTGTTCCGTACGCTAGCAATACTTTCACGCATTCCGCATGCCCATTCATAGCAGACCACCAGAGAGCAGTCTGTCCGCCGTTCCTTTTCTCGTTCATGTCCGCTCCAGCTTTCAACAGTTCTTTAACGATCCCGGCATCCCCATTCTCGGCAGCCTTCATGAGAACCGTCCATCCGCCGTTATTCTTCATGTTCACGTCTGCCCCGGCTTCTATCAATGCTTTTACGCTGGCAGCATCTCCATTAGAGGCGGCAAACATGAGGGCTGTTTTTCCGTCCTCATCTTTTGCATTCACGTCAGCCCAATTTTTTAGCAATATTTTCACACATTCCGTATGCCCATTCTCAGCAGCCAACATGAGAGCCGTTTCTCCATCCTGGTTTTTAGTATCTACACGTGCTCCGTCATTGAGCAATTCAGTTATCCAGTCAATATTACCATTTTTGGCAGCCTTCATGAGGACCGTATTTCCTTTCCAATCGCTTTTATTGGCTTCCGGATTGTCGGATTTTCCACATGAGGAAAGGAATAATACGGAAATCAACGGAAGAATCGCAACGTGACCGATTCGATATATCTTCGAATTTATATGTTTCTTCATAAGTTTATGATAAAATTAACGAACTGTTAACATGGAAGTTTTGTATTATGATATTTAGAAATCAATTTATTGATATAATAGATCATAAATATAGCACAAACAGAACATCCTGTGGAAATTATACTGCCAATGATCAGCCAGCTCTCAAAGCTACTCCGGCTGGCCGCTCCTCTTAACGCACCATGGACAAATAACCCGAGTATATTAAGAACACAGTACGTTAAGAATGGCCATAATTGAATGCTTCCGGGTCGTTTTAGAAGCTTATCTCCTAATGAACTGACTTTGCAAAATGCAACAAATCCCCAATAAAAATTAAAAAATGGAATGAAAAGAAAACCTATAGCCTGACCGGGAGAAGGGATCCGAATACGACCGGAAATATTCTGCAATACTTTCCATGCTTTGAACAGTCTGATCAATAGTAAGATGGATGCCGTCAAAAAAGTCAATATGGAACCCCATGAAAAGATTATGGAAGCACCGTAACTGCGATCACTGAATGCTATGGTTGACACTATACTCAGGATTGATGAGGCGCAGAAAAAACTACAGGCAACCCAGCTTTGAGGTTCCATATAGTAAGTGACAGGGCGAATATCTAGAATATCATTCAGAGACACCCAATCTGTCATACCCTGTTTCCACCCTAATTCGGAGCCATATAACTTTCCTATTTTTACAAAGTTCTTCAATTCATCTAAAGAATATGGCCCTTGTTTATTGCCATCATAATCCACTACATAATACTCTTTCTTGAAATTATCGGGAATGGAAGGAATTGGCGGTGTTGGAGGAATAGAGGCGGAAAGAGGAGGTGTATTCGGTTTGCAATCGGTAGTTTCTCTCTCCTCATTTGTTATTTTCTCTACACTCGATATCATTGTTTCAATGAGTATCCAGCCAGCCATCCCCTCACACCATACAAGCGTGCCTTCCGGATATTTGCTCGCTTGATACCGGGCAATGAGAGCTTTTTCATCATACGGGCCTTCCTGTGTTTTATCCGGGAGGGTGATGTAATACTGTTTGCTATCCATAAATTTCAATGATTGTTATGCGACTAATATGTAAAAAGAGAGTGCGAAAGGTATCGTTTGGAGTTAAAAGCAACACCTTTCCCACTAATGACTCTTAGAGAGGCATACCATTCGATTTAAGGATACCTTTCCCCTGGCAGCGCTGACATTTCTGACCTCCGATGTTGCCTTTGCCCTGGCATCCGGGGCAAACGATGACCCCTTGGTTCTGTTGATGGCAAATGGCGTCCCCTACAGATTGCTGATGCGAGGAGGCCTGTGACTGACCGGCCATCATGCAGATGACCGTCAACGTAATAAGTGCGGCAATGCCGCCTGTTATGCATTTCTTCATATTATTTCCTTTCGTTTTATAGTTGTTGAACCGAAGCGATAAAATCTGTCTTATTCCGGAATAGATGAAGTCGGTTGCAGAATATGCCTCTTAACCCGCTTCCAGTTGCGGCAGGCCAACGTTCGGATCCCGGAATCCGACTGGCTGATCAGAATGCCATGCGCTGCTCGTTCACGTTCCAGAACGGTGCGGCGTTCCTTCTCGGTGAGAGTTCCGGGATGAACGACCTCGACAATCACAGGCGTCATCTTCCCGTCGGGAAAACAAACCATGCACCGATGCTCTACCGTTTCCATCCCGTCCGGCCAGATAATACCCCCGGCGCTTTGCACCTCCTCCAGAGAATGCCATTGAAACCCTTCCGATGAATCATGACCATGGCAATCCGGATGACGGCAGTCCGCGCAGCGATACCCCAGCGGTTCTCCGCACAAATCGTCCACCAGAACCTTGTTCCCGACAGTCAATTCTCCCTGTCGGTCCGTTTCCAGAGTCTGGACGATAGAACGGTGCATGGCCCGTTCGACGAGCATCAGTTGATGGCCTCCGCATTGGGGACAGGTGAACTGGATGATACTTTTCATTGCCGGCATCTCGTTTACATTGCCTGTATATCTCCTTTTTACGATTTTAGTCAACATGAAAATCTCACCTCAATCTCAAAAATAGGGATGTTATATAACCGTATTGCCATTCCTGAGCGATAGTGCTACATTCCGAAACATGGCAGGAGTGAACCAGGATGAGCTGAAAATGAACGTCAAGCTGTGGCTCAAAGCCAACAACTTTGACTACGCATGGCTCGCCGAACGATGTTTCGTCACGGAAGCGACCGTCCGCAACTGGATGGCGAAAAAGCCCATTCCCGCCGCCAAGGAACACATCATCCGGGAACTCATCAAGCAGCTCCCGATGACTCTCCCGAGCCGGGTGCAGGTGGAAGAGGAGACGTTGATTACCCTGAAACTCGACCCGGATACCCGCAAGGTTCTTGAGAAAAAAGCCTTCTCCCAGGGCAAGACCCTGAAGGAGTTCCTGGCCGACGAAGTGCCGAGGCTCGGCAATCCCCCGCTTGCTTGATCTGATTGTATGGACGCCTCCGGCTTCGCATTGCCTCCGGGAACTCTGCTGGGCAATTACAAGTTGCTCAAGGTACTGGGCCAGGGAGGGTTCGGCATCACCTACATTGCCTGGGACAGCCAGCTCAGACGCAACATCGTTCTCAAAGAATGTTTCCCTCTGGGGCTATGCAGCCGGGATTCGATTACAGGAGAGATCATCCCGTTGCCTCATACGTCCCGGCAGGCTTACCGGACGGCTATGGATTCACTCCGCAAGGAAGCGCAGACCCTGGCTTCCCTGAACCATGAACGCATCGTCCGGGTCTACGATGTTTTCGAGTCCCATGGCAGCATCTTCTATGTGATGCCGTGGGTGGAAGGCGGTTCGCTGCGGGAGCGCATGGATGAAGCTGCTTCCGGAAAGAGTACGATGACCCCGGAACAAACCGACGAGTGGCTCCTGCTCCTGCTGGATGGGCTGGACTATCTCCATGGCAAGGAGATCTACCATCGTGACATCAAGCCCGGCAACATCCTTTTTGATGAACGGGGACTGCCTGTTTTGATCGACTTCGGGGCGGCGCTCAACAAGCCGGAAGTGACCTGTACGATCACTCAGGGAGAGTTTTCATACACATACGCCTCCCCGGAACAGATCACTGGAAAAGGCGAAATCGGTCCATGGACGGACTTTTATGCGTTGGCCGCTACCTGGTACGAGTTGATGTCGGGAATTTCCGTCGAACCGGCCGACAGGAGGCTGATGCGGGATGATGTCGCCCCGCTCTCAGGCATGGCTCTTTCCCAGCCATGGCCCCGGGAATTGCTGGCATCCATTGACAGGAACCTGCGGCTCAGGCCTGAAGAGCGTTGTCAGACATCCGGACAGTGGAAGGAATGGCTGCAACAGGGAAAGTCCAGAGGATTACGGAAAACGGGAGCTTCCGGAAAATCCGTTTTCTCCGCAGTCACTGTTGCCGTTATCATTCTTGTACTTGCCGGCGTATGGCTATGGCAACAGTCGTCCCGGACTGACGTTCCTTCTTCTGCATCCCATCCGTCCGAACAATGGGCAGCCAAGCCATCTCAAGAATTCAAGGACGCCCTATACAGAAAAATCCGAACCTACTACAAACTGGATGACTATCTTGGCAAGGTTAAGGAATACGAAAGGAAGGTTGAGACGGCGCAACGCCAGTGTCGCAAGGAGATGGATGAATTGAAACAGGAGCTGGAAAAGGAGATTCTTTCCCTTGCGACCTACAATGACGCCATGGATTACCTCGACATCATCGGGAAGAGATATGATACATTGATGAAAAAATGGGGGACAACCTGTGATGAACTGAATAAGGGGTATCTCAACGAAGTCCGACTACCCCTGTCAAATATCACTGATAATGTCATTGCCGCCCATCCGGCTGAAACCAGGGAGGAGGAACTATTGCTTCCTGCCATGGAAGACAGAATTCAGAAAGAATGCAATGATGCTCAACTCGCAGAATTTTTCTGGAAGTTGAATGATGTTATCAGTAAGGACTCCACGGATCAAATGAGCTTCCTGATGAACATAGCCGAGAAACGGGCACAGAAATTACCCGTTTCTCAAGAATGACGATGCGTCAACAAGCCATTGTCAATAATGGGTGACAGAGAATCAAAAAGTGTGGCAACAGAATACTGCTGCTTTCTTCAAAGAAAATACATCACCATATACTGAAGCGTTTAACGGCCTGGAAGTGAAAATTATTTGCGACCCTTCTTGTTCTCCAGCTTTTTGATATCCTGCTCCAGTTCTTTCACATAGTCCTGTTCCGCTTGTTGTTCGTCTGATAATCTGCGACGTTCCTCATAAAGGCGATATTGTTCCCGGACATGTGCTTGAGCCTGCTTCCTTGATCTTTCCCCTTTACCTTTCATTACTCGTCGCCCCATGAGGAGAAGCAGCTCGTTAAGCTTATTTTCCCACTCATGCAGGAATATCTCACGGCGGTTCTTTGCCTGATCTTCCACAAAGTCCAGGCACAAAGAAGTCAAACGATTGAAATCGCTGATTTCTTCCTCTTTAAGATAGTTCTTTGCTACCGTTATATCACTGGCGTGAACCCGATCACCCACCCAGCTGGTCAACCCCATGTTGGGCACTGATGCGTCAGCGCGCATCATCATCAATTCTGCGGCACTATGTCCGGTAATAGCGTAGTGCAGCTTGTTTTGAATCGAGCTGAAAAACTCTGTCGTTTCCTTTCCGGACGGTATATAGTCAGCCGCCATGGCAAAAACATCCTTGATACGCAGGTACATGCGCCGCTCGCTGGCACGAATGTCCCGGATACGTTCGAGCAATTCATCAAAATAGTCCGGCAACGGTGTCGTTCCGGGAATCGGCGGGTTCTTCAAGCGTTCGTCATCAATGGCAAATCCCTTGATCATGTATTCCTTCAGGCGCTGGGTCGCCCATATGCGAAATTGAGTGCCCCGTATGCTATTCACCCGGTAACCAACGGAAATGATCATATCGAGGTTGTAGAAGATAACAGAACGTTTTACTCTCCGTTCCCCTTCGAATCGAACTGTAAAGAAATTCTTTACAGTTCCATCCTCTTGAAGCTCACCTTCTTGCAGGATATTCGCAACATGCTGCCCGATGTTCTGTTTACTTGTCTGGAACAGTTCAGCCATCATCTGCTGAGTCATCCACAACGTCTCATCATGGATGCGAAGATCCAGACGGATTTTGCCATCCGGAGAAGTATACAATAACAACTCTCCGGGAACCGGGGTTTCATCTTCTGTCGGCAGATGGGTCATACCTTGTCTTCTTTTCGATCAATCCATATTGCAACCCGAATAACAGCAGTCATTCTGGAACAACAAGCCCAATGGAGCATAGCAAAACCGCCATGCATGAAAAGCTCAAAGCTCCCATCATCCGACGACTTTCATCAAAAGGAATCGCTCCCATGGGAATATCTCTTGAAATAACTCCAACCGTTCTTTTAGGAAAACGCATAAACATGAAATAGTGGAGATAACACCATTCATGTTGTGGGCTATCTAAAAGAAAGCCCCTCCATGAGAGAGACTTCCTGATGTGGCCAGCCCTACACCTGCCACACATCCTCCGGGAGCGGAGTCAACGATACCCCGTTACCCGGCACAGACATGCTGACCATGCGGACACTTCGGCTCAACCATGAGAAAAGTTCTGTGAACTTCTGATCGTTGACCAGCATGGGCGGGCGTCCCGGGCTGATGCAGGAAAGCTCCGACAGATCAGCGCGGCCGATACCGAAAACGAACACGCTGAGCTTGCGGGCAGCCGTCAGTTCCTTCAATCGTTCCTCCAGCTCCCGGTGCCGGGCGCTGGTAGGCACGCCGTCCGTCATCACGACAAGCCAGGGCTGATAGTATTCCACCCCGTGTGCCCGATAGATACGTTTACGGCTGTCAAGTTCAGTCAGAGCCAGTTCAATGGCTTCGCCAAGGAGCGTTTCATTCTCCTGTGACGCGGTGATTTTGAGCTTTGAGTCTGATTCCCGGATCGGACCGAATTCTTTCACTGTCGTCGTTGTCCGAGCGAATGTGATCACCGCTACATCAGCGGTCAGTTTTGCCAGAGGATCGGCGAGGATGTCGCTAATGAACCGTTGAAGCCCGGTATTGAGTTCGTCTATCCGGGTAACGAGATTGTCTCCCGTGACGATATTCCAGTTGATCCCGTCAGAGTGTTCCTGACGGAGGATGTGTTGGTTGTCACCCCGGACAATGCCGTTCATGCTGCTGCTGGCATCCAGCAGGAAGAGAACGGGAAGCCGGGCGTTGGTGTTATTACTGAATTCTCGCAGGGCGGCGAGCTGTTCCTGTTTGGTGGATTTGTCAATGATGTGGACATGATGATTTGAATTAATGGTTGGTGGTTAATTTCGGGAGGCCTGATTCAACGCACTGCGACGCCTGATGCAGAGCCTGCACAGGGGACGGGTATGAGATTGTCGTAAACGCCGTGCGACATCGTCAGGAGCTTCCCTGAAGAGAATCCCGCAGTCCGTACAGATGTTGGGTGTCATCTGTACCAGCAGACTTCGGGGCGGACAGGGACGGTCGTACAGAAGATCCCGGTACATGGGATGATCCCTTCTGCCTCCCGGCTCCATATCCCTGAGGTATTGCTGCAAACAACGCGCCAGATACCCCAGCGTGACGCGTGGACGCAAATCGCGACGCTGGACACAGGTGAGGTTGTGACCCAGTGCGTCGCGGAGCTTGCGGGGGAGATACGACCAGACATAACGTCCGGGCGTATCGGGCGGGTAAATTCCCGGCGGCGGTTTGTACGAAGCAAACGGGTATGGCAGTACTCCCTTCCTGACGGCTTCCTGCATGTCTTCTCCACTACCTTGCCGAGCGAAGGGAGACAGGCCGAGAGTTAATGTCATGAAGAGCAGAACGGACAGGGCGTAGGCATCGTGGCTTCGGGTACGGAGGAAGTTTCCGTAATTACCGCGAAGCTCCGGTGCCCGGAACCGTTCCGTGCCAACCGAACAGGGATAGTCTTCGATCTGGAAACTATCGGCATCCACCCAGCAGACGGAGCCATCAGTAGAAACCATCACATTACCGGGATGCAGATCACCCAGAACGATACCGTAACGGTGCAACGAGTGGACTGATTCCGACAAGTTCAGACATAGCCTGGTTAGATCGTAACGGTTCCATGAGAGGAATTGTTTCTTCAGTAGCTCCGCATGAAACGCGAAAGCCCCGAGCGGAACACCGTCCACCCGGGGCATCAGTACGCCGACAAAACGCCGTAGTTCGTCGTACAGGATCTCACACGGCCATGCCACGCACGGGGAACGTATGGGGCGGGAACACATCAGCTGAAGCTTCTGATCACGCCAACGCATCCGTTGCGTTGAATGATAGAGCTTCGCTACGAGTGGTGATGCCGATGCTACATGGACAGCAAAGACGGAACCTTCACCGCCTTCTGCAATAGATTCTCCCAGAGCTATTCGTTTCCCCCGACCTGAGAACAGAACATCTCCGGTCGAATACTTCCTGCCATTGCCGCAGAGCGTTTCATCCAGTCGCCTTACCTGATGAGAAAAAGTATAGATAGACATAAATTAACACAATATATTGGTATTGTATCAATTATATATAACCCCCTAGATTTCTGTTTTACAAAGCGGCCATATGGGCCGCCCATTGTGCTATCTTTATGACAGAAACGCCTTGTGGAATAAGGGTAAAAACGCCCTGAAAGTGTACACACTTTGTACACAGATTGGGGCCGTTTGATGAAATTTGCACGAACTCCCCCTGAAACAAGTAACCCCTTCCAAGCTGTTAACTTAAAAGGGGTTATATGGTGCGCCCGAAAGGACTCGAACCTTCACAGAGTTGCCTCCACTAGAACCTGAATCTAGCGCGTCTACCAATTCCGCCACGAGCGCACATGGTTTGGTAAGAACGGGAGTCATTATGCACAGGAGGGGCTCCTTTGCAACCATTTTCGCGTGTATTCGGAAAAATATTTTTACGGACGTCTTTTTCCGTTCCCTTCCATGCCGCCCGGAAAACGATATAAGGGCTTCTCAAATCCTTCCGTATGCAGTAGGCTTCCGACGGCATTCAGAGGACACCATTTTCAGATTTGTGAATGAGAACAGGGAAAAACCGGTTTTAAACCGTTTCGAGATCATGGAACTGGCGTTCGGCATGTGCACGCTGGGCGCCCTGATGTGGCTTCTGTGGCTGAACGGGTTTGACGCTATTCACGAAGACCAGGTTTCCCTGCGCTATTTCCGGGAGATTCTTTCCCTGCTGGTCCTCGGGCAGCTGGCGGGAGTGATCGGGATTCTCCGTGAAAAATGGCTCGCCAAGGCCATCCGGAACCCGCGCTGGGTGGAACTTGGGATGGGGCTTCTCATTCTCGTCATGCTGATCGGGAATTATTCGAATTCCGCCTTTTTTTCCAGGATAGAGCTTCAGAACATTTTCCGTGCGCTGTGCCTTTGCTATGGAGCGGCTCCTCTGCTGAACCTGAAGGAGTATTTTTTCCGCATTGCCCGCAGAAAGAGGGGATTCCGCATGCCGCGCATCCGCCCTGCCCTGCTTTTTCTGATTACGCTGATCGCCTTCATTACGCTGGGGGGGACCCTGCTGATGTCTCCGGGCGCCACGAAGGAGGGCATTTCCCTGTCCCCTACGGATGCCTATTTCATCAGCACCAGCGCCGTGTGCGTGACCGGCCTGGTTCCCCTGAACGTTCACGAGCATTTCACCAATTACGGCCAGACTATTCTTCTGGCCCTGTTCCAGATCGGCGCGTTCGGGATCATGACGTTCACCTATTTTGTGTCCCTAATGGTGGGCCAAGGGTTGACCCTGCGCTCCAAGGTGACCATCAGCAATCTTCTGGACGAGGAGGGCATTACCCAGGTGGACCGGTTCATCAAGAATATTATTGCCGTCACGTTCGGTGTGGAAGCCCTGGGGGCCGTGGCTCTTTATTTTTCCTGGCGCGGCATTCCCGGGCTGGAAGGAGATACGCTGTGGTGGTATGCCGTGTTCCATTCCGTTTCCGGCTTTTGCAACGCAGGGTTCAGCCTGTTTGCCGACAATCTGGCTACGCCGGACGTGGCCTACAACATGGGCGGCCAGATCACCATCATGGTGATGGTGCTGTGCGGCAGCCTGGGCTTTGCCATGTATCTGGAGATTGTCCGCAGGGCCAGGGTGGCCCTGGGCTGGGACCGCCGGGATACGGTCAGCCGCCACTGGTCCACGTACAGCTGGCTGGTGGTGCGCATGACGACGGCACTGGTGCTGGGCGGCGGCCTTGTCCTGTTTCTGATCAAGATGATCGACGGGAGCCTGTTTAATTCGTCCGACCCCTGGTACTGGATTCTCTGGGAGAGCCTGTTCAACGCCACGGCGCGCACCGCTGGGTTCAACATTTCCGACATGGCGCTCAACAGCGTGCCTTATGCCCTGTTTCTTTCCGCCCTCATGTTCATCGGCGGAAATCCCGGTTCCACAACGGGAGGCGTGCACACAACCGCCTTTGCCGTTTCCTGCGGAGAGGTGGCGCGCATCCTGCAAGGGAAACAGGACGTCGTGATGCACAGGCGGCGCATTGCCCGCAGCGTAGTGGAACGCGCCGTCATCACCGTTATCCTGGCCGGGGCGTGGGTGGGCATGATGACGATGGTCATGTGCTTCGCGGAACCGGACCTGTCCCTGGAACGCCTGTTTTTCGAGGTGGTCAGCTCCTTCGCCACGGTCGGCTTTTCCTGGAATGTCACTCCGGAACTCAGTGATTTGGGCAAATGGATCATCGTGTTCAACATGATCGTGGGACGCGTAGGCATGGTCGCCTTCGTGCTGGCTTTCATGAAGCAGCCCTCCAAGTCGCCCATCCGCTATCCGGAAACCAGGCTTCCCCTGAGTTGACGCGCCGTCAAACATCCGTTTACCGTGTCATACACGGATGACAAACGCAGTTCCCTCTTGAAAACACCCGGTTTGCATCAACAATGCCGGACTCTCCGCGCCTGGCCCGGCAAACAGCAATAACGGCAGGCCTTCTTGTTATGAATAATCCTTCCACCGTCTCCTACCGCAAAATCTGGCTCATGTCCTATCCTCTCATGATCAGCCTGATTATTGAACACATGATCGGATTGACGGACGCCGTCTTCCTGGGACGCGTGGGGGACGTGGCCCTGGGCGCCTGCGCCCTCGGCGGGGTGTATTACATGGCCATGTTCATGCTGGCGTTCGGGTTCGGATTCGGGGCTCAAATCATCATTGCGCGCCGCAACGGGGAGCGCAGGTACAACCGCATCGCACCCACAATGATCCAGGGCTGTTATTTCATGCTTGCCCTGGCGCTCCTGCTTTTCTTCGCCTCCCGGTACCTTTCCCCGTCCATCCTGGGCCATGCCATTGAATCTCCGCAGGTGTTCGGAGCTACCATGGAGTACCTGCACTGGCGTACTTACGGCGTTTTCTTCTCCTTCCTGTGCGTGATGTTCCGCTCCTACTACGTGGGGATTACCCAGACGAAGATCCTGACGGTCAATTCCATCGTGATGCTGTTGAGCAACGTCGTGCTGAATTACTGCCTCATTTTCGGCAAGGGCGGATTTCCGGCGATGGGTGTGGCGGGGGCAGCCATAGCCTCCAGCGTGGCGGAAGCCGTTTCCCTGGCCTTTTTCATCATTTACACGGGCATCACGGCGGACAAGAGGAAGTACGGCTTCCGCAAGGCGTTCACGTTCCGCCCCCAGTTGCTGAAGGGTATGCTGTCCATTTCCGGGTGGACGATGGTGCAGTCCTTCATTTCCGTTTCCGTCTGGTTCATTTTCTTCCTGGCGATTGAGCACCTGGGGGAACGCCCCCTGGCTGTCACCAATATCGTGCGCAACATGGCAGCCATGCTTATCATGGTCATGAGTGCATTCGCCACCACGGCGGGGGCTTTGATCAGCAACCAGATCGGCGCCGGAGAACAGCGCTTCCTGTTCAAGACCTGCGGGATGACGCTGAATCTTACCTATGCGCTGCTGATTCCGCTTCTGATTATCCTGTGCCTGTTCCCGGAACCCATTCTCAGGATTTTCACGGACAATCCCTCCCTCATTGCGGCCAGCATTCCTTCCGTTTACGTCATGGCTACTTCCACCTTGATTTCGGCACCCGCCTTCATCCTGTTCAATGCCGTTTCCGGCACGGGAAACACCAGGGCGGGATTCGTGATGGAGATGATCACGCTAGCCGTTTATACGGTCGCCGTTTACTACGGCGTCATCGTGCTCAAGCCGGACGTGGCTCTCTGCTGGTTTTCCGAACATATTTACGGACTCGTCCTCATTTCCCTGACATGGTGGTACCTCAAGAGCGGCAGATGGCGCGGCAAGAAGGTTTGATGGCAACGGCATCCCTTCGCTTCCCGGAAAACGATGAAAGACGGATGCCCCATGTTCAAATGGTTGCAACAAGGCGGCTGGCCCCTGTTTGCTGTCCTTGTGCTTTTGAGCAGCATTTACTTGCCGTACCGGCAGATTCATGATCCGGATTACGATGGCCCCGGAGCGACATGCACCGAGTCACATCCGGATTTAACGTGGTACGAACCGCCGGACGGCCACAGGAATTCCTGGGCCTCCCTGTGTTCCGGAAACCAGGTGACATACGTATTCCGGGCGACAGATAATTCTACCTGTTTATGACGCATCAATGTGTTCATGGATGATTTGGCGACCGAACGCAAGGAGTGGAGTTTGCCGACGGAGACGGTCATTCGACTGTCCTATGACGGTTTTCCGGCCCCTTTAAGGAAGGAGGCCGCTCCGGGAATATTTACACGTTTGGGAACATTGTATTGCAGGCATTGCCGGCATGCACGGGAGTAGTGTTTGTCGGACTCGTGTACATGAGCCTGGCAAAAAAGCCGAGCTGGAAGGGTGCGTTTTCCCAGGTTCTGCTCTATCCGGCGTACATTCCTTGTGGCATTTAGGTGACGGCGTATGATGCCGCCGATCTTGTCCGGAACCATGACGAACATTCCTGGGAGCCACCGTTCCCGGTAGGGAGGACGTTTTTCCGGCAGAGGAAGCAGAGGAAGAACTGCGGGCTTACGGATTCGAATACAAAGGCTCCTGTGAGGGAGTCCGTTATTATGTACGGTACGAATAGCTGCGTTGATGCGGATATGTGCTCGGAACGAGAAGCATCGTGGCCTCCGTCAATGAGGAGGGAGGAAAACATTTGTTTCTGCTCCAGATGCGTTTTTATGACCAGCATCATGATGAATCATCCCGCTTTATCCCTGCTGCACCCAGGAGATTTTGGCAGATCTTTCCGCCACTTTTCCCGCCTGAATAATCGTGAATCCCTCAACGGACTTTTCCCTTCTACGTAAAACAGAGGCCTTCTTTTTATGAATGGCCTTACGGCAGGAGTTTCCGGAAAAGACGCAGCCCAGAATAGCTCTATCCCGCCATTGCAAAATCCCGGCCTATTGCGGATTTTCGCACAAAAAAGCCCCGCGGCCGCAGCCGCGGAGCGAAAATATAAGCAGGAGATTTTTATTCCTCCCCGGTTGCCTCTTCGGCGTCCCGGTCTTCTTCCTGGGAAGCGTTTCTTCCCTGCTGGGAAGCGGCTTTCAGGCTCTGCTTGCGGCGGGATTCCTCCATCATGAAGAATTCGGCGCAACGGAAGGCGCGGCGGGCGGCTTCGCGGGCAGTCTGGTCGTCCATCAGGGCAAGGCCTTCTTCGGAGACTTCAGCCAGGAACATTTTCCACGCACGGGCGGCGACTTTCTTGCCGTCCAAGTTTTTCAGGGACGCCGTATCCTGCATGGCAGGCTGGCGGTCGTCGGCACCGCCGTTGCCTTTTTTGTTGCGGCGGCGGCGCTTGCGCTTGTTGAAAGGAGTGTCGGAGCCTCCTCCCACGGTTTCCGGCTGGGCGAAGGGTTCGTTTCCATGCTGTTCATGGCGTTCCTGCTGGTCCTGATTGCGGTTCGGGCGGTAGGATTCGCGCTTGACCTTGACCGGAGAGCCGGATTCGGGCTGTTTTACCGGTTCGGAAACTGCATTTTTCTCAATCTGGGGAGAAGAGGGGGAGGCGGATTCCTGGGTTTTGGCGGGAGCGGGGGCCGCTTCAGCAGCCGGGGACTCCTTGACAGCCGTCTTTTTGGCGGCTTTCACGGTTTTCGTCCTGGCTGCGGTTTTCGCGGCGGATTTGACCGTTTTGATTTTGGTTTTGGGTGCTTCTACGGAAGCGGCGTCAGCTGGCTTTTCTTCAGCCTTGGCGGCAGTCTTTTTAGCCGGAGCCGCCGCCTTTCTGGCGGCAGTTTTCCGGGTAGCCGGCTTTTGGGCGGCGGACGCTTCCGGAGCACTTGTTTCTGATGGTTTTTTAGCCATAAAATTTCAAGTGAAAGGATGGATTATGAATTAATCCCGGAGATTGTCGAGATTTATCACGGAGACTCATCCGGAAGGAGCGGCAAATCTTTCAGAAGGCTCCTGTATTTCTCCGAGTCAAAAGGACGGCCGCCCACCACCATCTCATTGATGACGACAGCCAGTGCCTGCGCTATCAGTTCCAGCGCTTCCTGCTCCTCCAGCTTTTCCTTTCCCGTAAGCCGTTCCAGGCAGCCTTTGACATACGCCGTTTCCGGTGCAGAGAGCTGCTCCCGTACGGCGGGCAGCAGGTCTTCAATCATTTCATCCGGTATTTCCATCGTTCCCGCTTCCGGTGCGTTGTTACATGGCGCCCATGCGGCTGCGGATGACGGACTGGAGTTCCGTTTCAAATTCGCGCAGGTCATCCGCCGTGGGTTCTCCCAGCGTGGCGTCCCAGTTGATGCGGCCCGTCCGGTCAATGTCCCATACGCCCTGGGCGCCGCTCTTGAACAGTACCTTGCCCGCTATCAGGGCATGGGGCGGCGTCACCTCATCCACGCTCACCTGGGTTTTGCCCAGCAGGGGAGAAGGAGCCGGGGCGGCTTCCATTCCGGATTGTTCCGGCTGGGGGGCGGGTTCCGGCTGCCTGAGGTGGATGTCCAAGTCCTGAAGCAGGAAACGGGTATCCATGAATGTAAGCTTCAGCCCCAGTTTTTCATGCAGATTTTTCTGAATGGCGTTCAGGTCAAGGCCTTCTTCCGCCCAGTCCCTGATGGACTGGACCTGTTCCGGAGATAATTGATCAGGGTTAATCATGATATGTGTTTGAGTCAGGATAATGCTTTTTTGTTCGCGGCCAGCCATGCATTCCAGCATGGAATGAATGCGGGTGAAAAGTCCTGCGGGCGGCGTTCCACCCATGCCTGGATTTGCTCCGGGGTGAACCATTGCACGCTGTCCACTTCCGCGGCGGGGAAGCGCACCCTGCCCGTATAGCGGCCTTCATAGAGAGCGACGAATTCCCAGCCGTTGTTTTCTCCGGCGTCAAAGTCCGCAATTCGCCGCAATTCGCAGCCGGTCACGCCCAGTTCCTCTTCCAGTTCCCGGACGGCCGCTTGATCATAATCTTCTCCGGCGTCCAGATGCCCGGCGGCGGAAGAGTCCCACCTGCCCGGCTGCCTGTCCTTCCACATGGACCTTTTCTGGAGCAGCACGGCTCCATGCTTGTTTACCAGGAACATGTGCACGGCACGGTGGCGCAGGTCCATTTCATGAATTTCCCGGCGCGTTCCCGTTCCGCTCATCTGGTTGAGTTCGTCCACCACGTCGAACAGTTCGTCTCCGCTCTGCGCCACGTCCTTGAGAGGGTTGGAGTCATAAGCCCGCGCCAGGTCCACCCATTGCGCCAGATTCAGTTCCTCCGGCCTGGCGGACGGAGATATTCCCAGAGAAGCGGCTACTTCGTCCCACGGAGGGGAAGGCGGAAGCTGCTTTTTCAATTGTTTGCGCCTCTGGGAAAAGGCTTTCCTCATCAGCTCGTCCATCAGGCGGTCGTCATACGGCGGCAATTCGCGCACCGGACGGGGCGTCAGGAGCATGACGGTGGAGTCAATCCGGGGGCGGGGATGGAACGCTTCCGGCGGAATGGTCTTGAGAGCGCGGGGAATCCAGTTTTTCTGGATGCGCAGGGAAAGGAGACCGAAGGCGTCGTCCTCCGGAGTTGCCAGAATGCGGTCGATGAATTCCTTCTGGAGCATCACGACGGCCCGTTCCACGGGACTGGGCCGGGAGAGAAAGTTTTGCAGAATGGCCCCTCCGGCGGAATACGGCAGGTTACCCAGGAATTTGACAGGAGCTTCCGCAAAGAGTCCGCGGGGGTCCCAGGAAGCGCCGTCCGCGTGGTGCACCTCCACATGGGGATCTCCGGCCCAGCGGTTTTTCTGGTATTCCGCCAGGCGGGCGTCAAATTCCACCAGGACCATCCTGCGGCAGAGCGGTGCGGCGTGTTCGGTCAGGGCCCCGGTTCCCGGTCCCACTTCCACCACACAGTCTTCCGGCTGGATTTCCAGCTGGTCCACAATCCAGCGGGCCACGTTTTCGTCCGTCAGGAAGTTCTGCCCGAGCGATTTGCTGGGGCGCACGTCGTGTTCTTCCAGAACATTCCTGATCTCAACCGGCTTCATGCGGCAATGTTCTCAAAAACATACATCCGGGACCAGTAAAAAGCGGGGCAGTTTCCGGCATGAAAAGGGGCCTTCCGGAAAACAGCGGAATATCAAGGAAAAAAGCTGGTCCGCATTTTGGCATATGGGTTATACTGCCTCCATGCACGCATCCTTTCTAGTCGTGGGAGCCGGGCTGGCCGGATTGACCGCCGCAGAGCAGATCGCCGCCCGGCTGGGGAAGGATTGCCTGGTCATCGACCGCCGGGACCACATCGGCGGCAATTGCCACGACATGCAGGACGAACACGGAGTGCTGGTCCACCCCTACGGCCCCCATTATTTCAGGACGGACAGCGAACGCGTCGTCAACTACCTGAGCCGTTTCACGGACTGGCATCCCGTCCGCTACAGAGTGCAAAGCTGCACGAAGGGCCGTTACTGGTCCTTCCCCGTCAATTTGCGCACTTTTGAACAACTGATGGGCCGCGAATGCACGGAGGAGGAGTTCCGCGCATGGCTGGACCGGGAGCGGACGCCGGAAGACGGGCCGCCCGCCAATTCGGAGGAACTCATGCTCCGTACCGCGGGAAAGACCCTGTACCGCCTGTTTTTTGCTCCCTACACGCTCAAGCAGTGGGGCGTTTCCGCCACGGAGCTGGCCCCTTCCGTCTGCGGACGCATTCCAATCCGCACCAACAGGGATGATTCCTACCTGAAAGAGTCTTTCCAGGCCCTGCCCCGGGACGGGTATGCCGCCATGTTCCGGCGCATGTCCTCCTCCCCCCTGATCAGGATTCTCACTTCCACCTCCTTTGAAGAAGTGAAGAAGCGCATCACCTGGGACCATCTCATCTATACCGGCCCGCTGGACGCCTATTTCCATTATTCCCTGGGCCACCTTCCCTACCGCAGCCTCCGGTTCGAGAGGGAGCATTTCTCCGCAGACCAATTGGAGGAACGTCTTCCCGTCTCCGGCAAGGAAGGCTTCTGGCAGCCGGAAATGCAGGTGAATTACCCGGACCCGGCCGTTCCTTGGACCAGAATCGTGGAACTCAAGCACGCCACGGGCCAGCAGGTGGAAGGGAGCACCGTCATCCGGGAATATCCGGATGCCTGGACGCCTGAAAAAGAACCTTATTATCCGATCCCTTCCGGGGTTTCGGAACAATTGGCGGAGGCATATCGCAAATTGACAAAACGGGAGAAACATGTCACTTTTATCGGGCGTCTGGCACAATACCGTTACCTGAATATGGACCAGGTGGTTCTTCAGGCCCTGGAATGTGCGGACGCCCTGGCCGGAGGCAGGGACAACCCGGCTTAACAGCATTGATAAGATCATGAAAGTACTTGTAACCGGCGGCGCCGGATATATTGGCTCCCACACGGTACGCCAGCTCGTGAAGACGGGCGCTGACGTAACCGTCCTGGACAACATGGTATATGGACATATCGGAGCCATCGTGGATCCGGAAGTGAAGCTGGTCAAAGGGGACCTGGGCGATGCTTCCGTGGTGTATCCGCTCCTGATGGCAGGCAATTTTGATGCCGTGATCCACTTCGCCGCCTACATCAACGTGGGAGAGTCCGTCCAGAATCCGCTCAAGTACTATATGAACAATATCGCGCGCCCGCTCGTCCTTCTGGGCGCCATGCAGGCGGCCGGCGTCAAGCGCTTCGTCTTTTCCTCCACCTGCGCCACGTACGGGGTTCCCACCCAGATTCCGATTCCGGAAACGGAGAAGCAGGACCCCATCAATCCCTACGGAAGCTCCAAGTACATGCTGGAAAAGGTATGCAAGGATTGCGACCGCGCCTGGGGCCTCAAGAGCGTTTTCCTTCGCTATTTCAACGCCTCCGGATGCAGCGTGGACGGCCTCATCGGGGAAGACCACGAACCGGAAACCCACCTCATTCCCAACATCCTGCTGACGCTGACCGGGGAGAAGGAATACATTGAAGTTTTCGGAACGGATTACGATACCCCGGACGGTACCTGCATCCGGGACTACATCCACGTGGACGATCTGGCGGACGCCCACCTGAAAGCCGTAGACTACCTGATGAAGGGGGGCTCTACGGAGTGTTTCAACCTGGGCACCGGCCTGGGGCTTTCCGTCCGGGAAATTCTGGAAACCGCTGAAAAAGTCACCGGGAAGAAGATTCCCGTCCGCTACGGCCCCCGCCGGGAAGGAGATCCGCCCCGCCTGATCGCCAATCCTGCAAAAGCCAAGGAAATCCTCGGCTGGGAAGCCCAGTGCAAGGACGCGAACAAAATCGTGGAAACGGCCTGGAAGTGGATGACCGGTCCGCGCGGCGGCCATTATTGATTTAATTCTCAGTGGATATCATTCTTTTCTCTCCCCGCCATGGACTTCATGGCGGGGATTTTTTGTTTGCCGCCACCGGGGAAAAACCATTATCCTTACGGAAAATGCCCGAAGAAGGGATTTCATATGAGCCTGCACATGGGAAGCACTGAAAACGCGCTAAAGGAACTGGAAAGGCAGCGCAGCAGGGAGATGTGGAAGGCAGCGCTGGGCGCTTTCCTCGTCATGGCGTTCATCTATGTCGTCATTCCCGTGATACTCATCATTTGTTTCGGCGACCTCAAAAACCCGTGAATAACGGCGCCTGCAGATATTCCGGATGAAAAACGCCCGATGATTCATACGCAGGGCCGTCCTGCGAAATGCAGCCATTCGGAATAACCGCAGCACCGGAAAGGCGGAAAAGCTTTCTCCGGGAAGAAGCCGGGAAGCGCAATGCATTTATTACAAGGAAGCTTTTCATGCACATCTGGTCATCATGCGAACCATGACAAAACCAGGCTTTTTAAGCTCGGCCCCGGCGGGGGATATTCGCTATACTTCGGGCGAATAGTTTTCCACTGAATGAGCCTCCACATTGAAAGTACCGACGAAGCCCTCGAGGAACTGAAAAAGCAGCGCACCAAGACCCTGGCTGCCGCCATTTCCGTTTCCTTTCTCGGCGTCGCCCTGATGGGCCTTTTGCTCTACCTGGTGCACATCATCGCCGCCATTCCGGAAGATCCCCCCATGGTCGCCTACGCCACCCAGGAAGGCGACAATCCGGACATCGACACTCCGGAGGTTACCCAGACCACCCAGCGGCCCAGCAGTTCCTCCGCCGCGGCCCAGGTGAAGGTCATTGCCGCCGTAGCTTCCGCGGACGTGGCCGTGGTGAATCCGGATATTGACGTAGAAATCCCCACCGAGGAACTTTCCACGGGCATCGACATCGGCGACGGTTTCGGCATCGGGACCGGAGACGGAGACGGAGGGGGCATTCCCGGCATCGTGTCCAAGCGGTGCGACCTGAACGACCGCATGAAGC
>NZ_KQ971082.1:135985-136765 GCF_001580195.1 Akkermansia sp. KLE1798
AGAAGCAGCAGAACAAGGACGGTTCCTGGGGCGGCACTCCCCATAATTACAAGTGTTCCATGACGGGGCTCGCCCTGCTGGCCTATCTGGCGCACTGTGAAACCCCGCTTTCCGAGGAGTTCGGAGAAAGCGTGCTCAAGGGCATTTCCTTCCTCGTGGACCAGGGCATGAAGGCTCCCGTTCTTTCCCTCGTCCCGCAGAGAAACGAGGTCAGCTACGACCATGCCGTGGCCACCTACGCCCTCTGCGAGGCGTACACCTTCTGCAAGCAGATGGACATTCCCTCCATTTCCAATCTGGAAAAGGTCGTCGTGAAGGCCGTGGACAAAATTCTGGATAACCAGAATGTGGACGGCGGCTGGGCCTACAATTACAACACCAGGGCCGGAGCCCACACGGACCTTTCCGTCACCGGATGGAACGTACAGGCCCTGAAAGCCGCGGAACACGGCGGCATCAAGCCCACCAAGGGCGAGATCCGCACCGCCCTGCGCAAGGCCGCCATGTACTGCCGCAAGTGCAGCAAGCCGGACGGCCTGTTCACCTACATGCAGGAAGGCAGGGAAGACGCGACTGCCCGTCCGTCCCTGGTGGGTGTGGGGGTGCTGTCCCTCCAGATGTGCGGCAGCGGCTCCGACAGCGCCGCGCGCAAGGGATTGGACTGGATGCTCAAGAATACCAACAAGCCTTTCAACTGGAGGGCGAACAACACCTCTTCCAATCTCTACCAGCATTACTATGGCGTGCAGGCGGCCATGAACCGCGGCGGGGACGTGTGGA
>NZ_KQ971082.1:136865-139928 GCF_001580195.1 Akkermansia sp. KLE1798
GCGGCGGGGACGTGTGGACGGCTTACAACAGGGCTTTCCGCGACGCCACCCTGGGAGCGCAGGCTTCCGACGGCAGCTTTGCTCCCAACGGGTTCCCCGGTCCCGGCGGCCTGGTGAACAGCAACGGGGGCACCATCAACGACAAGATTTACCGCCAGTGCCTGGCCACGCTGATGCTGGAGGTTTATTACAGGTTCCTGCCGGGTACGGGAGAAGGGACCAGAAATTCCTAATCTGATTGACAGACCGCCGTGTCTGGTTTTAGTATGTTGCCAGCCTTGTGAACAGCAAGGCTTGCAGCACACTTTTGCATGTCGGCAACTCTCCGTTTTTCAAGGATGAAAAGGAGTTTGCCGTAGCATCAACCAGACACGTCTCTCCATGAGCCTTCATATTGAAAGTACCGACGAAGCCCTTGAGGAACTGAAGAAGCAGCGCACCAAGACCCTGGCTGCCGCTATTTCCGTTTCCTTCCTAGGCGTCGCCCTGATGGGCCTTTTGCTCTACCTGGTGCACATCATCGCCGCCATTCCGGAAGATCCCCCCATGGTCGCCTACGCCACCCAGGAAGGCGACAATCCGGACATCGACACTCCGGAGGTTACCCAGACCACCCAGCGGCCCAGCAGTTCCTCCGCCGCGGCCCAGGTGAAGGTCATTGCCGCCGTAGCTTCCGCGGACGTGGCCGTGGTGAATCCGGATATTGAAGTGGAAGTCCCCTCTGAAGAGCTTTCCACGGGCATCGACATCGGCGACGGTTTCGGCATCGGGACCGGAGACGGGGACGGCGGAGGCATTCCCGGCATCCTTTCCAAGCGGTGCGACCTGAACGACCGCATGAAGCGCATCACGGAGAACGGGGGCACCCCGCAGTGCGAGGAAGCCGTCGTCAAATCCCTCCGCTGGCTCAAAAAGCAGCAGAACGGCAACGGTTCCTGGGGCGACGGACAGTTCAAGGCGTCCATGACCGGAATTACTCTGCTGGCCTATCTGGCGCACTGTGAAACCCCGCTTTCCGAGGAGTTCGGAGAGAACGTGCTCAAGGGCATTTCCTTCCTTGTCGATCTGGGGATGAAGAACCCGGTTATTTCTGAACAGCCCGGCTTGAAGGAAGTCTGCTACGACCATGCCGTGGCCACTTACGCGCTCTGTGAAGCGTACACCTTCTGCAAGCAGATGGATATTCCTTCCATTTCCAATCTGGAACGAGTCGTCGTGAAGGCCGTGGACAGGATTCTGGACGCCCAGTGCCCCAACGGAGGATGGGCCTACAGCTATAATAACAGAATCAATCCGAACATCGACCTTTCCGTCACCGGATGGAACGTGCAGGCCCTGAAAGCCGCGGAACACGGCGGCATCAAGCCCACCAAGGGCGAGATCCGCACCGCCCTGCGCAAGGCCGCCATGTACTGCCGCAAGAACGTCATGCCCGACGGGAAATTCTCCTATAAGGAAAACGGAGAAAATCCCCGTTCCTCCCTGGTGGGCGTGGGCGTGCTCTCCCTGCAAATGACCGGCAACGGTTCCGACAGCGCCGCGCGCAAGGGGCTGGACTGGATCAAGAACAACGTCAAGACCCTGGAATGGGGCAAGGGTTCCGGCACAGAGAACGTCAAGAGCAACCTTTACATGCACTATTACTGCGTGCAGGCGGCCATGAACCGCGGCGGGGATGTATGGGCCTCCTACAACAAGGCTTTCCGCGATGCCGTTCTCGGCGGCCAGAAGCCGGACGGCAGCTTCAGCAACAACGATACGGGCTACGCCGAATGCCTGAGCGGAAAGTCCAAGAATATCTACCGCCAGTGCCTGGCCACATTGATGCTGGAAACTTACTACCGCTTCCTTCCCGGCACCGGTGAAGGAACCAAGAATTCCTGATGGGATTCATCAGTTTTCCCCCAGCCGCCTTTCCTCCGGGAAAGGCGGCTTTTTCTTTGCCTCCGGCCTCTTCCGGAAGCCGTCTCCGGAGCCATGCAGGCGCGGAATATATTCTCCGCATAAGTAACAATTTAGTAACAACACTCTTATTACAAGCTAATTATAAATTTTAATCTTGCTCATGAAATACTTTGGAGAGATGGTGGAATCAATAACCAACCCATCTATTCATGAGCCTGCATATTGAAAGTACAGAAGAAGTCCTGGCGGAATTAAAAAGGCAGCGCGCCAAATCCCTGGCCGCCGCCGTTTCCGTCTCCTTTCTCGGCGTTGCCCTGATGGGGCTCCTGCTCTATCTGGTGAACATCATCACCGCCATTCCGGAAGAACCTGCCGTCACCGTGTACCCGATGGAGGAGAGAAAAGGCGAGGACCCCATCAAACCGGAAATAACCCGGCCACAGCGTCCCAGCAGTCCCAACCAGAAATCGGAAGTAAGAATCGTCGTCTCCACCGCCACTACGGACGTCCCGATCAACAATCCGGAAATCGACGTGGAAATTCCTTCCGATACCTTTTCCGAAGGCCTGGAATTCGGGGACAATATCGGCTTTAACAACGGAAAGGGCCCCGGCGGATACGAGCCGGACGACATTACTCTTTCCAAACGCTGCGATTTGAACGACCGCATGAAGCGCATCACGGAGAACGGGGGCACCCCGCAGTGCGAGGAAGCCGTCGTCAAGTCCCTCCGCTGGCTCCAGAAGCAGCAGAACAAGGACGGTTCCTGGGGCGGAGGAGGACAGAATTACAAGTGCTCCATGACGGGGCTCGCCCTGCTGGCCTACCTGGCCCACTGTGAAACCCCGCTTTCCGAGGAGTTCGGAGACAGCGTGCTCAAGGGTATTTCCTTCCTCGTGGACCAGGGCATGAAGTCTCCCGTCCTTTCCCTGGTTCCCCAGATGAACGAGGTCAGCTACGACCATGCCATCGCCACTTATGCCCTCTGTGAGGCGTATGCTTTCTGCAAGCAGATGGACATTCCCTCCATTTCCAATCTGGAACGGGTCACCGTGAAGGCCGTGGACAGAATTCTGGACGGACAGAACAATAACGGCGGCTGGGCCTACAATTACAACACCAGAGCCGGAGCCCACACGGACCTTTCCGTCACCGGAT
>NZ_KQ971082.1:140028-251087 GCF_001580195.1 Akkermansia sp. KLE1798
GCCCTGCGCAAGGCCGCCATGTACTGCCGCAAGACTGCGATGCCAGACGGCCTGTTTTCCTACCAGGAAAACGGCAAGGAACCCCGCGCGTCCCTGGTGGGGGTGGGGGTGCTGTCCCTCCAGATGTGCGGCAGCGGCTCCGACAGCGCCGCGCGCAAGGGACTGGACTGGATGCTCAAGAGCACCAACAAGCCTTTCAACTGGAAGGCGAACAACACCACCTCCAACCTCTACCAGCATTACTACGGCGTACAGGCGGCCATGAACCGCGGCGGGGACGTGTGGACGGCTTACAACAGGGCCTTCCGGGATGCCACGTTGAACGCGCAGAGAACTGACGGGAGTTTTGCACCCAACGGATTCGGAGGCCCCGGCGGCAACGTTCAAACAAGCCAGAACCGTCATGCCAACGACAGGATTTACCGCCAATGCCTGGCCACGCTGATGCTGGAGGTTTACTACCGGTTCCTGCCCGGTACTGGAGAAGGGGTCGGAATGGCCTTCAACCGTCCGGTTTTGTGACCGTCCGTCAACTATCGCCCCTTCCTGCGGACAGGCCCGCCTGTGCCCCCCATGCATCTTAAATCCTGACTTGACCGGCGCTGCTTCTCTTGTTATTCATACGGTTTCCATTATCCAATAACGTGAATAACAATTCTTCCATCCTTTTCGGCCGTTTTGACGAATTCCTCTGGATTCGGTGCTCCGGCCGCGGCAGTTTTTCCAACAGTCCCACGGTGAAGTCGCTGGGGGACGAATACATCGCCTCCGGAGGACGCCTGATTGTGATTGATCTGGAAACATGTTCCGGCATTGATTCCACCTTCATGGGAACCCTGGCGGGGCTGGCCCGCAGGCTGATGCCCATTGACGGGGCCGTGCAAATAGCCTCCCCAAGCGAACGCTGCCTTTCCGCCCTGGAAAGTCTGGGACTGGACGCCCTGCTGAGCATTGAACCGCCCACCGCCCCCTGGCGGGGCAAAGTGGAGCAAATACGCGCCAACCTCGGTACGGAGACAACCCCCGCCGTTCATCTGGACGCCAGGGACCAAACCCTCCACGTTCTCGACTCCCACCTGACTCTGAGCGAGCTGAGCGAAGAGAACGAAGAAAAGTTCCGCAATGTGACCGACTGCCTCAAGGACGAGCTGAAGAGGCAGAAAGACCAGTAAATCCTCCTCTCCGGATATGGATATGAGTTCCCTGGCCTCCCTGTACGGGAGCGCCCTGTCCGCCAGTGAAACAGATTCCGTCCGGGAACGGGCCGGTTCGCGGCATTCCGCATTGCCGGATGAACGCACGCTTCAGCTCCTGCTGCTGGAAGGCAGGTTTGGCTTTTCCTTCACGGACGACCTCGGAAGATCCGTCCGTATTCTGGACTGCGGGGACTGGAACAAGTCCGCCGGACCGGATTTTCTGAATGCCCGCATTCAACTGGACGGTGTTCCGTACACGGGAGACATGGAACTGGATTCCTCTCCGGAAGACTGGGAACGCCACAACCACGGCTCCAACTCCGCATTCGACGGCGTCATCCTGCACCTTGCCTGCACCCCGAGCCGCAAGGAATGGTTCACCCGCAATTCCCGGCATGAACGCATCCCTCTGGCCATCATTCCGGCATCCATGCTGCATGGCACGGAAGCCTTACCGGCCGCCGCTCCGGACCGTTCCTGCCGCCATGCGGAGGTTCTGGAAACGATGCCTGCCGAACAGTTGGAAATCCTGCTGCAATCCGCGGCGGCCTACCGCTTCCAGCTCAAGCACCGCCGGCACGCGCAACGGGGCGGACTGACGACTCCCTCGCAGCTTTTATACGAAAACCTGGCGGAGACGCTGGGCTACCACGCCAATAAAAACGCCATGCGCCATCTGGCGCAGCGGGCGCCCCTGCATGCGCTCCGGGATTGTCCCGAAGCTCTGCTCTTCGGCACCGCGGGCTTCCTGGTTCCCGTTCTTCCCGATTCCTGCACGCCGGAAGCCATAGCCCACCATAAAAGGCTGTGGGAGCAATGGTGGCCCCTGCGCGAGCATTTTGAACTGGCGCCGGAACGCATGTTCCCCTGGACGCTGTCAGGCAGCAGGCCAGCCAACCATCCCCAGCGGCGCATCGGTGCCCTGGCAACTATCGCCGCCGATTTTTCCGCCTTCCAGCGGCTTTGCACTCCCGACCATCTGGATGACCTGGCGGATTATCTCTCCTCCCTGAAGCATCCGTACTGGAGCAGCTATGTCACGCTGCCTTCCGCTCCTTCCAAAAGTCCCATGGCCCTGATGGGCCGCGACCGCATTCATGAATTCATCATCAACCATATTCTGCCGGGAGAAGGCTCCGAGCGGGCGTGGCAGCTGTATCTGACGCGCCCGGGCACCCAGGCGGGGGCCAGAGTTCTTTCCATCCACCAGCGCCTTCTGGGAAAGAGAAAAGATGCGGCCGCATTCCTGAAGAGGGCATGGCATCACCAGGCTCTTCTTCAGATTCATGAAGACCTGTGTTTCCGGCATTCCTGCTGCGTCTGCTCCCTGCTGGAGCATATGAAGGGGGTCTGAACGGCCCGCGTCCTTTCTTTCTGCTGTGCCCGGTTTCCGGAGAAGGCGGCTCAACGAAAAACCGGAACGGCCATCCAGCGCGGAACAGACCGGATTCGGCAGGTTCAAGTGCGGCCCATCAGGAACGGCCTCTGAAAAAACGGCGGGTACTTCCGCAGAATACCCGCGCTGTCCGGGTATAAAAAGGCTCCGCAGCCGCCAGGTCCACGCACAAACCTTGACAACTGCGGAGCCGTGCTTACACACACTTATTCATCCAACAAAAAGCCTTATGAGGCCTCCTCCATCAGGAATGGTGGAAGGAGGTGCCTTCTTCCGCGGTCATCGGCGAGGTGACCGGGTGTTTCTCGAAGAAATCGATCATGCGCTTGTAGTCTTCCAGGAAGAGGTCTGCCAAGTCCTTGGAGAAGCCCTGGCGAACCATCACGCGCATCACGACCGTATCCTGGCAATCCGCAGGCAGCGTGAAGGCGGGCACCTGCCAGCCGCGCGTCCTGAGCTTGTCGGAAAGGTCAAAGAGGGTGTAATTGGTCTTTTGCCCGTCCTTGATGAAGAAGCAGGCGGCGGGGATGCCTTCCTTGGGATCGCCCGTGCAAATGAATTCATACGGTCCCAGCTTGGCTATTTCCGATGAGATGTACTGCGCCACATCATATGCCTGGGTATGGATATTGGTGTATCCTTCCTTGCCCAGGCGAATGAAGTCGTAATACTGGCAGATGATCTGTCCGGCAGGACGGGAGAAGTTGATGGCGAAGTTGGGGATTTCCCCGCCCAGATAGTTCACATTGAAGATCAGTCCTTCCGGCAGTTCGGAAGTGTCTCTCCACACCACCCAGCCGCAGCCGAGGGGGGCCAGGCCGTATTTATGGCCGGACGTGCTGATGGATTTCACGCGGGGGACGCGGAAGTCAAAGGCAATGTCCGGAGCGCAGAAGGGGGCCAGGAATGCGCCGCTGGCGCCGTCCACGTGAATGTCAATATTGATGCCGGTCTTGGATTCATAGTCATCCAGGGCCTTGGCGATGTCCGCCGGGAATTCATAAGCCCCTGTATAGGTCACGCCGAAAGTGGGCACCACCACGATGGTGTTTTCGTCCACCTGTTCCAGCATGCGTTCAACGTCCATTTTCCATTTGCCGGGAGCCATGGGGATTTCACGCATTTCAATGTCCCAGTAGCGGCAGAATTTGTGCCAGCAGATCTGCACGGGGCCGCACACGAGGTTGGGCTTGTCGATCGGCTTGCCGGCAGCCTTGCGGCGGGCGCGCCATCTCCAGAGGGCAGCCATGCCGCCGAGCATGCACGCTTCACTGGAACCGATGGTGGAGCAGCCGATGGGCTTTTCATCCTGGTTCACATTCCACAGATTGGCAAGAATGGCGGCGCAGCGCATTTCAATGGCTGCCGTCTGGGGGTATTCATCCTTGTCGATCATGTTTTTGTTGATGCTGATGTTCATCAGCATCCTTACCTGCTTTTCATCCCAGGTCTGGCAGAAGGTTGCCAGGTTCTGGCGGGCGTTGCCGTCCAGCATCAGCTCGTCGGACACGAGCTGGTAGGCGTCCTCGGGACGCATTGCATAGTCGGGAAATTGAGTCTTGGGCAAAATATTGTCCGCCTCCGGAGAACCGAAAATGGAGTTCTCGGCACGGGCGGTATCGGGTTTCTGATTTGGAGCAAACATGACGGTATGTATTTATTTCATCGTTGCCGGAAAGCCCAGTCAGGCTTCCCGCATACATGGATAGAAGCCCGCAAGCCGGCAAGCGTTCATATTTCCATTGTCATTCCCCCTGTCATAACTTTTTAGGCAAAATACAGGAACAAGCCTTCGTTTATTAGTCATCTCTTACTAAATATCACACAATTACAAATTTTGTTATTATTTCTTATATAAATTCTAAACAGAACCTATGTATGACACAAACTCCATCTAACAAAAAATATAACGCGACATTTTTACTTTCAACGGCCAGCCGGAAATGACCCGCGGCTTTCCCTCCGGGAACACGCGTCATTGCGTGAGAAAATTCGCGGTTTAAAGACTCTTACTATTCCAGACGCCGGATGTACCACGCCAAAAGCCCACCCACCCGGGCGCCCGCGAACCGGACTAATCTGGACATCAAACAAAGAACCTTATACCGCATATTAATGAAACCAAAATTAGCAGTATCCGCCATCCTGTTCCTCATGGCCTCTTCCCTGGTGCAAACGGGGGCAGCCCAGCAGAGTGAAGACCTTTACCAGGGCACCGTCACTGCCCGGCAGGAAACAGACGGAAATATTACCTACAACCTGAAGGAAAACCTGTCTTTTGAAAACTTCCAGACAAACGACGGCGTTTACGCAGGCAGCGTTTTCTTCAACCAGACCACGGACTCTGGTACGGCCCCCAATACGTCTGTCATGACGTTTACCGGCACAGGATTGTCCATGAGTTTTGAAAATTGTTCCTCCATCCACACCGACCGCTGGACCAATACCAACGAAGGCGGGGGCGCCATCCGCGCGGAAATGCTCGTCTTCACGGACATGGGGGATCTTTCCTTCAACGGGAGCAAGTCCATCGTCAATGCCGACACCAATGCCGGGGGAGCCGTGAATGTGCGCGGAGACGCCACCTTTTCCAATATGGGCAACATCTCCTTCACCAACAACGAGCTGGGAGACAGCGCCGCACAAGGGCAAGCCCTGGGCGGCGCCTTGTTTGTAGGGGGTACAATCACCTTTGAGAATACCAAGTCCATCCTGTTCAGCGGGAATACGACCGGACATTCTCTGACAAGCTCCCACTCCAACATCGGAGGAGCCATCTATGCCGGTGCCAGTAATTCCTCCTCTCCGAACGTTAAGAATTATATTCCCGAAGGTGAAGATGCCATTACCTTCCAAGGTATTGATGGAGACATCATCTTTGAAGACAATTCCGCCTGGATGGCCGGAGCTATTTATGCCTATGCGGGTACCGTGGACGGCCAGGAAGGCACTGGAGGCGGCATGACGATCAACGGCGTCACAGGAGACGTCATTTTCAGGAACAACCGGGCGGACGCCGGAGACAAGACCTCCGACTGGAACGGCGGCTTCGGGGCTGTTTACAGCGGCCAAGACCTGGACATCTCCAACGTTCAAGGAGACCTGCGCTTTGAAGGCAATTACGCCAGCAACAGCGCCGGGGCGTTCGGCGTCAGCGGAAGCCTCAACCTCGACAATATCGGCTCCGTCACCTTCATCAACAACCACGCGGACAAGAATTATGCCGTAGGCTGGATTACCGAAGACTGGAACGTCACCCGTACGGGAGACATCACCATTTCCGGCAACAGTTCAGACGCACAGATGGGCGGCGTAGCCGTCTTCGGAAACACCACCTTTTCCAACAACGGCGACATCACTGTGGAAAACAACTCCACCGCCGGCTCCAACGGAGCGCTCCGCTTTTACGGAACGTTCAGCGTCACGGATGCAGGGAACATTTCCATTTCCGGGAACAGCGCGGACAACTACAATGGAGCCATGGAGGTGGACGGTGATGCGTCCTTCACCCGTACCGGCAACATCAACCTGGACAATAATACGGCGGGCTATCATTACGGCGTGGGACAGTTCCACGGAAACCTCGCCTTTTCCAACACGGGGGACATTTCCATTTCCGGAAACAAATCCACGGATTACGGCTACGGAGCCCTGAGAGTGGACGGGAAAACGTCCTTCGTCAATACCGGAAAGGTCACCATCTCCGGCAATTCGGCCAAGTGGGATGTGGGCGCGCTTCAGGCAGCCAACGGACTGGAATTCATCAACAACCGCGGCGGCGTGCTCATTGAGAACAACGCCGTGGACGGTGTTGCGGGGGCCATGCTCCTTTATTACGGGAACGCCATCTTCTCCGCAGACCAGGGAGACATCATCGTGAAAGGCAACACGGAAAAACGCGGAGGAAACGACCCCATCCTGAATTCCCTTGTATTCACAACCAACGGAGAAATTTCCATGAGCAGCGTGGTACTCCGTGCCCAGGAAGGAAGGACGGTCACTTTTTACGACCCCTTCCGCAATGAAGGCGACGGAGAGGAGTATGACAATATCGTCTATGACTTCAATAAGTCCGAAGGAGTGGACACCACTCCCTATGAAGGAACGGCTCCCGAATTCACCGGAACCATCCGCTTTTCCGGAGCGGAGGCGGACAGGCTGATCACCCAGGCTGCCGGGGAGTCGGAGAGCGACTGGCAGAACCGCCTGGCGGAATCCAAGTACTTTAATGTCTCCGGGAAAACCACGCTGTATGACGGCACCCTGATTCTGGAAGACGGCGTCACGTACGGCAGCAGCGATCTGACCAAGGATTCCTCCTTCACCATCGATAAAGGCGTTTTGGAAATCACGGGCAACAGTTCCGTGAACAGCAAGGCCATCGTCTTTAACGAAGGAGTGACCCTGAGGGCCGGCCGCGGTGCGACTTTCCGCGGAGACACGATCGACTTCAGCAAGGGCGTTATCTTCGACCTGCGCCCCTTCATGGACGATTACAGTTCCGGACTGAGCATTGAACAGGCCAATTCCCACACGCTCGGCGGCCTGATGGGCGTGGCGGACACTCTGGACGACTACGCCCACGAACGCTGGGCAACCAAGCAGAGATTCCTGGCGCTTTCCTACACTGATGGCACCGAAGACAACAGAACGGGCGATTTCGATGACATTTATTCCACTGCCACTGGAACGAACGTAGTCGATTCCCCCTACACGTATGAAGGCTACTGGACCAAGGAATGGGTAGATACGGACGGCGACGGCATTGACGACCAGCTTTATGCGGTCTGGAACCCCACCGGCGGCATTGAAGATATTCTGCCGGAGCTGGCCGGTGCGGACATAGGCAATTCCATGTGGAGCTCCGCTTCCAACATGAAGTCCGTTTCCAACGCCGCCCTGGGCAAAGTGGGGATCACTCGCTTCCTGCTGGGACCCAAGAATAATTTCTGGGTCAACGGCCTGGGCGATTTCACCTACCACGCCACCAGAAACGGCATTGACGGCTACGATTACAACGGCGGCGGCTACGCCGTGGGCGCCGACCGCAGATTCACGCCGAACACTATCCTGGGCGCCGCCTTCGGCAACCTGTACGGCAAGAACAAGAGCCGCACATGGATCAGCGAAGTGGACCAGACGTCCTACGTGGCCCTGCTCTACGGAGCATGGAGGAGGCAGATGTCTCCCGGCAACATGCTGAACATCCAGGGAACCCTGGGCTACGGCTGGACCCGCAACAAACTGGATTCCTACTATTCCGGCGGCTCGTCCAACGGCAAATGGGAAAACAGGATGGGCTTCGCCACCTTGCAGGCCACCTGGGACCACAACCTGAACAAGGGATGGACGCTGTCCCCGTTCCTGGGAATCGAGTACACCCAGGTGAACCAGAATTCCTTCACGGAAACGGGATATGACCCCCGCCATTTCGACAGGGGAGACCTGAAGAACCTGAGCCTCCCCGTGGGTGTGGGAATCAGCAAGTCCCTGCAATTCAGCAACGGAGTCCTGTGGGTGAACAGCCTGGCCGTGAGCTATGTTCCCGACGTGATCCGCGACAATCCGGAAACCCGCGCCAGACGCCTGATGAACGACTTTTCCTGGACTGCCAGGGGGTCCCGCCCGGACCGCAACGCCGTGCGCGTCAATTACAACAGCACCGTGGTCATCAATCCGCGGTGGACGGCCTACGCCGGTTATGAATTTGAAGGCAGAAGCAAGTCAACCTACCACCGGGTCAACGCCGGGGTAAGCTACGCCTTCTAAGTCGCAAACAACGGGCCTGGGAGAATGCTTCCTCCCAGGCCCACAGCCCCAACCCCGAATCACCGGGATGCAGTTCCTGCGGAACTGCATCCCGTTTGATTTTCCATGCGCCCCCCGCAAGCAAAACCGCCAGTTCCACAAATACTGTCAGAACGTTTATGAACAGCGGCATGAAACCATGGCGCGGCAGGGTCCGTTTGACATGGTTATATGCGGAAATCAGAATGGAGGAAAATTCAGCAGTTGCGCTTTTGGCAAATGAGGGGTACTTGATTAATCAAAATTGGACGCGGTATGAATATAAGGATAGCCGACATGGAAGACAGGGATTCCCTGTTGCTGAAACAGCTCCTGAACGTCTGGGAAAACTCGGTCAGGGCAACGCATTTGTTTCTGGCAGAGGCGGATATGGAAGATATCAAAAAATAGGGGATTATATACTTGGCTCAAGCATAATCTTATACTAACTTTCCCTCATGAACGCCCACTTGACCATCTCAGTCTTTGAACTCATGGAGAAATTCCCTTCGGAGGTTGAAGCTAAAAGGTACCTTGAAAAGAAACGCTGGAATGGCAAACCAGTCTGCCCGTTCTGTAACTGTGAAGAAAAGCAGTACCGTTTCACCAAGGATGGCGTTGAAGGTTACTACCTGTGTTCATCTTGCAAGAAAAACTACACGGTGCGGACTGGAACTATTTTTGAGAAGTCACACGTTCCTCTCCATAAATGGATTTTCGCTTTCTACCTCGTAATGACCTCACGCAAGGGTATTTCCTCACTCCAACTTTCAAAACAAATCGGGGTTACGCAGAAAACTGCGTGGTTTATGCTTCAAAGAATTAGAGAAGCTTGTAAACATAACGATGACGATAAAGGGCAAGGCGGGTTTCTCTCTGGAATTGTAGAAGCCGATGAAACCTACATTGGCGGGCGCGAAGATAACAAACACTCTTATAAAAAGTTGAACGCTGGACGTGGAGCTGTCGGGAAGACCGTAGTCTTTGGTATGCGTGAGCGTGGCGGCAAGGTTATCGCCAAAGTTATTCCTTACACCACAAAATCAACAATCCACGCCAAACTGAACGCTACGCTTAAAGAAGACGCAACATTGTGTTCTGATGAACACAGAGCTTATCTAAACTCAAAATTCACCCACAAGGTTGTAAACCATAGCGCAAAACAATTCGTGGATGGAATGACTCATACCAACAGCATCGAGAGCGTCTGGGCAGTCCTCAAGCGTGGTTTTTATGGAATCTATCACTCCTTTTCTGTAAAACATCTACAGAGATACGTGAATGAATTTATGTATGGACTGAACGAAGGAAATGTGCAAAATCATGTCTGGGATAGGATAGATTCTTTGTTGAAAAAATCATTTGGACAGAGAATAGCTTATACTTGTTTGATTCAATAAACCAACAATGCTCGAAAATATAAAGCAAATTTTAGGAATGCCATTTTATGAAAATAAATATGGTTTGATTTATAATATGGATTGTATTGAAGCAATGAAAACATTGCCCTCAGACATTATAGATATAACATTTACAAGCCCCCCTTATAATATTGGAAAGTTCTATGAAGATGTATTGGATATAGAACATTATGTAGAATGGTGTAGTATATGGTTAAAAGAAATACATAGAGTTACTAAACACCACGGTTCGCTCTGGTTGAATATAGGTTATTTATTTTTACCTCATATAGGAAAGGCGGTTCCTATAAGTTATTTATTGTGGAATAAAACTAGGTTTTATTTACAGCAAGAGATAGTTTGGAATTATGGAGCAGGTGTTGCTTGTAAAAACATGCTCTCCCCTAGAAACGAAAAGATACTATGGTTTGTAAAAGACGAAGATAACTATATATTCAATCTTGATGCTATAAGAGATAAAGATGTTAAATATCCCAACCAGAAAAAGAATGGTAAATTACGATGTAATACGCTAGGGAAAAACCCATCAGATGTTTGGCAAATAGCAAAAGTCACATCAGGTAGAGGGAGAATGTCGCCTGAACGTACTCAACATCCAGCTCAAACTCCTGTTGATTTGTTAGATAGGGTCATTTTAGGTGGGTCTCATGAACAGAATATAGTCTTAGACCCATTCATGGGTTCTGGTTCTACTGCTATTAGTGCAATCAAAAACAATCGCCGTTTTATTGGGTTTGAAATCAATGGTCATTATTGCGAGCTAGCAAAAGAGAGGATTACTTCTTTTATTAAGGAGCAAGAACAAAAGCACGAACAAATGTATTTATTCAGAGAATAGAAATAAATTTATGTTCGTAAATATCTGGACTAAGGTTAGCTTGTTGACCCGTTTGAGATTCTTGTCCCTTCCAATCTTGTTCATCTAACCACCCAAATCGTATTTTAAGAATTTGAGGGGTGGTTAAACTATTAGAAAATTTCTGGTAATTAACCAATAGATAATAACCAGATTTATCTTTAGTTCTTTTACCCGTTGTTGATGTTTGTGCGTAGCTTCGATTTGCAAACACCTTACTGGAATTGCTAGATGTTTTTATCTCAATAGAAAATTTCTCATCAAGCATGTAAACTATATCCTTATCTTTTTTCTCCTTATCAATTCTCCATTGGCTTGGATATTGCTGTGCTAATTTTAAAGGAATCAATTCGTGTAAGAGAAATCCCATAATTTGAGGTTTAGGTTGAATGTCCAACCCTATTTTATAATTCCCTATGGATGATTGAAATATTTCATCCCACGCCTCTAAAACGCATTTTTTAAGGTCTTGGGTGCTAAGGGGGTGAGAAGCTACCAAGTCTTCAGTAATTGTTTTCCAAATAGAAACATCCTGATTATAATAAGGAGATTGGAGCATATATTTATAGGGAAGAAAAGAAATTACAAATTTGGGAATTTACCCCCCGTAAAATATCACATAAAGTCATCACGGAAACATTTCTCTCTCCTCTCTCAAGACCTCCAATAAAAGTTCTATCCACTCCACTTTTCTCAGCCAACTCTTCTTGGCTTAATCCCTTCTCTAACCTCAGTTTTTTAATTTTTGCACCTATACGTTGCAATATGTTGGAATCATCCTGCATTTAATTACTATACAGGAAACAAATATGGATGTCTGATGATTATAGTCATCTAAACAAAAAGAGCTGCCTTTGTGAGGTAGCTTTTAAATAGTGGTGTAAGATAGATTTAATTGAGTTAAGTATATAATTCCCAAAAATTATGTTCCTCAAGCATTGAGAGACATTTCTCATTTGATTGTCGCAGAGAATGAGCAGGGGGCTCTTGCAGCGTTCATGGGGATAGAGGGGCAAAAGCTTGAAATGCTGTTTATTTCTCCGGAAGAAAGGGAGCGGGGGTTGGAAAGAAAGCTATTTCAATACGGAATGGAGAAGTTCGCCGTCAATACGCTGGGTGTCAACGAACAAAATCCGCAGGCAAACGGATTTTACGAACACATGGGATTCCAGGTGTTCAAAAGAACCGATCACGACGAACAGGGCAATCCGTACCCCATTTTATACATGAGGCCGGTTTAACGGGTTGCTCTGAAAAACGGTGTTTTCTTCCATTCCTCCGGGGGGAATGACCGGCAAAAAGCATGAAGACGGAAATCCGGCTTCTTCACAGGAAGCAACGCCCCGTTTACGCTCCGCAAACTGGAGAGTCAAAGCCACCGGGCGCCCCATTGCCTTCAGATGGCCGCCATGCCCCCACGGCTGCCTTTTTTATTTCCGGAGGGTCTTCCCCGAAAATAAATCGTCTTTCCCCCATTATTTGCACGGAGCTTCCAGCATGTATAAAACGTGCGGATGGAGAGGGGAAGCCGCAGACACTTCCGGATGGTTGAATTCCGCCGTTTTTTTCATTCCGGCACGCCGCATCACGGCTTGTGAAGGATGGTTCACACAGGCGGTGAAGGAGTACACCCGGTCAAAGCCCAGGCGGGAGAATCCGTATTCCAGGCACGCCACGGCTCCTTCCGTGGCATAGCCATAGCCCCAGGCTTCCGGCACCAGCCGCCAGCCTATTTCTACGCAGGGGGTGAATTCCGCCTCAAAGTCCGCCCAATGGAAGCCCAGAAGGCCGATGAGGGCGCCGGAGGATTTAAGCTCCACGGCATACAGGCCATAGCCCTTTTCATCCAGCTCCGCCCGCATGCGGTCCCACATGGAGCGGGATTCCTCCTCCGTCAGCACGGAAGGGAAGAAGCGCATCACCAAGGGGCTGGCGTTCATGGCCGCAAAAAAGGGCCAGTCCGCTTCCTCCCACGCCCGGAATTTCAAACGGGCCGATTCCGGAAACACCTGCGGTTCCTTTTTCACGAATTCAGGTTTTTCAGTTGTACATGGAGAGTTCCGTTTCCAGCGCGGCACAGCGGTTGACGCGGAATTGCTCGTCCAGCTCCAGAATCCGGCTGTGCCCCAGGCTGTCCTTGATGGTGAGGTTGACCTTGCCGCGGCCGGGATATCTTTTCAGGATGTTCCGGATATGCTCCAAGTTTTCCCTGGTGTGGCGCAGGGGACTGACAATGATGTTCAGCGGCCCCTGGTCTCCGGATTTGGTTCTGCGCTTTTTCCCGCCCAGCGGGTCAATGCCCTGGGCGGCCACGCTCTTGGAGGAGGTGCGGTCGTCCTCCCGGATGTTGGCGCGCACGGCCACGAAGACGCCGGGTTCCAGGCCGCCTTCCATTTCCAGGGCTTTTTCATAGACGTCCGACCACAGAAGCACTTCCACGCTTCCGGTAAAGTCTTCCAGGGTCAGGATGGCGAATTTCCTTCCCGCCTTGCTGATTTTGGGAATGACGGAGCGCACCATGCCGGCAATCTGGTGCTTCTGCTTGAGTTCGTGGGATTCCAGGGAGTCTATGAGGCCGATGCGCGTGTATTTTTCCGCATCAATGACGCCGCGCATGGAGTCCAGGGGGTGCCCGCAGAAGTAGGCGCCCAGCAAGTCCTTTTCATCAGTCATGCGCTGTTCCTTGGGCCATTCCGGAACGGGAGGCTCATCTTTTACCCTGGGGGCCTCAAAGGTCATGTCAAACAGGGAGCCCTGCCCCAGCGCCTTGTCCTTGTGCACCTGGGAGGCGCCGCTGAGGGCCAGGTCCACGCGCTCGAACATGACGGAACGCGGTTCCAGCGTCCAGTCCAGCGCACCAGCGCGAATCAGGGATTCCAGAATTTTCTTGTTGACGGATTTGGAGTCCAGCCTGTTGCAGATGTCCTCCATGCTGGTGAATTCCCCGTTCCTGTTCCGCTCTTCCAGAAGAATCTGCATGGCGCCTTCACCCACGTTCTTGATGGCGGCCAGGCCGTAGCGCACGGCCAGCTTGCCGGAAGGCGTTTCTTCAGGAGTGAATTTGAGCATGGATTTGTTCACGTTGGGCGGCAGGATTTCAATGCCCATGCGGTTGGCCTCCTGGATGAATACGCCGATTTTGTCGTTATTCACTTCATTGGACATCAGGCCGCAGAGGAATTCCACGGGGAAGTGGGCCTTGAGATAGGCCGTCCAGTAGGAGATGTGGCCGTAGCAGGCGGAGTGGGATTTGTTGAACCCGTACCCGGCGAATTTTTCAATCTTGTCAAAGATGGCCGTGGCCGTTTTTTCGTCAATCTGGTTGGTTTTCCAGCATCCTTCCACAAAGTGGGCCTTTTCCTTGGCCATTTTCGCGGGGTCTTTCTTACCCATGGCGCGCCGCAGAAGGTCGGCGCCGCCAAGCGTGTAGCCCGCCAGCAGCTTGGCCGCTGCCTGCACCTGTTCCTGGTAGATCATCACGCCGTAAGTTTCTCCACTGACCTGCTCCAGCAGGGGGTGTTCATATTCCACCTTCCGGATGCCCTTCTTGACCTCGATCATTTCATCCATGAACTGCATGGCACCCGGACGGTACAGGGCCAGCAAGTCAATGATGTCTTCAATTTTCTGGATGCCATACCTCCGGCAGGTATCCACCATGCCGCCGGATTCCAACTGGAACACGCCCATCGTGTCCCCCCTGTTGAGCAGGTCCAGCGTTTCACGGTCGTCCAGGGGCACGTCATCCAGTCTGAATTCCGGAACGCGCCAGCGGGCGTATTCCTCCGCGTCGTGCATGACGGTGAGGGTTTTCAGCCCCAGAAAGTCCATTTTCAACAGCCCCACTTCATAAATGGCACTCATGTCGCACTGGGCGACGACGGCGGCGTGGGGATCGGAAAGGTCGTCACGGGTCAGGGCCACGTGTTCGTCCAGGGGACGGTCGCCGATAACGACGCCCGCGGCGTGCACGCCCACGTTGCGTATCAGGCCCTCCAGGCGGGTCGCGTACCCCCAGAGTTCCGTGTACGCTTCATCGGACGCAATAAGGTCCCGCAGTTCCTCATTGCTTTTATAGCTGGATTGCAGCGTCACCTTGGGGCCCGTTTCAATCAGCTTGGAGATGCGGTCGCCGTCGGCATAAGACATGTCCATCACGCGCGCCACGTCCCTGAGAACGGATTTGGCGCCCATGGTGCCGTACGTGATGATATGGGACACGGCGCGCTCCCCGTATTTCTGCCGTACGTAGTCAATCACCTCCGGACGGCGCGTCTGGCAGAAGTCGATGTCGATATCCGGCGGGCTCACGCGCTCCGGATTCAGGAAGCGTTCAAAGATGAGGCCGAAGCGCAGCGGGTCGATGTTCGTGATTTTCATGGCGTACGCCACCAGGGAGCCGGCGGCGGAACCGCGGCCGGGCCCCACGGGAATGTCGTGGTCCTTCGCCCAGTTGATGAAGTCCGCCGTAATCAGGAAGTAGGAAGCGAATTTCAACTGGTTGATGATACCCAGTTCATAGTCCAAGCGGGCGCACAGTTCCTTGTCCGCGGCCACGCGCTCCTTGCCGTACCGTTCTTCCAGCCCCTTGTAGCACACCTTGCGCAGGTATTCCTCACGCGTGGAGCCGTCCGGCGTGCCGAATTCGGGGTACTTTTCCGTGCTGGTGGAGTCCAGCTTGATCGTGACGTTGCAGCGCTCCGCGATTTTCAGCGTGTTTTCCAGCGCGTCCGGATAGTCCTTGAATACTTCCCTCATTTCCTCCGGGGATTTGAGGTAAACTTCCGTGGAGTAGCGCATGCGCTTGGGGGAGGCCAGTTTTTCGTTGGTGCCGATGCAGATGAGCGCATCGTGCATGTCGTGGTCCTCCCTTTTCAGGAAATGAACGTCATTGGTGGCCAGGATGGGCGTTCCGGTTTTGCGGGCGATGCGCACCAGTTCCGGAAGGCACTTTTTCTGTTCCTCCATGCCGTGGTCCTGCAATTCCACAAAGATGTTGTTCTCCCCGAAGACGTCTTTCAGGGCCAGCAGGGCTTCCTCCGCCTTTTCCGGCTGGTCGTTGAGCAGCCATTCATTGAGGGGCCCGGCAAGGCACGCCGTGCAGCAGATGAGGCCCTCATGGAATTCCCGCAGGGTTTCCATGTCCACGCGCGGCTTGTAGTAGAAGCCTTCCAGATGGGAGCGGGAGACCATCTTGACCAGGTTCTGCCAGCCCGTTTCATTTTCCGCCAGAAGAAGAAGGTGTGTGTATTTGCGCCGGCCGGGAAGCTGCTTTTTCACGCCGATGGGCGTGGGGGAGAGGTACACTTCACAGCCGAAGATAGGCTTCACGGGCTGTTTCCATGGGCCTTCCGGGTGTTCCTTGTTCCAGGCTTCCGCGGATTTGTTGAGGCTGTTGGTCTCCATGACCAGCTCAATGGCTCCGAAGAGGTTGCCGTGATCCGTGACGGCGACGGCGGGCATTCCCATGCGGGAGCATTCCGCAATGAGGTCCTTGATGTGGACGGCGCCGTCCAGAAGGGAGTATTCCGTGTGGTTGTGAAGGTGTACGAAGGTGTCAGCCATGAATCAGGGTCTGTGCAGGGTGAGGGGTTCAGGAGTTTACGGGGCATTCCGCCTTCATGGCTTCCACACATTCCCGGATCAGGTTGGGGCCCCGGTAGATGAAGCCCGTGTACAGTTGGACCAGACTGGCACCCGCCTTGATTTTGGCGACGGCATCCGCCCCGCTCATGATGCCGCCTACGCCGATGATCGGGATACGGCCTTTCAGTTCCGAGGCAAAGGCCCCGATTACTTCCGTGGAACGTGCGGTGAGGGGTGCTCCGGAGAGGCCGCCCGCTTCCTCCCTGCGCGGACTGTTTTCCGCGCCGGAGCGGGAAAGCGTGGTGTTCGTGGCGATCAGGCCGTCCAGCCCTTCATCCAGAAAGACCCGGCTGAGTTCCGTGATTTGTTCGTCCGTGACGTCCGGAGCCACTTTCATGAAGATGGGAACCTGCCGCCCAGTTTCCGCCGCCATGTTCGCCTGTTCCGATTTCAGGGAAGCCAGCAGGCGCGCGGCGGGCTCAGCCGCCTGGAGGTCGCGCAGACCCGGCGTATTGGGGGAGGAGAAGTTGATGGCAATGTAGTCCGCCACGGGCCACGCCGCTCTCAGGCAGGCCAGGTAGTCCTGGGCGGCATCTTCGTTCGGCGTCACCTTGTTTTTGCCGATGTTGACACCAAGCACCCCGTTGAAGCGGGTGGCCTCCCGGATGTTTTCCACGCCGGCGGCAATGCCGTGATTGTTGAAGCCCATTCTATTGATGATGGCACGCTGGGGAATGAGGCGGAACAGGCGGGGCTTGTCGTTGCCGGGCTGGGGGCGCGGCGTCAGCGTTCCCACCTCCACAAAGCCGAATCCCACCTGGCCGAAGGCGCTGACCGTATCCGCCTCCTTGTCCATCCCGGCGGCAAGGCCCACCCTGTTGGGGAATTTCATGCCCAGGATTTCCACCGGATCGGAAGGTACGCCACCCATCAGGAGGGGGAGAACGCGCATCCTTTCAGCCATGCGCAACCCGAACAGCGTCAGGTTGTGGGCAGTTTCCGGATTCAACTGGAACAACAAACTTTTGGCAGCAGAATATAATGCGGGGGACACGATGGGGGGGAGTGTACCACACAGCCCTTTACGGTCAAGATTGGGAAGCGTCTTGCCCGGATGATTTTATCCGGTACAATTCCCGTGCATGAACCGGATGGAACGCCTCAACGCCTGCCGCCTGTACGGCATTGTGGATTTGGGATACACGCCTGAAGATCAACTGATACCTGTCTCAAAAAAACTGCTGGAGGGAGGACTGGGCATTCTTCAGCTCAGGGCGAAGAACCACGCCCCGGAGCACATAGAGCGCATGGGCCGCCAACTTGCCCCCCTGTGCCGGGAATACGGCTGTCTTTTCATCATCAACGACTACCCGGAAGTCGCCCGGAGCATCGGCGCGGACGGGGTGCATCTGGGGCAGGAAGACGGGAAGCTGGAGGCCGCGCGGAGCCTGCTGGGGCCGGACGCCCTCATAGGCCGCTCCACCCACAGCCCGGAACAGGCGCTGGGCGGCTTCCGGGAGGGGGCGGACTACATAGGATTCGGCCCGCTGTTTCCCACAGGCACCAAGCCGGGAAGGCAGGCGATCGGCCTGGAGCACATTGCGGGCGTGCAGGCGCAGCTTCCGGAGGATTTCCCCGTCTTCTGCATCGGCGGCATCAATGAGGCCACCCTTCCCGCCGTTCTGGATGCCGGGGCGACAAGGGCCGTGATCGTTTCCTGGCTGCTCACGCATCCCGACATCACGGGAACCGTTGAGGCGGTAAGGAGGCGGCTCGGAGAGGCCTAGAAAGGGTTTTATGCGTTCCCTTCTTCATCCGGAGAAAGAGCCGGACGGGAAATGAGCAGCACGGCCGTGTCCACGATCATTTTCAGGATGCGGTCCTGGTCCTTCATCCAGGGCTCCTTGTCGTGAAGGTCGGGGCGCGTGGCGTATTTACCCAGCGTGGCATGAAAGATGGAGCTCATGATATGAACATGCCAGGACAGGGAAAGTTCATCTCCCCACGGACAGATCTGGCGAACCCTTTCCGTCATTTCCCGGATGACCGGAGCATAGAATTCGTCATAGATTTTCTCAACGAGGCATTCCGGTTCCTGCGGCAGGCGCCACAGCAGGCGCATATGGTCCGGGCCGCCCAGGCTTTCGTCCAGAAGTATGCGGAAGGCAGGCTCAATGAATGCGCGGGCGTACGCCCTGAGGGACGGTTCCCTGTCCGCCTCCTTCAGCAGTTTCATGCGTTCTTCCATCAGAGGTTCCGCATAATGGCGGAAGACGGAGAGATAAAGCCCTTCCTTGTTTTCAAAGTAATAAACGATGGAAGCCAGGTTCACCCCGGCCTCCGAGGCGATGGCGCGCATGGTCACGCCGTCAAAGCCGCTGCGGGCAAAAAGCTTTTGTGCGGCGCGGAGAATTTTGCCGCTGGTTTCCGCGGAACGGTCGGCCTGGGATTTACGGACTGCGGGCATCGTTTCAAAAACGCGGGAAAGTTTTTGCGCCTAGCGTGATGGTCGGGAGGAACCGGCCGCCTTCACCAACTGTTCCATATTCTGGGAGGACTGGAGCGCTTTTCCGTCCTTGTCCATCAGAACCATCGTGGGAATACCGCGCGGAGCGACCTTTTTAGCCATTTCCGTCAGGTCCTTCCGCAGCAGGACGGGCCAGGGCATGTTGTTGGCCGCAGCCCATTTCTGGGCGGCTTCCAGATTCTGGTCCAGATTGCACATGATGACTTCCACATCCGGGTTTTCCTTCACCACCTTGTTGTAGGATTCCACGCTGTGCGGGGCGTTACGGCAGCACGGGCCGCACCAGCTTGCGCTGAAATACAGAATGAAGTATTTGGCGTTCAGCTTGCCGTCCTTTTTCTTGAGCTTGCCGTCCTCCAGCATGTAGGTCTGCCCCTTCATTTCCTCAGCCAGCGGTCCGGACGGCATGGAAGACCATTCGGAAAGGGGCTTGCCGATAACGTCCTTGTGCTCCTCCAGCCATGTGCGGTCTTCATCAGAAAGTTTTTCCAGCGGCATGGTGATGGGCTTTTTGGCCGTGGTCACCAGTTTGACGGTTTTCATGTTCAGGGCTATGGGACGCGCTTCCACCGTGGTACCCGTAGTTTTGTTCGTCCAGGTGCGGAGGGAGGGGTCCGCCGCGGAGTCCCGGGATTCCGCAAAGCCGAGGGAAGCGCCCAGCAGGAACGCTCCCGCCAACAGAGTCCGAATAGAAGAAAAATTCAAACACATGACATTGATATACTACATCTTATTTTCCATGTCGAGAAGCTGATTCCAGAATTTGCCTGGCCTGTGCGTGCCTCGGCTCCCGGCGCAGGGTTTCCGCGGCGGCGGCGGCGGCATCCCGGTAACGGCCGTTGCGGTACAGCATGACCGCCAGGGTGAAGGGAATATCCGGGTTTTCCTTGTCCAGGGAGGAACAGTTTTCCAGATCCTGAATCGCCTGTTCCAGGCGCCCCACCTTTTCATTGAGGAGGGCTCGGTTGAACAGGGCGCGGATGAAGGCGGGTTCTATTTTGAGCGCCTCGTCAAAGGATTGGAGCGCCCCCGGCTCGTCATTGTTTTCAATCTGGCCCAGGCCCAGCAGGTACCACAGGTTGGCGTCCCGGGGAGCCAGCCGCACCGCCTCCCTCATCTGTTCCACGGCTTCCCCGCTGCGACCCTGGGATGCCAGGAATACGGCGTAGTCCCGGTGCACCACGGAGGAGGTGGCATCCCACTTCAACGCCTTGGCAAACCATTGTTCCGCCGCCCTGGCGTCTTTCCGGCTGATGGCGATCTGCGCCAGCTTCATGGCCCCGGAGGGCTGGTCCGCCTGGTGCAGTGCGGCCGCCGTCAGTTCCTTCATGCCGGGGCTGTCCGGCGGCAGGGAATCCCGCAGGGCCCATTCCGCCTGCAGGCGCACGACCTTGAGCGGGTCATTGAGAAGTTTTCCGGCGGAGGGATTGTTCGCGCGGCCCATTACCTTGGCGGCGGCGGCACGGGTCAGGGCATCCGGATCATTCACCGCTCCGGCAGCCAGTTCCTGCACGGCGGGTTCATGAGCCCAGGAGTCCATCAGGTCCAGCAGCGTGGCGCGCCATGCCCCCACTTCCTCCTTCCTGAAGCATTCCATCAACAGGGGCAGAACATCCTCCTTGCCTTCATACGCATGCTGCACGGCCCTGGTACGATCCCTGTATTTCGCCATTTTGGGGTCCGGCCCGTAATATTTTTTCACCGCTTCCGCGGCCCATTCATTGCTCTTGTCCCGATGGCACATGGTACAGGCGTTCGGGATGCCCAGTTCCACGCTCAGCAGCGGGTCCGGGGAATTGAACGAATGGTCGCGGCGCGGGTCGCGCGCCATGTACAGGCTTTCCGGCATGTGGCATTCCACGCACCGCGCGCCCATGGTGGGCTGCGGGCACGGAGTATGTTTGGAGATGTCGATGACGGGGGCTTTCACTCCGTTGACAGCCTCTCCCGTACCGTGGCACCTCATGCAGAGCGTGTTGTCCTCCTGGGGAAGCTTGAGCGTGCCGGTATGCGGGTCATGGCAGTCCAGGCAGGTGACGCCCGCCTTGCCCATGCGGCTCAGGCGCAGCCCCGTTTCACAGTAGTCCTCGTCCCTCTGCATGCCGTTGGGCCAGAATACGCCGGGCTGAACGGGAAGCACCAGCTGGAAGTGGTCGTCAAAGCGGTCCCCCACGGCAAAATCATGGTCGAATTCATCGCGCCGGGCATGGCAGGAAGCGCAGTTGTCGTGAATCTGCTGAGGCGTCAGCTTATTCTTGGTGGAGATCATGCATCCCGTTCCCGCCTCCGGCTTGTCCAGCAGGGGGCCGTGACACTGGATGCAGGTGACCCCGGGCTCCTTCCAGGTGGAGGCGTAGCGGTCCTTGACGGGATCATAGTTTTTATGGAACAGGGACATGTGGCACCAGGCGCACTGGGTGTTCCAGTTCATGCCGCGGCCCGTCCAATGGCCCCAGTCGCCGGGCTGGCGGACTTCCTTGCCGAAGATATCGAACCATTCCTTGCGGTTCACATCCCATGCGGCGCTGAGGGTATGGTAGCCGCCGTCTTTCGCGGGAACCAGGTACTGCACCAGCGGGATGCGTCCCGTGGCCCATTCCGCCCGCCAGGAGGTATTGGCCTGTCCGTCGTGAACGGTACGTCCCTGCCCGTCCGTGGAAAATTGGAGAACGCTGCCGTGGGCGCTCAGCTTCATGTTGTGGAAAGCCTCGGATTCCCACTGGTCCCCCAGCTTGCGAAACGCCCAGGCGTGGTCGGAACCGGCCCATTGCCTGAATTCCTTTTCATGGCAGGCGCCGCACTGCATGGAAACGGGAACCTCATTCTGGTCCCAGTGCTCGCTGCCGCCCGTAAATACGGCCGGCTGGACGCCTGTTCCCGCCCGTCTTTCCATCCATGCCTTCATCATGGTTCCCAGCCCCACGAGCGCCCCCAGCACGACAATAAGAACCACCCATTTTTTCACGGATGGCTTTTTGCTGGAAACGCGGGAAGGTTCAGGTTCAGACATGGCGGGGAATATCTTGCCACATTATAGACGCTCCACCAAGGAACTTTTACGCAAATCCCCCGGAAACGCTGAGAAAGTGGCGGAGAACAGTTATTCCTCGCCTTCCAGCGCCTCTTCCCGCATCAGCGGGGTAATCCGGGTGACAACGCACCGCTCCACCCCTCCGTTGTCCGTCCGGGTCACCTTGAATTCCAAACCGAGGTAGCCGACAATATCGCCTTCCCGCGCCGGAGCCTGGAGCAGGTTGAGGACCAGACCGCCCACGGTGTCTATTTCCTCATTCTGCAAGTCCATGTCCAAGGCTTCCCCCAGTTCGCCGATGCGGGCCAGGCCGGACACGTCGCAGGAAAATCCCACGGCGTCCGGCGGCAGGTCCGTCAGAACGCGGATGCGGCCGCGGTCCCAGCCCATTACCTCGGAAAATACGTCCGTCAGGGTGAGCAGGCCGGAAGTGCCGCCGTGTTCGTCCAGGATAATGGCCAGCCGCACGTTGTCCCTCCGCATGATTTCCACCACATTGTCAAATTTGACGGTTTTGGGGACCTTGGGAATGGAATGAATGTATTCGGCCCCCAGAGATTCGCCCCGGAGCATGATCCGGAACAGGTCGCGGGCATGAACCATCCCGACCACATGGTCCAGGTCCCCACGGTAAACGGGGTAGCGCGTGCGGCGGGTGCGGCGCACGATTTCCCGGATCTGCTCATGGTCCGCTCCTTCCGGAATGGCGTCTATCCGGACGCGCGGCGTCATCACTTGGTGCACGTACAAGTCGTCCAGGTCAAACAGGCAGTCCATGATGCGGCCGGATTCTTCCGGCAGGGCGCCGTTTTCATGACTTTCCTCAATGATGTACTGGAGTTCCTCCGCGGAATGGTAGTGAGACTTGGATTCATTCCTGTCCACCCCCAGAAGTCCCAGGAAGAAGTTGCCCAGCGTGTTCATGCCCACCACGAGGGGATACAGGCAGAGCTGGATGACGTACATGGGCATCGTGATGATGAGGCTGAGCTTCGTGGCGTATTGCAGGGCCAGGGCCTTGGGCACCATTTCCCCCAGAACGATGTGGAGATACGTCAGCAAGCCCACGGACAGGACGCTGGCCGCACCGTGCGCCACCAGCCAGGAAGCCCACCCGTACCGGCCCAGCCATTCCTGAATCCATACGGCCATGGTATGCTCCCCGTACATGCCCAGCCCCAGGCTGGCAAACGTGATGCCGAGCTGGGCCGTGGCAATGTAGCGGTCCTGGAGCCTGGGAGTTTTCAGCACCTGGGTGATGTGACGCGCCACCATGTTTCCGGAGGCCGCCATCTGCTCCAGGGCCGCGCGGGGAGCGCCGAGCAGGGCGAATTCCGCGGCCACAAACAGCCCGTTGAGAACGATCAGCAGCAGAATAATGAGAACCGTCATCATATGTCCACCCCGCTTTCCACGGCAGATTTACCTTCCGCCTTTTTTTCAGGAGGAAGCAGCAGGACGGAGGATACGCGGTTGTGATCCATTTTCTCCACCACCAGCACGCGCCCGGCGATGATCAGCCGGTCCCCCTCCTTCGGGATGCAGGACATGTGCTTGATCACGCAGCCGCCCACCGTCGTGGCTCCGTTCATCAGGAAGGGAACCAGGCATTCCGCCTTGTGGGCGCGCATCATTCCGGGAATTCTGACGGAGCCGTCAGGCAGGTATTCCACCTTTTCACCGGAGCGGATGAATTCATCGTCAATGTCGCCCACCATTTCACCCAGCAGGCGTTCCAGCGTCACCAGCCCCACGAATTTTCCGTATTCATTCAGTACGAAGGCTTCCTTGGCCTTTTCCTCGCGCAACTGGGACATGAGCATTTCCACCGTCTGCATTTCCATCACGCACGGCACCTGGCGCAGCATGGAGCGCAAAGGGGGAAGAACGCCTTTTTCCGTGTAAGCGGCCACCATGTCCTTGATGTGCAGCATGCCGATCACGGATTCGCGGTTGCCCTCATAAACGGGGATATGGGTGTGGGGCCTGCCGGAGATCATTTCCAGAATATCCTCCTGCGTGGCGTCCACATCCAGGCAGACCAGCTGAAAGCGGGGAATCATGATCTGTTCCACGGTGCGTTCCGCCAGGGAGAGCGCGCTGTGCAGCCGCTCGTGCTCGTCCTCTTCCAGCAGGCCGCCCTCATGGCTTTCATCCAGCAGCATGTTGATTTCCTGCTGGGAGTGGATGTGCTGGTGGCCGCCCGGCGGCAGTCTGAAGAGCTTGAGCAGCAGCAGGCCGCTCCCGTTCAGGAAGTCAATGAACCACGCAAAGAAAGTGAGCGTCCAGCGCATGGGGTAATACGTGTACAGGGCCGCCTGCCGCGGAAATTGGAGAGCCAGCGACTTGGGCATCAGTTCCCCCAGAATCACCTGGAACACTGTCAGCCCCACCAGAACGACCAGGGCGGAAACGGAGGCGGCCATCACGGAGTCCATTCCGCCGAACCGTTCAAACAGCGGAAGCAGGTAGGAAGACAACTGCACCTGCCCGTACGCACCCAGAATCAGGCTGGAAATGGTAATGCCGAACTGGCAGGCCGCGATGTAGCGGTCAAGCTCGCGGGTGTTCTCCAGGATTTTCAGCAAATGAACGGCCACCTTGCTGCCGCCCTCCGCCATTTCACGGATCATGTTGCGGCGCACGCTCACGGCGGCGAACTCTGCGGCAACGTAAAAGGCGTTGACCAGAATCAAAAGGAGAATAACGAAAATGATGAAAAGAATCATGAATTCCTGGGGTGTCCGTAAAACGCAACGGGCATCCGCATCATAGAAACCGCAAAAGTCCTGTCAAGATTTCCCTGCATAATTTTATGCCATGGAAAAACCTCCCCTTCCCTGCCGTTCAAGGTTCCGCCATTTGCCGCGGATAGTCACATCTCCACTGCAATGTTTCCCGTTTTCCGCGTTATTCCGTTAATCCTGGTTCAGTTCAAAAGTGACTTCCACGTCCCCGGAGCCAAGGGTCTTCGCAAGCCCGGCGGCATTGTCAACGCGCCCCAGCCGCGTATAGCTGTAGGATGTGGAAAAAGTTTTGTAGAAGAGAACCAGTCCCCCGGCGCCCCACAACATCAAATCCCCTTCACACACGGTTCCCGGGTTGGCAGCGGCAACGGGCAAGTGCCTGGAGAGGCGATAAAATTTTTCATTCCCGTTGACGTCCTCCATCTTGAGCGTCAAAGGCAGCAGTGCCCGGAACGCGGCCGCAGCCGCGTTATTTGAAAGGGTGGCCGTGAATGTTGAGGAGCCGACGGTTATTTTGATCATGTTGTTCATGGCGTTGTTTTTTTGCGAGTGATGACCGGCAGCCATATCTCCGTGGGAAGCATCGGCCCCGGAATGTCCAACGGCTCCGTCCGCATCGCATGAAGTCATGCAGAGCAAGACCGCCAAGGCAGGAGAGAAGATTATTGTTCCTGACGCTTTGCGGGAGAAGTGCATTTTTTCATATTCGTCACGATTTATTTTAAGAGTGGGAGCCATTTTCCGTAAGTCAGCATGCGCCATATCCATTCCAGGGGGCCGAACAGGCAATAATGCAACCAGATGCGGCTGAATGCCGCCTCAACGAGATAGACACCGGCCGCCACCAGCATGACGGCAACAAGACCGGTATCCGCACCAAAGCCGAAGCCGATGCCATAAAAAATAATCATGCCCAGCACGGACTGCCCGATGTAATTGGTCAGAGCCATTTGCCCCGGAGCCGCCAGTATTTTGAATATCCGGCATTCCCTGCGGTGAAGGTACCACAGGCTGACGGACGCCATATACGCCAGCCCCACAGGGAAAACGCCAAACGCGTACAGGGCCGAATGGACCGTCATCCCCCACGGATGGCCGTTCATGGAGCTCCACGCATAGAATACGGAGACGGGAAGTCCGATCGCGAAGCCGTACATGGATACTTTTTTCAAGAGCTTTTTGTTGCCTTCCAGATTGGCATACAAGCGGTTTCTGCCAATGTAGAATCCCAGCAGGAACAATCCCATCACCTTAAAGAAACGGTTGCCGTCAATGAATTCCTGCATTCTGACGAAGGCCCCCTGCACCAGGAATTTGAAAACGTCCGTGTAGCTGGCGGCATCCCTCAGCCAGAAGGCGAAGTTGTCTTCCGTAATGCCGTATTTTACACAAAAGTACTGCTGCATGTGGACGACTGGGGCGGACGGGTCCATGCCGGAGACGGCCCTCGCCGCATCCGCCGCGATGGGGACCAGCAGCAGGAAGGCGGAAGCAAGGAGCAGCCCCTTGTTGGATACATTCCGGAAGAGGGGCAGAAGCAGGCCCAGCAGGGCATAAAGCATCAGGATGTCACCGCTCCAGAGGAACATCAGGTGCAGGAAGCCGATGACCAGCAGGATTCCCATCCTCCGGTAGAAGATGCGGAAGCCGTCCGCATGCTTCCGCATGGCGTTGGAGATGATGATGGAAAATCCTATCCCGAAGAGGAGTGAAAACATCGTGTAGAATTTTCCGTCTATCAGGATGTACTGGATGTATCTGATGATCCTGTCGATTCCAGCCGTGGGCATTGCCGACACGGCGTCGCTTTTCAGAAAGGTATAGAGGGAGAATTCCGGGAAGTTGGCCAAACAGATTCCGAAGAGCGCCAGTCCCCTTAAAGCATCAAGGATGACATGGCGTTCTTTTGGACGGACCGGGTCAATGTGTTCTGAAGGATGGTTGTTCATGGATGTTTTTCAAGATTTGAGAAGATGAGAGAGGCTTTGAGGAACGATTCCTGAGGAAGATGAAGACGATGCCCGCCACGAGAAACAGGAGCGCCCCCAATACGGAATAACGCGTATTGAAGAAGGTAATGAACAATCCGCAAACGGCCGTTCCCACCGTCGTTCCAAGATTGGCGGACGCGAGAAACAGGCCATTGGCAAAGTCGGGAGCTTCCGGCGCGGCATCCGTGATGATGTATTGCATGTTGTTGCTGGCAATGCCCGCCAGAATTCCCAGAACAAAGATAATGACTACTACCGGGACAAGCCAGCCACCCAGCAGGAACAAGGACGCGTAAACCGCAAAGAGGACAAACGGGATAAGGGTTACACACCGCACGGCATTCATGGAAAGCAGCCTGCCCGCCAGGACGTTGCCGACGATATTGGCCAGTCCGTACACCAGCAATACCATGCCAATGAGTGTGTAGGATATTTCCGTTACCGTTCTCAGATAGTCCGACATGTAGCTGAAAAAGCCAAACATGGCCGCGTTGATCATTGTAACGGCCAGAATAGCCTGCCAGGTGACTGCCTTTTTCAGAACACCGAGCTGGGTTCCATAGGAAAGCCGCTCCCGGACGGGCAGAGAGGGAACAAAGAGCAGCGTAGCCACAAGCACCACGGCATTCACGGCGGCAAAGAACAGCATGGCCATGGAGAACGACGCCATACTTGCGATGAAGCTGGTGACCGGAACACCCAGGACCATTCCGGCCGATACGCCGATGAAAACCCTGGCAACAGCCTTGGGAGCTCCCGCCTTTCCTGCCGACGCCGCAGCCACCGTGAAGGCCATGGAAACGTAAACCGGGTGAAGGAAGGCGGGAATGGCCCGGGCTATCAATACGACTGTAAAACTGTCGGTAAATGCTGAAACGAGATTGCTCAGCGTGAAGGTTCCCAGGGTCAGCAGCATGACCGTCCTGCGGTTGACCCTGGAAAACAGCATCGGCATGACGGGAGCGGACAAGGCCACAATCAGCGCAAACAGGCCGACCGTCCACCCGGCGTCCGGCACACTGATCTGAAATGTCTCCGCTATCTGGGGAAGGATCCCCACGACTCCCATTTCCGTATTGATGATCCCGAATACGCCGGCAGTAAGGATAAAGACAAGCAGACCGCCCGCATTTCCCGCATGCTGGTTGTTTTCCCGTTTCATTGTTTAATCGTGTTCGGTCCCCTTTTCCGTTTTTATTCCGTGTACTGCCTTTCAGAGGTTCTCTTGCCGGCGGATGCCGGGTGCCATGCAGCCTGTCCGGATTCCGCCCCACGGGTTTCCACGGAACAGTCACCCGGCGCCTTGCAGTGGCTGTCCAGAATGATTTCCCCGTACCCGTCCGCCACAATGCGGCCGCTGCGCGGATTTTTGACGCTGCGGACAGTTCCGCTGATTTCCGCCTGCACGCTGGCGTCTTCAAAGGCCAGATCGGCATCTTCCGCCATAGAGCAGTTTTCCATGACCAGATCCGTGGCGTAGCACAGGGGCTGGGTTCCTGAAATCCGGCAATTGACCAGGCGCAGGTTCTTCGAGTGCCAGCCCAGATATTCGCCGTCCAGCACGGAATCATATACCGTTACGTTTTCCGTGTTCCAGAAGGCATCCTTGGAATGGATTTCCGCATTGCGTATTTCCACGTTTTTACAGTACTGGAAGGAATAGTTCCCCCGAAGCCGGAATTGATTGATCCGTATATCGGAACCGTGCATGAATATGTAGTCGCCCTTGTCCGCCGCCACCTGGTCCAGTTCCACATGGCTGCAATGCCAGAGGGTTTCCTGGGCATTGGGCAGCCGGACGCGCTCCAGCTTCAGCCCGTCCATGTCGCGGAACATTTTCGGGGCTTCAACAAGGGTGTCCACCATGCGCAAATTCCTGCAATACCAGATGGCGGCCCGGGCCCCTTCCCGGAAGATGCAATCCTTGAGAAGAAGGTCTTCATTGTGCCAGAAGGGGTATTTCCCCGTGAATTCACAATGAGCGGCTTCAATTCCGGAGCATTCCTTCAAGGCCGACTCTCCGGGGAGAATCGTCACATTGCGGAGTCTCAGGTTGCGAGTGGCAAAGAGGGGGCGTTCGCCTCCGTACGATGCGTTGCTGATGTATTCTTTTTTCATGATGATGTGTGTTGTTGAAAGTATCGTTAATGTCTGCCGGGGCAGGAGATTTTTTGAAAAGGACGCTTGTGATGCCCCTGTTCTTCAGGGTTTGTAATTTCTGCTGTTTGTATTCAGGGTTAAAGTTACAACAACTGTAATCAGGATGGACCGTTTTTTCGCGGTGGCATGAAAAATTGTTTCCGGCGGCAGGTTATTTGGTGCTGGCGAGAGGAAGTCCCGGCATGGGGTGTCAACAAAATGTGATTGTGACGATGCGGCAGGGAGAGGTTCGGGGAATGGGGGGAATAGGGAGTCATGGAATTCCTTTCCGGATGTAGCTGCCGGAAGGTTTTCTGATCAGGGAGATGCTGAAAAGGATGATGCAGAGCCCCATTATTTGAATCCAGCTTATCGCCTCACCGCCCAGCATCGTGCCCAGTACCACCGCCACAAGCGGGTTTGCGTAGGCATGGGTCCCTACTTCCGTTGCCGGGCGCACCTTGAGGAGCCAGATGTAGCTGGTGTAAGCGAGGATGGAACCGAACAGGATCAAATAGACCAGGGAAAGCCACGCAGCGGACGGAATCGCTTCCCAACTGACGGCAGCCGTTTCACGGCCCAGGAACGAACAGACCCAGAACATGCCGCCGGCAAAAAGCATTTGCCACGCCGCACCGGCAAAATCGTTCACCTTTTCTTCGGAAGACGATTTGTATTTTGCATACAGTGTTCCGAGAGCCCAGGAGATGCAGCCTACGACCAGGAGAACCACGCCATATTCGTGATGGACGTTTTTCTCTCCATGGAAGAGCTGTTCCAGAAACAGAAGCCCCACCCCCAGGAATCCCGTGACAATGCCTATGGAAACGGCAGGAAGCCTGAAATTTGTTTTCCACATGGGGATGTCCAGAACCATGATCCAGATGACGGTTGACGATGCAAGGATGGCCACCAGACTGCTGCTCAAGTATTGCTGTGCGAGCATGATGACCGCCATGTCAATGAAAAGCAGGATAATTCCACTGACGGCGGACTTCCGGATCAGGCCGCCCCGGAAGATGCCCTCCCCCCGGATGCGGCTGAAGGTCAGCAGCAGTATTCCCGCCGCACTGAAACGCAGGCCTCCCAGCAGGAAGGGTGGAAATCCCCTGAGGGCCACGCCAATGAAGTAGTAAGTGGACCCCCAAACGACGTAGATCAGAAAATACGCAAGAATAACAGCCAGGCGTCCCGGTTCTTTTTTTGTCGTGCTTTCCATCATTGTCGTCATGTTCCGGTGTCGATTTCCGCGGAGGACTTATCAGGAGAAAGCCATGCAGGTTTTCCCGTTTGTCCCTGTTTTGTTCGTGAACCGCCGGGAGCATCGCCGCGGGAAGGTCCGTGACCAATGCTCCCGGCCCGCTCTTTTAACGCGGGAGGATTATTTCAGGTGTTTAGTGAAGAAGTCCGTCAGCTTGTCGAACGGAATCAGGTTTACCCGGTCATAGAGGTCCACATGTCCGGCCTTAGGCACCCAGTACAGTTCCTTGGGTTCGGCAGCCCTCCGGTAGGCGTCTTCGCTGAATTCCCGTGAATGTGCCTCCTCGCCCGTGATGAACAGCAGGGCGCGGGGGGAGATGGTTTCAATGTCCGCAAACGGATGGAAGTTCATGAATTTTACGTTGCTGGTCAGTGTGGGATGCGTGGTCAGTTCCGGCGACTGGCCGCTGGGGGTGAATTCGCCTCTCGGAGTGCGGTAGAATTCATAGAATTCCCTTTCAATGGGGTGGGAATTTTCGTTGAGTTCATGCACTGTTCCGCTGGTGTATTTGGCTGCCCCGCCAGTGAATTCCACATAACGCTGTTCCGCCGCTTCCGCGAGAATCTTCTTCCTTTGTTCAAGAGTCTGCGATTTCCGGAGCCCGTTGCGGTTGGCCACACCCATGTCATACATGCTGACGGTGGCGACGGCTTTCAGCCGCGGGTCGATTTTGGCGGCGCTGATGGCAAAGCTTCCGCTGCCGCAAATCCCGATGGCCCCGATGCGGCCGCGGTCGACAAACGGGCGCGTGCCCAAAAAGTCCACGGCCGCGCTGAAAGCTTCGGCATACATGTCCGGAGAAACGGCGTTGCGGGGTTCTCCCGCACTTTCACCCCAGAAGGGGAGATCAATGGCCAGCGTCACGAATCCCCGTTCAGCCATTTTCGCGGCGTACAGGTTCGCACTCTGTTCCTTGACGGCGCCCATGGGATGCCCCACGACGATGGCGGGGTATTTCGCATCCTTGTCCATGTCTCCGGGCAGGAACAGGTTTCCCGCCACCTTCATTTTATACTGGTTGTTGAATTCAACTTTCTGCGAGGCGACCTTGCCGCTCTTGTAGAAATTGTCCGCGTCCGCGGGCTTGTCCTCCGCACAGGAGATGCCGCCGGACATGACGAGCGCGCCCAGGGCCGTTGCCGTGAGTTTTTTTACCTTGCGGTTGATGATGGATTTCGAGTTCATTGCCTGTTTCTTTCTGTTTGCTTGATTGAGGTTTTTTCATGGGGCGCATGAAGGGTTTCCGGCATGTTTCAGCGCAGCTTCCTTGCCCCAGGCCGCCGGGGGATGGCGGGAAACGGGCTGTGCCTCGCCTCTTCCACCTTTTCCCTTTACGGTCCTGTCCGGTCTTCCAACCGGATAATGGCAATATAACAGAATATCCGGAAATCAGTTAGCCCGATACTTTTGCATTATTGCCCAATCCTGCAAAATGGAGATGAATGGGATTGCTCCCGGCCATTCCTTGAATACAATGGGGACATCATGAAATGGACGAATGAAATGAAGAAGGGGTTTTCCGAAGTTCCTTCCTTCCCCGCCGCACATGAACCGTTACGGCTTGCCGGTATGATTGCCAAATGGACGGAAGGGAAGCACCGGACAGAGACAGCTATTCCCGGACTGGTGCTTCACCGCTGGTCGTCCCCCACGGAACCGAACAGCTACATGTTCGCCCCCCATCTTTGCCTGATCGCACAAGGGGTCAAGCGCATCCTGCTGGGGGATGAGGCCTATGTCTATGACGCGCAAACGTTCGTGGTTTCTTCCGTGGAGCTCCCGATCGTTTCCCACATCCTGGAAGCCACTCCGGAAAAGCCCTACCTGGGGTTGACGCTGGAACTCGATTTGAAGGAGATATCCCGGCTCATGCTCCACGGCAGCCTCCCCCCGGCCAGTTCCAGCCCGACGGACCGGGGAATAGGCGTCAGCAAGCTGACGCCGCCCCTGCTCAACGCCGTGGAACGCCTGCTGGCATTGCTGGATACTCCGGAGGAAATTCCCGTTTTCCAGCGCCTGGTGGAACAGGAAATTTACTACCGCCTGCTGATGGATGAAGGCCAGGGAACCCGGTTGAGGCAGATCATCATGGCGGAGAGCCGCAGCAACCAGATCGCGCGCGCCATTGACTGGATGAAGCAGCATTTCGACCAGCCCCTGCATATCAGCGAACTGGCGAAACACGCAGGAATGAGCCCTTCCGGCTTCCACCAGCATTTCCGCGCCCTGACAGCCATCAGCCCGTTACAATTTCAAAAGAGAATCCGCCTGAATGAGGCCAGACGCCTCATGCTTCTGGAAAACATGGATGCGGGGAATGCCGCCTTCCGCGTGGGCTATGAAAGCCCTACCCAATTCAACCGGGAATACAAGCGCATGTTCGGAAATCCGCCCCGCACGGATATTAAAATGCTGCAATCCGCGCAAGTTTGACGGGAATCAAGGAGGGCCTGCCCCAACGGCAGCTCCCAGACAAAAAAGGGGCCGCCTTCCCGGTTGAGTACCTGGGAGAGACGGCCCCTATGATTACAGGCTCAATGGAGAACCGTTATTCTGTGATGCCGGCGGCTTCGGCTTCGGCAGCCTTGGCGTCACGCAGAGCGGCACGGATGGACATTTTTACGCGGCCCTTGTCGTCGATGCCGATGCACTTGGCAGTCACCACGTCTCCCACGCTGACGACGTCTTCCGTCTTCACCGTGCGGCCTTCGGCCAGTTCGGAGATGTGAATGAGGCCGTCCTTGCCGGGCAGCACTTCCATGAACGCCCCGAAGGTAGTCGTGGAAACGATCTTGCCGGTGTACAACTCACCGATTTCAATGGTCTTGAACATGCGGGTAACCAGTTCCATGGCGCGGTCCAGGCCTTCCTGCTTGGAGGCATAGATGTGCACGGTGCCGTCTTCCTCAATGTTGATGTCGGCGCCGGATTCCGCCTGGATGGCCTTGATGTTCTTGCCGCCGGGGCCAATCAGTTCGCCGATGCGGTCGGCGGGAATCTTGGTGGATTCAATGCGGGGAGCGTTCGGGCTCATTTCCGCCGGGGCGGCAATGGCTTCATGCATCACGTTCAGCACGTCGGAACGGCCCTTTTTGGCCACATAGATGGCTTCTTCCAGAATGTCCAGCGGGATGCCGGGAAGCTTGAGGTCCAGCTGGTAGCCGGTGACGCCCGCGTCCGTGCCGCAAAGCTTGAAGTCCATGTCGCCGTAGAAGTCTTCGGAACCGATGATGTCCAGAAGAGTCACGTAGCGTTCCATCTGGTCGCCATTGAATTCGGTCACCAGGCCCACGGAGATGCCGGCTACCGGACGGATCAGCGGAACCCCGGCGGCCAGCAGGGACATGGTGCCCGCGCAGACGGTGGCCATGGACGTGGAGCCGTTGGATTCCATGACTTCCGAGGAAACGCGGATGGCATAGGGGAAATCCGCATCCGCCGGAATGACGGGAGCGATGGAACGTTCCGCAAGGGCGCCGTGGCCAATTTCACGGCGGTTCTGGCCGCCGAAACGGCCCGTATCGCCCACGGAGAAGGGCGGGAAGTTGTAGTGCAGAATGAAGCGCTTGGTGTCTTCACCGCCGGTGTAGGAGTCAAAGTACTGTCTTTCTTCCAGCGGAGCCAGCGTGGCAAGGGCCATGGCCATGGTTTCACCGCGGGCGAAGAGGGCGGAACCGTGAACGACGGAAGGCAGGCAGTTGATTTCCGCCGTCAGGGGACGCAGCTGCTTGAGTTCACGGCCGTCGGCACGCTTGTTCTTTTCCATGATGGAAATGCGGAAGGCCTTTTTCTGGATGTATTCAAACACCTGCTCCACATCAAAGTCCGTGGCTTCCGGGTGGCGTTCCTTGATGGCGGCTTCCACTTCGTCGCGCAGGGCGCCCACCTTTTTCTGGCGTTCCACCTTGCTGTCGGCGTAGATGGCGTCTTCAATGCGGTCTCCGGCAATTTCATAGCCGATTTCCAGCAGTTCCGGCTTGGCGACGATCAGTTCATAGGAGCGCTTGGGCTTGCCGGCCACGCGGGCCAGTTCTTCCTGCGCTTCGCAAAGCTTGGTAACGTTTTCCTGGGCAAAGCGGAGGGCCTGCACGAATTCTTCTTCCGGCAGCTCATTCGCGGAGCCTTCAATCATGATCACGTCCTTCTTATTACCCACGTACACCAGGTCCAAGGTGCTTTCCTTGCGCTGGGTATTGGTGGGGTTGATGACGAACTGGCCGTCGATTTTACCGACGCGCACGGCGCCCACGGGGCCCTGGAAAGGAATGTCGGACACGCAGAGGGCGGCGGAAGCGCCGTTGATGCTGAGAATGTCGGAATCGTTTTCACCGTCCGCGGAGAGCAGGATGGCGATCACCTGGGTATCGTAAAGATAGCCTTTGGGGAAAAGGGGGCGCAGCGGACGGTCCGTCATGCGGCAGGTCAGGATTTCCTTTTCCGTGGGACGGCCTTCGCGCTTGAAGTAGCCGCCGGGGAACATGCCCGCCGCAGCGGCTTTTTCCTTGTATTCCACGGACAGGGGGAAGAAGGTCTGGCCTTCCTTCACCTTGGTGGCGCTGACAGCCGTGACCAGAACCACGGTGTCTCCGCAACGCACTGTCACGGCGCCGTCCGCAAGACGTGCCATTTTACCGGTTTCAATCGTAACGGGATTTGTACCAACGTTGCATTCAACTGAATGTATGCTCATTATATTATTGTCTTTCAATCACCCGCAGCCTCATCTGCTCATCCAGGCCGGCTCCGGGCGGAAAACCTGAATGACGTTAGGTACGGGCAGTGCCTCAGGAAGAACTTATTCGCGGCCCTCGCTTCCCGGAATGGAAAAAGGACTCGCGCGGCAGGACGCACATCCCATGCGGATCAAGCGTTCCATGCCAGTCTTACCGGCCTGACAGCCCGTGAAAATCCGAAAATTTCTCAAGGCATGCCCGATGAAAAACGAGCGGGAACACAGTCCCCGAACGTCGGATGCCAGCATAGTCCCTGTCAAGGATAATGCAAGCAAATAGTTCGATAACGCGCCTTTCCGCAGTTTTCCCTCATGCGGAATCCGGCCTCCTTTGCCACCCGCCGCCCAGAGCCTTGCAGAATTTGACAATGGCATTCAAACGCATTTGCGCCGCGTCCGCCATGTCCAGCTCCCCGCTCAGCAGGTTCCGGTGCGTGTCCAGGGCGTCCATCAGCCCCAGGTACCCGGCTTCATATTGTTTGGAGGCAATGTCCCAGCTCCGGCGCAGGCAGGTTACCTCGTCCCGGGAAGCCTCGTAGGCTTCCGCGCTTTTCCGGCGCTCCACCAGGGCATTCCGTATTTCCCGGAAGGCGTTCAGCACGGCCTGTTCATAGGCGGCCTGCACAGCCGTGCATTCGGCGGAGGCGGCCCGCACCGCGGCGCGCTTTCTGCCTCCGTCAAACAAGGTTTGCAAGATGCCCGCGCCCATATCGTAGTTCCTGGACGGGCGCGACAGCAGGTCTTCCAGTCGGGTGCTGACCTGCCCCAGCCTGCCCGTCAGCACCAGGGAGGGGAGCCTGTCCGCACGCGCCGCCGCCTTTCCGTAAAAGGCCGCTTTCAACCGGGCTTCCAGTTCACAGATGTCCGGACGCCGTTCGATCATATCCCCCGGTATTCCTGCCGGAATGGAAGGAGGGGACGCCAGCAGATCCTCCCGGCCCCCGGTAAGGCGTCTTCCCGCCATGATCTGCCGGGGGCTGTCCCCCACCAGCACGGCCAGAGCGCTTTCCGCGCGGGACAGCTCGTTTTCCGCCAGCTTCAGCTGGGCCAGGGTTTTGGCCCGCTCCGCCTGAACGCGCCGCAAGGCAAGTTCCGGATACTGTCCCTGAACAAACCGCTTTTCATACATGGAGCACGTCTGTTCGTAGGAGGCGTGGACATGCCGGATGATGAGGCATTTTTCCTCCCACGTCCGAACATTGATGTAGGCGGAGGCCACTTCCGCGGTGAGTCTCAGATAAACGGCATCCCGCGCCGCGGCGGAGGCCAGCAGGTCCGCACGGGCCTCTTCCGTGAGGGCTCTCAGCCTTCCCCACAGGTCAACTTCGTAGGAGAGCACCCCGGACATGCCCCACAGATCCCTGGCGCGGTCCGGCAAATTGTTCATGTAGCGCTCACCCTCCGACAGTTCCTGCCTTTTCCCCTCCGCCTGAAATCCGGCCTGCGGCATCAGGGAGGCCCCCGCCTCCGCCGCCATGGCCGCGGCACGGTCCACCAGCGCGGAAGCACGCACAAGATCGCGGTTGTGTTCCACGGCTTTTTCCTCCAGCCGGTTCAGGGCTCCGTCGTGGAAGACAAACCACCAGTTTTTTCCCACGGGGGAAGACCGGGCCGTTCCGTCCGGAATGTCCATCGCGGGCCTTTCAAATGCAGCCGGGCCGCCGCATGCCGCCAGCAGAAGGGCCGCGGCCGCCGATACGGAAACAAGGGAGACCAGAGTATTCATGAAGCTGTGTTTCGTTCCTTTCCGGATTTCAGGCAAAGCAGCGCAAAGAGGACTCCGGCGGCCCCCACGATTACGGTGCAAAGATAAAAGGCATCCACGGAAAATACCTGGCTCTGCAAGGCTACGGCATGGTTCAGCATGGCGTTCACGGAGGCATGGATGTCCGCCGCCGTCCCTCCCGTTTCCGAGAAATGCCGCTGCCACATGTCGAGCGTCTGCACCGTGCCGGGAGAGTCGTCCCGGACCTGTTCCGCCATGTCGAAGCGGTACCCCGTCTTCATGTGGGCCAGCACGGTGCTCACGCTGCCGACATACATGGAAATGAAGACGTAGCGCACCGTGTTCAGCGTCCGGGAGGAAGCCGCGGCGGATTTAGCCTCCACTCCCCGCAGCGCGAGCGGCGTGGCTACATTCAGGCAGAAGGCGTACCCGACACCGAAAAGGCCCAGGGGCCACGCCACGTCCAGCCAGGAGCAGCCGGCGTCCAGCCGGGACAGAAAGAAGGCGGAGGAACCCAGCCCCAGCAGTCCCGCCATCATGCCCACCCTCAGGGCCAACCTGCCTTTCTGCATCAGCGGCAGAACGATGGCCGCACCGGCACAGAACCCCGCTACCAGCACCAGGAACACCCATGCGATTCCCGCGGGCTCGTAGTTCATGACGTTGCGCATGAACTGCACCGTTCCCACGCGCACCCAGCAAATGCAGAAGATGTTGCACAGGGAGGCCAGCAGCCCGAACAGAAACCGCCAGTTTCCCAGCACGCGGACGTCCAGCAGGGGCGTCCGGTGGGTCATGCAGGAGATGGCGGCCAGCACGAAGGCGCAGAATCCGCCGTACATCCAGCACAGGACTCCGGGAGCCGTCCAGCCGTCCGTTTCCCCGTAAATGAGCACCATCAGGATGCACACACACCCCGCCGCCAGCGCCAGGAAGGAGAACCAGTCAAATTTTCCGTTTTTGGGAATCTTCGTGTTGGGGACATACAAGGTCGTCAAAACCGCCAGCAGGGCGGCCGCCACGCCCACGATCACAAACAGCCCCTTCCAGTGCCAGTACTGGACCAGCAGGCATCCAGCCACCGGGCTTGCACAGGAAGCCAGCCCGATGGAACACAGTTTCGCTCCCATCGCCGGGCTGCGGCGCTCCGGCGGCAGCGCGGCATTGACCAGGCCCGTGCCGTAAACCAGGGCCAGGCCGCCTCCCGTCCCCTGAAGGAAACGGGCCAGAACCATGATGAAGAAATGGTCCGCCGCCAGTCCAGCCAGCGTCCCGGCCAGCATCAGGAGCAGTGCCGTCCGCAGCGATCTTCTCAATCCAAGGCGCGCCCACAAGTACGCCGCCACGGTGAAGGACAGGGCCGTTCCCAGCGGACACGCCGCCCCGGACCAGGAAACGTCCAGGGTACCCACGACAAAGGTGCCGGAGAGGTCGGGCGTGGCAGCCGTGATGCACCCCATGTTCAGGAACGTGAGCATGGTGCAGGCACAGGCCATCCCCAGCAGCAGCCACCGCCGCGCTCCGGACATTTCCTTTTCATCCGCATTTCCGCCCATAACGCCCCTGATCAGAAACCGATGGAAACCGTGCCCTGCATGCCGGGCCGGAATACCACGCCGTCCCCGCTTTCCGGCAGGCTTACCTTGATAGGGAAGCGCTGCATGACCTTGGTGAAGTAACCGCTGACGTTTTCCGTGGAGATGAGGGAGAACATGGCGCAGGAGGCCGCGCCTATTTCATACACCTTTCCGTAAAACACCCGGCCGTCATAGCCGTCCAGCGTGAACCGCACTTCCTGCCCCGTCCTGATACGGCCTATTTTCGTCTCCTCCACCCGGACATTGAGCCAGATGTCATGGCTGTCCACGATGGAGAAGAGTTTCTGCCCTGCACTGACCATTTCCCCGCCGTTCACCAGCTTGCGGGCAATGATTCCGTCCACGGGGGATTTGATCACGCATTCCTCGCACAGCACTTCCAGTTCATCCTGCTCCGCCCTGGCCGCCTCCAGCTGGGCCTGGGCCGACCTTTTTTCCTCTTCGCGGTAGCCTTCCAGGCGCAGGGCCAGATTTTCCCGTTCCGCCTTTTCCACGGCCTGGGCCGCCAGGTAGGAGGCCCGGACGGCGTCGCGGTCAGCGGAGCTGATACCCGCTTGGTCGCGCACCAGTTTTTCAATGCGCTCGTAATCACGCCGTGCGTGTTCGAGATTAGCGGCCGCCTGGGCGGTTTTGGCCCGCTGGGATTCGATTTCCTGAGGGCGGAATCCCGCCAGCATTTCATCATACCTGGCCTGCATGAGCTTGACTCTGGAACGCGCGGCCAGCAGGCGCGCCTGAACGGCCCGGCCGTCCAGATGGGCGAGCGTCTGTCCCTTCTTCACCGTGTCTCCTTCCTCCACATCCACGGCAACCACCCGTTCCGCCAGCTTGGTGCCCACGGACACGATGCTCGCCTCCACGCGGCAGTCGTCCGTACTCATGGAACGGCTTTCCCGGATATGCCAGACTCCCCAGATGATGCCGCCCGCAGCCGCCAGAGCCATGCTTCCCAGGGAAACGGCCTTCAGATGCTTGCTCATGCAGTGACGGAATTGCCGGTTTGAGAGAATCCCTGGATGAACAGGTCTATGGTCAGCTTCATGGAAGCCACCTTGTCCCCCCACGATTTGCCGTCGTCATTCAGGCAGTACATGAGCATGTACCCGTGCAGCGTGTTGACGAAGGCTCGCACCATGAGGCGCACATCCCCCGCCCTGACCTTCCCCTTTTCCTGCATGGCGGTCATGTAGTCGCACAGGAAGGCGTGAAGCTCCCGCGGATCGCGCAGAAAGTCCTCCCCGTTCGTGTCCACGGAATCCAGGGCGCTCAGATAGGCACGGAACGCGTTCCTCTTGGCCTTCGTTTCCTGAAAGTAGAGCCGCGCCGCCAGTTTTAGGTCATGCTCCAGATTCCAGGTCCTGCCGTTTTCAAATTCCCTTTTCAGTTCGCTGGCGTACGCCCTGTACCGGATGATTTCATCCAGCAGGGATTTTTTCGTCGCAAAGTAGCGGAATACGGTTTTTTCACAAATGCCTGCCTTTTTCCCGACCTCCTGCACGCTGACCCGGTGAAATCCCCGCTCGCTCATCAATTCAATGGCCGCCTCCACAATCCTCCGCAGCGTATTTTGCTGGATTCTTGTCATCTGTTCCATAGATGTCTGTCAGGCTAACAGACATTTTCAGCCAGTCAAGCCTTCCTTCCCATCCTGGCGGAGGCAGGAAAACCCGTACACCGGGCCACAAAAAACGGCCGCCGCGAAAAACGCAACGGCCGTATCAAACGGGAATATGCTCCTCCGCTTAGCGGCGCAGTCCAAGACGCTGAATCAGGCTCTGATACTGGGCCAGATCTTCACGCTTGACGTAGTCAAGAAGCTTGCGGCGCAGAGCCACCATTTTCAGCAGCCCGCGGCGGGAGGAAACGTCGTGCTTGTTTTCTCCCAGGTGGGCGGTCAGGTGGGCGATGCGCTTGGTCAGAAGGGCGATCTGGAAGCTGGAGCTACCGGAGTCCTTTTCGTGCATCTTGAATTCCTGCAGATTGATTTCGTTACTCATGAGTGTTTTTCTTGAATGTGTTTAGCTCGTGGCAGCGGCTAATCGACACTGTGAGGGCGTCAACTATGCACGATCGCCCTTTAAAGGCAATTCAAATTTCACGGCATCCGGGAATTTGTCTCCGCCCTGCCGTCCACGCGCCTGTTTCCGGCATAAAATTCGCGGTCTCTTTCCGCAATGGGCCGCAGAACGCGGCAGGGATTGCCCGCGGCCACCACGCCGGGGGGAATGTCCCGGGTCACCACGCTTCCGGCTCCTATCACGGAGTTCCTGCCGATGCGCACACCGGGAGCCACCGCCACGTGGCCGCCTATCCAGACGCCGTCTTCAATGACGATCGGCAGTGCGAATTCCAGGCATTCCTGCCTGAGGCCGGGGTCCACGGGATGACCCGCGGTATAAATGCCTACATTCGGGCCTATCAGCACGTCGTTTCCAATTTCCACCCGGGCGCAATCCAGAATAACCAGATTGAAATTGGCGTAAACGCGGTCCCCCAGGCTGATGTTGGAACCGTAGTCGCACCTGAACGGGGGCTCCAGATAGCACCCCTCCCCAACGCTTCCCAGGAGCTCGCGGGCCGTTTCCCGGCGCAATTCATCATCCTCCGGGTCCGCACCGTTATAACGGGCCGTCAGCCTGCGGGCCCTGAGGCGCCGCGCGGCCAGTTCCGGATCGCGGGCGTCGTACAGACGCCCGGAGAGCATGTTATTCAGTTGGTGGGAGTCCATGGCCGGGAGAAGGGGATGCCGCCTCCGCTGGAGAAAAGGAAGGGAGGGAGGATTCCGCCACGGGCGAAGCGCCCGAGGACGCTGAGGCCTCTTCATTTTTTCCTGCGGATTGTTCCGACTTTAAAGGAACTTCCAGTCCGGGGGAAGAAGAATTCCCGCCAGACCCGGCTACCCCGGTTACTCCCGACTTGTCCGGAGAGGGCCTGTGCACCGTTTTGAAGTGGGAATCCGGTTTCTTCTGCAGGTCATGAACGTTCCAGCTGCCGTATTTGACAATGACGCGCGTCCCCACCGGGGCGACCTCAAAGAGATTTGCGGCAATCAGATGGGGAATGCGTATGCACCCGTGCGAGGAAGGATGGCCGGGCAGATACCCTTCATGAATGCCTACCGCCCCGTTCACCCTCATGAAGTAGGGCATTTTGGCCGGCTCAAACCTTTCGCCCGCCCTCGGGGATTCCTTTCTGATGTCGCCGTCCCGCTGGCTTCCGTCACTTGATACAAAGGTCCCGTAATAGGAATGATGGTCCCTGTCCTTGGAGGAGATGCGGAAATAGCCGTCCGGCGTCATGCCGTGGCTTTTTCCGGAGCTGATGGGAGCATAAGCTATGCGGTGCGTGCCGCGGTAAACGTACATCATCTGCTTTTTCTTGTCCACCACGATCAGAAGCTTTCCGGGCAGGGAAGGATCATCCTCCCACTTGAGCAGATGGCCGGGGATGGTTCCCTTCCCCTCAAAATACCCGGTCAGTTCCTCCACGGGTGTGGAGGAAGCCGGAGGAAGAGAGGCATTCCACCCGCCAGTACCGCAGGAGGTTACCAGAACCGGAATACAGAACAACAGGGCAGGCAGGGAAAAACGGGGCAATTTCATTATTTCGTGCGGCAGCATCACTCCGTTAGACAACGGAACGCCGGAAAAAAGAACCGTTTTTTGACGAAACTGTCAACCATCAATCAAAAAAACGGTTCTTTTCCTTTCCCTCACCACATTTTGGCCCTCCTGCGGCGCGGCCGCTCGTCTCCGGGTCCGTGGAGCAGTCCGTGGGACCAGGCTTCCGCAAAGGTGCGGGCGGCGTCCGCCGTGTGGGAATGGGCGTCATGCACGGGACTTTCCGCCAGGGAACCGCCCGTTCCGGGCAGTCTGGACCGGTACAATTCCAGATGCTCCACGCCTCCCGGCTCCTCCTCCCCGCGCAGATTGCGCGCCCGCTCCTGGGTGCGGGCATGGAAGAAACTGCGCTCCAGCAGTTCCCGGAGCATGTTGATGCCGCGCCATACATCCGTTGTCCGGGGCACCACGCGCACGTTGACCAGCCCCAGCCTCGCCATGTTTTCCACGTAGGAAACGCCGTGCGCGTCCCGGCGTGCGGCGTCATGGGGCAGCAGGTGGGCCGTTGCCGTCAGGCCGTATTCCTTTTCCCATTCCCTTATTTTTTCCGCATAGTGGGCCAGGGGCTGCTGGTTGGCGGCGTAATGGTCCAGCCAGTGGATGCTGTCCCCCATGACCTGGACCAGCCAGATAGCCGTATGGTCGCTCAGGCCCAGGTCCCACGCCGTGAATGTGGGAGCCTCCGGATCCGCCGGGAATTCCATTCCCACGCGTCCCCGCTCCCGCAGGGCCATGATGCGGCTGCCGTAAATGCTTCCCTCCTCGCCGGTGGAAAACGCCTCCTGGGGAGTTCCCGGATATTCCTGCTTCATGGCCGCGCCCATCACGCGCGCCATGCGGGCATACCACCGCTTCTGCCCCGCGTCCAGCTTCACGCCCGTTTCCCGCTCCAGGGAGAGGAAGTAGGAATCCAGTTCCCTGCTCCACCTACCGCGCCCCGGCAGGGAGTATTCCTCCTGGTCAAACCAGCTGAAGAAGAAGAACCGGAAGTCCAGCGGGGACAGCTCGCTCTTGCCCATGTTTTCCATGGCCTGCCGCGTCAGTTCGTAGTTCACGCCGTAGCGGCCGCCTTCATGGGTGCTTTCCTTCAGGATAAAGCCGCCGGGCGGCACGGTATTGATGGCGCCGGAGCGGATTTCCCGCGCACGCCACGGGGCATGCACGGAGACGTGAGCCAGCTCGGAAACATGGAGGAACTGCATCGTGCCGCCGCGCAGGTTGGTGCCCACCCGGACATCGCTACCGTTGGAGAAAGCCAGCCGGGTAAGCGCCGCCGTACAGGGGCGCCATTCCCCCTTTTTTTCCACGCCGGACATGCGCTTGATTCTTTCCCCCAGGCGCGCCAGCGCTACATCCATGGCGGAGGGTTCCGGCGGCAGGTAGTCCAAGTGGTCCCACGCGAAGTGGAGCTTGGCCAGCTTTGCCTGGGCGTCAGGCAGGCTTTTATCAATAATGCCGCAGTGGAAGTTGGAACGGAACAGGCTCATGTCCAGCATCAGGAGGGCCACATACGTGGAGATGCCGAGCTGGCGCGCCTTCAGAATGTCGTTCCGGTACCACAGCCCTTCATGCAGCCGCCTCTGGGCCTTGTTCATGGAGAAGCGCTGGAGCTGGCCCGCCTTGTTTTCTATCCAGTACAGGTGTTCCAGCCGCCAGAGCTGGCTGGACAGGACAGACTGCCACGGCAGACTCCACGATTCCGTCAAATGTTCATGGTTTTTCATATTCCTGCATCAATTCCTTCAATAACACGCCCTCCCGGGTCATCGCCCTCAGGGCATCCGTTCCCCTGTCCAGCGGCAGCCGGAACGCCAGGGGGTCATTCAGCACGTGGGAAACGAAGCGCAGCCCCTGCACCATCACGGGATGAAACAGGTCCAGCCTGCCGCGCAGATAGTCTTCCCTCACGCCCTGTTCCTCATACAGCCTGATCACGTCTTCCATGAAGCACCCCACGGCCTGGTCCGCATTCCACCAGTACCGTTCCTGTGCGGCGGCATCACCGAAGGTCTCCAGAATCCGGCCCAGGAAACGGCCGCGGCTTTCCCGCGCCACGGCGGCGGAAGGTTCTTCACCCGCCCCCGTAAAGCATTCCAGCGGAATGTAGGATTCCCGTTCAGAGACGGCGGGGCGGCCGTTCCCGTCCAGATAGACTCCGTTCCAGGCATGCACCACGTACGGCGCACGCGCCTCCTTCACGGGGCTTTCCGGAACGCCCGGCATCAGGCGCACGGTATGCCCCGGATCATCCGGATCACGGTAAAGAACACAAGTGGCGTACATCGCACGCGCCTCTTCCGGGTCAGGCAGGAAGGGGAGCATGCCTCCACGTACTTCCTGCTGCCTCCGGTCCAGCATGTCAATCAGCACCGCCGCTTCATCCAGCGGCACCTCGCGCGTCCAGGCGGACGTCACTCCCTCCGGAGCCGCTTCCGAATCCACGCGGTATTTCCTTCCCTGCCAGACGATGCCGGATTCCGCCGCTTCCGGACGGCCGGCAAAGTCACGCCTCACCGTCTCCAGCGTCTCTACCGCCCTGGCCACGTCCGGACGGCCGCGCCAGGCGGCGGGGGTGGAGACGCCGCGCCGGACGGAAAAGTCATCCTCCACGTAGGAGGGAGCCTCCAGAACCGGAGCAGGCAGAGAACCGTTCACTGTCCGCGGAAAGGCGTTTTTCGCGCCTCTGAACGGTTTGCGCACCAAATGCAGGTACAGGCCGGGGCGGTCCGGGTCCGGACGCCATGAGTTCAGATCCGGGAATTCCCGCAAGGCCCCGGCCAGCTCCACCATGCGCGCCGCCGCCAGACGCCCCGCCCGGCGAAGGGAACCGCCTTCATAACCGTCCAGGGAAGCCAGAGCCCTTTCCAGGTCCGTCCGCACATGGACGGGCACGGAGGACAGAACATGCCCCGCCATCAGGCTGTGAGCGTACCGTTCCATCATCGGAAGGCGGACTTCCGCACTCCCGTTCCCGCTCCAGGCGCGTTCCGCCCGTATCCGCCCGTTCATTCCCACGGTTTCCCGTAGCATGTCCAGAAATCCGGCGTCCACATCCTTTCCATCTTTCAGCATCCCGTTCAATGCAGCCGCGCGGCGGCTCAGTTCCGCGAGGGGCTGCGGGGCCCTTTCCGGGCTGGCCGCGCCGTAACGCGCCCATGCGGCCACCGTTTCCGGCACGGCTTCATGGTCCAGACTGGCAAAGAAATATTCCTTGGAAAGCTGGGACAGCTCCTCGATCAGCTCCGTTTCTCCGGGGAACGCCTTGCGGCGCGGGACACGCCCCATGCGCTTGAGCATTTCCCAGGCCGCTTCCGGGGAAAGCTGTTCCGTGCGCATCAGACGGTCCCAGACGACTTCCGCCTTGTCCTCAATCAGGGCCAGGGGATTGGCCGTGTTATGCAGACGCAGGCGGTGCATGACCAATCCCCTGGCAGTGGGCACGGGCTGGTTGTCCGCATCCACGCCCAGCCTTTGCACGCCGCCCACGTATTTGCCGTGGATGTCCATGCGCTCCCGCAGGGCGTCAGGGCTCATCAGCTTTTCCGCGGCCACGCGTCCTGCGCCCGTCACTTCCAGCAGGTCTCCGGACCCGGAGGCTCCGCGGAAGCCGTAGCCCGCCCTCAGCATGTCGGAGACGGCCAGGGCCGTCAGACCGTCATACAGGCAAGGGAGACGCTCGCCGCGAGCATTTTCCAGACCACCGGACAGCCTCAAATGCGTGGGGTCCCATTCCGGATGTCCGTTGACGGCATGCCACCGCCACCCGCGGATCAAATCCTTCTTGGCAATGCAGGCCGGGGAAAACATCATGGAGACATTCGCCATCAGGTCCGCCGCGGCTCCCTCCCGCGAGGAATGCCACGCCGACCATGTTCCCGAGGGATAGCGGACTCTCCACAATCCGTTCCCGCGGACGCCCGAGGACTGGAACAGGCGGGGCGTCAGGCAGGACAGGTTTTCCACAGCCTTCTCCGTACCGGGATAGATACGGGGGGCAGGCTCTTCCGGCCCGGCGGACAGCCGGTCCGCATCCAGCACGGAGGCAAATTCCGCCGCCCGTCCGGGAGAAGTTTCCAGATAGCGGGACAGCAGGCGGGAGTAACTTTCCACCGGCGTATAGCCGCGCCCCACGCAGACGTCAAAATCCGCCATGTTCGGCAGCACGTGGAACAGGCTGTTCACGTCCGCCTGGGCTCCCCATACGCAGCGGTTCATCTCCTGCAATTCGGGGCTGACGGACTGGCGCTCCCTGTCTCCCAGCCGGGACATCATCGCGCTCATCCGGGACAGGGAGGAGACGAGCCCCTCCGGAGTGGAGGAATTCTCCAGCAGCTCCGGAGCGTTCAGCAGGGAGCTCCCCTCCTCCAGCCAGAGGCGCGCCCTGCCGGAACTGTATTCATCCCGGCAGAAGGACTGCCACAGCCTTCCGGCCACGTGGCCGGCCACTTCCTCCTGGGAAGCGCCGTGCACGCGCTCCATGACGCCCTCATATACATTCGCACGGGCTCTTCCGTCCATTTCCCGCGTCACGGCGTCCCAGTCCTGCCGGGAAAACTTCACCGCGGCGCCCGCTTCCTCCGGATAAGCCAGCAGAAGCATTTTGTAAGGGCGGGCGGCGCCCTGTTTCAGCCTTTCCGCCACAAAGGAGCGGCGCACGTCTTCCGCCCGCATGTCGTAATCCGTCTCATTGCGCAGACGCCACGGAATTTCCAGGCCGTTCCTGTTGCGGATCAGGCCCAGGTCCTCCGCCTCCTTCCGGCACAGGAATTCATACCAGGAGGAAAGGGCCTCCTCCGCGGAAGATTTTCCGGAAACGCGCTTGAGCGGAGAACCCGGGGCGGGGTCCATGCCGTACGCCGTCCTTCCCTCCGCGTCCAGCGATTCTCCCACGCGGGGCAGGCCGGCGCGGAGCAGCCACCGGGAACGCACCTCCGCATGGTCCGGATGCAGGGAAAGCTTCCTCAACGCTTCCGCGGATTCCGGGAAGTCAGCCATGCTCCACGGTTTGGAACGCACGGGGGAAGGCAGCTCCAGAAAATCCCGCACCTCCCGTTCCGTCCTCAAAAACGGTTCTCCGCCCTCGCCCAGGGCGCGGGACCATTCCAACGCCTTCCCGGAAATGTACAGGGAGCCCCACAGCGGGGAATTGCGCAGGGATTCCTGCAAAAGCTCCCCGGCCCGGTACACGTCCTTTTCCCGCAGAATGCGGGCCGCTTCATCGTCCGGAATGCCGAACACCTTGAGAGGAGTCCCATCCCCCAGAAGGGAGGACGGATGGCGGAAGTGATGCAGGGCCGCCTTCCCCGCCCCGATCAGCAGGAAAGGCATCATCATGCCGGCCTCCCTCAACTGGTCGTCCGGAGAAAGCTGCCTCTCCTTCCATCCTTCCCAGTCCACGCCGGATTCCTTTCCGGTGGCCAGGCCGACCCCTTCCTGAGCCAGCATGGGGGTCAGTTCCATCAGCTTGTTCTCCGCGGCCATCTTCACGGCATCCGCGGCAAGGGCGCCCGTTCCGGAAAGAACCGCTCCGGCGGCGGCCTCCACACTTCCCGCGGCACGCATGGACTGGAAGGAGCGCATGCCCTGGCCCAGCATTTTCTGCCCCAGCTTCGTCATTCCGAAGGAAAGGAGGGTGTTTGCGCCGCCGGACAGAACGGCCCCGTCCATCTGGGCGTCAAAGTCGCCGTCCGGATTCATGCGCCGCGCATCCGCCATGTGCCGGCCCGTCTCCCCGGCCATCAACACGCCGAGCCCCGCGGGCCCGGCAAACGCCAGCGCCGTGGATGCGCCCTGCTGAGCCATGTCCACCATCATTTCACGGAACCACGGTGCATCCCTGCCCCCGCGCAGAGGGGCGAATTCCATCCGCGCAAAATTCCTCAGGTCCTCAAAACTCCGGGAATACCGGTCCAGGGCCTCCTTCGTTGTTCCGTCCGGCATGACCCAGGCCGCACCGTTCACGGCAAACTGGCCGACATTTTCCGCCGTCTCCGCAGCCCCGCGTTTCAGCGCGGACTCCAGGGCCGTCCTGAAACCGGGCCGGGAACGCATGTAAGGAGCCATCATGCGGAACACCTTCTGCCGATCATCGCCGCCCAGCCCCGCCAGACAGTCCACGGCGCGCACGACGTCCGGAATGCCCTTCACCGGCTTCCAATTCACCTGCACGGCAGGGAAGCCGCCTTCCGGCGGCTCTTCATTGGCCACCAGGCCTTCCAGCCCCTTCCGTATCACGTCTGCGGCTTCCGACAGGCGGTTCCGGTCATCCAGCGCGTCGGAGACGGCCCTGCTCCTCATCTTCTCCGCCACGGACCGCAAATCCTCCGGCCAGCGGGAAACGGCCTCCTGTCGCCGTTCGTCCGGCTCTTCCGAAGTCCCCGCCAGGGCCCGGTCATAAGCCTCCTGGTACAGTTCAAACAGCGTCTCCCGCTGGGAAAGGCGCACTTGGTTGTGCTGGGAGACCGCTACGAACAACTCGTTGTCGGACTTTCCGGAAGCCCCGTACTGGCGCGCCACCTGTTTCCTTATCTGCCCCCAGTCCTTCCGGATGCGTTCGCGCGGAATCCCTCCGGTGTCCGCCACCCAGGACTGCATCACGCAGGCGGCCACCCGCTCGCCGTCCGCCATGCCGGGGGCGTACATAGCCTCCGCCTCACGCCGCACCTCCCGGGGGATGGTTGCCACATCCCCCGTCAGCACACTGTTCCAGTACTCTTCCCGCTCCGCCGCCTCGCGTCCCGCATCCTCCACGGTTGCGGCAGGCGCAGCCTGTGCCGGAACCGCCTCCGTCTTCCTGGTTTCCTCCGCCGGAGCCTCTTCCTGCAGGAGCGAGCCGCCCTGCCCTTCTTCCCATTCCGCTTTCATGTTACTGTTTCTCCTTCCTGTTTTTCATATCCCGGAAGCCGACCCATCCGGCATCCTGCATCCGGTTTTCCTCTTCAAAAACCCGCTCCATCTCCGCGACGGCATTCGCCGGATTCCTCTTCACGGCATCCAGCAGGGCCCACTGCACCCGCTTCCATTCCTCCACGGCCCGCGCATCCGTCACCGGTCCCCAGGCCCCGTTCCGGAACATGGAGGACAAGCGGCGGGAAGCCGCCCGGCGCACCTCCTGCGGCACCTGCTTCATCGCCTCCCGCCTCTCGGCCAGCATCTTCACCTGTCCGGCGGGAAGTCCGGAAGTAGCCACCTCAATCACGGCGTCCGTATCCCCGTCACCGCCGCAGTCCTCGTCAATCAGGCGGGTCATCCGGCACAGCAGCCCCGCATCCGCCGGGAAGCTGATGCCGGAAAGCTCCGCCTCCCGCATGCGGTCACGGGCATCCGCATAACGTCTCAACTGGCCAGAACTGACCAGGCCGTATTTCTCCGCATTCGCCAGCCCTTCGTCGCGCAGCATGCCGCCGCCGGCCACGGTACGGAAAATGGAATCCGCATACCGCCGTTTCAATTCCCCATAGGCCGCTTCAGCTTCCCGGGCCACCTTCCTTTCCATTTCATTCAGGGAGGCTCCCTCCTGTTCAGCACGAACGACGGGCAGAGCGGCCGCCGGGTCCCGGCGCACTTCTTCCACAGCCCGGTTCAGAGCAACCCGGTCGCGCGCGTCCTCCGCCATGCGCCCGGCTTCCTCACCGGTCACAAACACGCCCGTCCCCTCTTCAATCCTGCGTTCCGCCAGTCCGGCATCCCCCTGCTCCACGGCGGACTCCACGCTTCCGGTCCAGGAACGGCGCGCCTGCTCCACCTGGCCAAGACGGGACATCTTTTCCAGGTAAATGCTTCCGGCGGCGGCCAGATTTTCCCGCGCCGCCTCCACGCGCCCCTTCACGCGGCCGGACATTTTTTCCGGCAGGTAGGAAGGCAGCCTGTCCGCCAGGGCCTTCTTCCACCTGGCTTGCAAATCGTCCGCGGCGCCAGCGGAATCCAGCTCCCGCATCACGTCCTGTTCAAAGCGGTAGAGGCCGTCCCGGGCCTCGGCCCATTGTCCGGCGTCCCTCACCTCCTGCATCCCGGCCAGCATGTTCCCTGCCGTTCCCGCCAAATCCGCCACCCCGGCGGACAGGCGGCGAACGCCTGCGGCCTGGGCTTCCAGCGCATCCAGCGGGATCATTCCGGACAGATCCGGCCCCATGCGCGACATTCCAAAATCCTGTATTCGTATAGCCATGTTCTAATGGCTTTCAAGCTAGGGAGCGGACGGAACACCGGTCATCCATTCCAAACCGTCACTGTCTCCCTTACTTGCCTCTTGCCAAAACGGAGGCATTCCAACACAATCCCCTGCATGCCCCGCATCCGTTTCACCACCGCCTACGACGGCCGCCCCTACCTGGGCTGGCAAAGCCAGCCGGGAGGCCGCACCGTGCAGGACAAGCTGGAACGCGCCTTTTTAACCCTTTTCGGGGAAGCCGTCCGCATCCACGGGTCCGGCAGGACGGACGCCGGAGTGCACGCCCTGGGGCAGGTCTTCCACGTGGATGCGCCGGACACCCACCGCATTCCCGCAGACAAATGGCCTGCGGCCATCAATACCCGCCTGCCCCGCACCATCCGGGTCATCCATGCGGAGTACACGGACCCCGGCTTTCACGCCCGCTTCAGCGCCACGGGGAAAACGTACCGCTACTGCATTTCCAGCGAACCCATCCTGAACCCGTTTGACGCGGGCCTGGTCTGGCACCGTCCGCTGGCCTGGAGCCTGGACACCCTGGCGGAAGCCGCCGGGCTCTTTCTGGGGGAACACGACTTTACGGCCTTTGCCGCCCTGAGGGGCAACGAGCCTCGCCCCATCCCGGAAGACTACTTCCAGCGCACCATTACCCGTGCGGACGTGAGGCGGGAAGGGAACCACACCTTCATGACATTTACGGGCACGGGCTTCCTTTATAAAATGGTGCGCCTCATGGCGGGCGCGGCCCATGAGGCGGCACGGGGGAAAATCACGCTGGAGGAATTAAACCGCCTCATCCGTTCCCCGCGCCCGGATGACAAAAGCCCGTTCTGCGCGCCGCCGGACGGCCTTACCCTGATGCAGGTGCATTACCCGGATTCCTTTCCGGAAAACAGGCCGGAGCAATAAAAAACGGCCTCCGGCGATTACTTTTCCGCCATTCCCCGCGGAACGCCGTACAGTCCTTCCCTTCTGATGAAGCTTTCCACTTCCGGATTCAAATGAGGCACGGGACATACGCCCGCGCGCAAGGCTTCCCGGATGCCGGTGGAAGATGCTGGTTCATCCCCTTCAATAAAAACGGCCCGAACCCCTTCCCTGGGGGCCGGAGCGCCGCCCCGGTGGTACACAATGAACGTCGCCATGTCAGCCAGATGCCTCCAGCGGCCCCATTTCTCCAGGGAATCCCACTGGTCCTTGCCCATCAGCCAGAACAATTCCGCTCCCGGATGGCAGGCAGCCACGCTTTCCGCCACCCGCCATGACCAGGAAGGCGGGGGCCAATTCAAGTCCATCCGGTCCAATACGGCCCAGTCCAGCCCTTTCAGGGCCAGTTCAATCATCCGGCAGCGCCGGGCGTCCGAAACGGAAGGAGCCTGTTCCTTCAGCGGGGAAAGGGAACAGGGCATGAACAGCACGCGGTCCAGGCCGCAACGCTCCCTGGCGCGGAAAGCCACGCGTACATGGCCTTCGTGCACGGGATCAAACGAACCGCCGAAAATGCACAACTTCACCGTCCGTCACCTCCATGAAGGCAGGAAATCAGAGTCCCTCCGTACCCTTGTAGGGAAGGAACCCGCCGATGGGAACGCGCACCATCCTCTTTTCCAGCGGCAGGCGCCGGAACCGGTTGATGAAATCCGTCAGGCGGCCGTAATTGCGTTCCGTCTTGGGAATCCCCTGATGGCCGCAGTTCACGTCCGGATTGTAATGCAACTCCACATGAAGATGGGCCGGATACATGCCGCGGTTCGTGCCGATGGTGCCTACCTGGGTGCCGCGCAGCACCAGCTGCCCCAGCACCACGTTGATGTCATTCAAATGGGAATAAAGCGTCTGGCAGCAGAGGACCTTGCCGGACTTGGGCTCCCGGAAGGCGTGGCGGACAATCACCACCTTTCCCCAGGCGCCCCGTGCGTCCGCAGCATACGTGACGACGCCGTGGCCCACGGAATAAACGGGGTCTCCCAGGTCGGTATTGCCGCCGCCGTTTCCGTTCCAGTCCTCGCCCATGTGCCGCGGGCTCTTCAGGCGCAGGCCGCGGGAACGGTAATAGCCCTTGCCGTCCGGCTTGCCCACCGGAAAGTCAAAGCCGTCGCACAGGGGGACGAGCGCAAATTTGCTGTCCCGCTTGGCCATATAAACGGGGGCGCTCTCGCTGATGAAGGCCGTCCCGGTCAGAAAAAACAGGGCCAGCAGTAAAAAACGGAAGTAGAACATAGGGGAAAAAAGTTTCCATATGCTAGACAGCGCGCATGCCCGTATCAAGCGGAATTCTCAGTATGTCCCAGTTAAAATACCCAAGCCGTTCCCCCGTCCGGAACGCACCGTTTCCCTTTCAACTTGACAGCAAAGCCCCTCTATGAAAGAAGGAGGGAGCATTCTGCGTATTTCTGCAACACATATATTCTCCATGAACAAGCTTGCGCCCCTCTTTGTTGGAACCGCTCTTTCCTCTCTCATGCTGCCCGGACAGGCCGCAGACCCTCCCAAACCTTACGGTGCCGTGCCTACTCCCCAGCAGGTGAACTGGCAGCGCATGGAATTTTACGGGTTCATCCACTTTGGCCTGAACACATTTACCGGCAGGGAATGGGGATACGGAGACGAAAACCCGCAAATTTTCAACCCCACGGATTTCAACGCCTCCGAGATCGTGGAAACCTTCAAGAAAGGCGGCATGAAGGGCATGATTTACACGGCCAAGCACCACGACGGCTTCTGCGCCTGGCCCACCAAGTCCACGGAACACAACATCACGAAAACCCCGTGGAAAAACGGCAAGGGGGATGTGGTCAAGGAATTCGCCCTGGCCTGCAAGAAGCACGGCATCAAATTCGGCACCTACCTCAGCCCGTGGGACCGCAACCACGCCGAATACGGCAAGGAAGGCTACCTGAAAGCCTATTACCAGCAAATCCGGGAACTTCTGAGCAACTACGGCCCCGTGTTTGAAATCTGGTTTGACGGAGCCAACGGCGGCGACGGCTACTACGGCGGAGCCCGTGAAAAACGCAACATCGGCGATGCGGAGAAATACTACAACTTTGAAAAGATCGTGGAAATGATCCGCTCCATCCAGCCCAACTGCATCATCTGGGGCGCCGGCCATTATGGAGACGCCCGCTGGGGTGGCTCTGAAAAGGGACATGTCAATTATCCCCACTGGAGCACCGTGGGCCTGAACGGCGGCGGTGGCGGAACCGGCAAGCGCGGCGGCGAACGCTGGGTGCCCGCGGAAGGAGACACCACCATCAACCATTCCGGCTGGTTCTGGCACCAGGGCCAGGCTTCCCGCGTCAAGTCCCCGGAAGAACTCATGCAGGTATGGTTTGACTCCGTAGGCCGCGGAGCCAACCTCATCCTGAACGTGGCCGCGGACAAGACCGGCAAACTGGACCCCGCCGACGTCAAGTCCCTGATGGAATTCAAGGAATTGCGTGACAAGCTGTATGCCAAGAACTTCGCTCTGGGGGCCACGGCCACGGCCAGCCAAACCCGCGGCAACGACAAGAAATTCTCTCCTTCCAACATGACGGACGGCAACCTGGACACCTACTGGGCCGTGGAGGACGACAACCTGACGCCCTCCGCCGTCATCACGCTGCCCAAGCCCGCCACCTTTGACGTCATCCGACTGCGCGAACAAATCCGCCTGGGCCAGCGTGTGGACTCCTTCAACATCGACGCTTTCATCAAGGGCAAATGGGTCTGCATCGACAACGGAGGGAAAACCATCGGCAACCAGGTCATGCGCCGGCTTGACCGCCCCATCACCGCCCAGAAGCTGCGCCTGCGCATCACGGGCAGCCAGGCTACGCCCTGCATCTCTGAATTCGCCCTGTTCCGCCAGCCTGCGGGAGCCGTACGCCCATCCATCTTCCGCCGCGGCGACAACCTGATCATCCTGGCGGACGGCAAGAACAAAATCCTCTACACGACGGACGGAAGCGAACCCAAGGCCGGGTCCCCTGTCTATTCGCAGGGAGCCAAATTCAGCGAAAGCGGAGTCGTCAAGGCACGCTGCCAGTTTGCCAACGGCAAGCTCGGCCCCGTCAGCCAGGCAAAATTCGGAATCAGCAAAACCGGATGGAAAGTGAAAAGCTCCACCTCCGGCAATGCGGCCGCCGCCATTGACGACAACCCGGAAACCTCCTGGACCGCCACTGCCGGCGTTCCCCAGTCCTTCGTGGTGGACATGGGCAAGCCTTACCGGGCCACCAGCTTCTCCTACCTGCCGCGCCAGGACGGAAAGACGGAAGGCATGACGGACAAGTACCAGTTTGAAGTAAGCGCGGACGGCAAAACCTGGAAAAAGGCGGCAGAGGGAGAATTCTCCAATCTCCGCGCCAATCCCATCGAACAAAACGTCAACCTCAAGAATGTCGACGAATCCGTGCGCTACTTCCGCTTTACCGGAACCAATGCGCTGGACGGCAGCGGAGCTTCCGCCGCGGAAATCAATGTCTTCGGCACTCCCGCCCAGGGCTAGCGAATACAGCGCCGCTTGTTTGAACGTCCCGGCCCGAAAGGACCGGGACGTTTTTTATGCCCATGAAAAAGAACAGGCGCATTTATCCGCTGGAGAGGAATTTCTCTGTTTCACGGCTTTCAGGCAACGCTATGGCTCCTTGAAAAAAGAGTTCCGGAATAATGGACGGCTCCCGTTCTCGACTTCCCCTTTAATCTATTCCTCATCCCTCTTCTGAGGCGCATCAGGAGGCAGCCCGAACCAGAGGGGCCCGCCAGAGAGCAGGAGGTTCCGAAACCACCGAATGAATCCTTCGTATTCTCCAAGGCCCCTCTCAGCAGGGCAGATGGAAGAACGCTGCCCGGTTCCGCCGGAAAGGAAGGAACGCCAAGGAAAGTCTTTCTAGATGGAACTGCCTTGCGTCATCCTTTTCCCTATCCTGCCATTCTAAAACCGTCTGCCAGTCTTCCATTAGCCTCCCATCAGTCTAAGTAGAATGCCTTTCTCCAGCAATACACACATACAAAAAAGGCGCGCCCCGAAGGACGCGCCCCACAAAATCATGCCGACTTGGGAAAAGACTTATTCCTGGCCGCTGAAATCAGGAGTAAGGATCAGGAACTGGTCGCTGATATCCTTGCCCCTTCTCTTGGGAATGAAGGTATCCTGAAGGTCGTCGTTGTCGTTCAGTTCCAGTGTTTTGGCACTCTGGGCGGTCGTGAAGATCAGTACCTTACCGCGGAAACTTTCCGGGTCAAAGCGGACAGCATTGCCGGCAACCACTGTGGAGCCGTCATCGCCGGGAAGCACGGAGGTAACCATCAGGGGATATTCGCCAACGGAACTGCCGATACCCACCTTCTTGTTGTTCTCACCCTTGCGCATCACGTAGGAAATGCCCACTTCACCAGGAGTCAGGGCCTTGCCGTCATAGATTTCACCGTCGGGAGTGACGGTGGAACCGCCGGAAGCAGTCTGGACCTTGGCGTAGAAGTTGCTTTCAGACACGGACTCATTGGCCAGAAGCTGGCGGAAATAGTCATTGGAGGTGTCGCCCTGCAACGGCCCCAGGCCAGCCATGTAGCTGTGCTGGGCCACCACGCGGTCAGCGGTGATATCGTCCGGGAAATTGCCCAGCTTGCTGTTGGACTTGAACTCGTTCATCGCCACGCCCACGTTCTTCATGTTGGTCAGGGCCTGCATCTGGTCTCCCTTGTTGATCTGGTTGATAATGGGACCATACGCCACGGACGCGAGCAGCGCGATAATGGCGATAACGACCAAAAGTTCGATCAGGGTGAAACCCCGGCGTAACTGGCGTGTTGCAAAAGATACTTTCATTGTTGAATCTAATGGAATGTTTACAGTTTAAGAAAACCGCATGTGGTTATCTATGTTCGTTTCTACTATTAACGTCATTTCCTAGTCAGGACAAGCATATTCTCACAAAATTCTCGGACCTGGAAAGGCGGTTCCGGATTCCCGGAAATACAGGACGTTTCCCTGCCCGGAGAAATATGGAAAACGTCTTTACTTGCCCCGGCCGAAAAAGGCGCTCAAATCTTCCAGCGCTCCGGCGTCCGGCTTGTCCGCCTCCGCAATGACGCGGCGCTGAAGTTCAGCGATCTCGTCCAGCCCCTTGCGTCCCAGCTCCAGCATCCTGTTCATCTGGTCTGCGGTAAAGACGGCTTCCTCCCCGGAACCCTGCACTTCCACGAACTCGCCGCGGTCCGTCATCACCAGGTTCATGTCCACTTCTGCGTCCTTGTCTTCCACGTAGCAAAGGTCCAGCAGGGCTTCCCCTTCCAGCATTCCTACGGACACGGCGGAAACGAGCCTCTTGAGGGGGGATTCCGCCAGCTTGCCCGCAGCCACCAGCTTGTTCACGGCAATCGCCAGAGCCACGGAAGCCCCGGTGATGGAAGCGGTCCGCGTTCCGCCGTCAGCCTGGAGAACATCACAGTCCACCCAGATGGTGCGCGCGCCGATCTTGCCCAGGTCCACGGCAGCCCGCAGGGAACGGCCAATCAGCCGCTGAATCTCGCTGGAACGTCCGTCCAGCTTGCCCGCCGTGATGTCGCGGCGCTTGCGGTCCAGCGTGGAATAAGGGAGCATGGAATACTCCGCCGTCAGCCAGCCGCCCTCCACGCGCTGCACCTTCATCCAGCGCGGCACGTCCTCTTCAATCGTGACGGCGCAAATCACCTTCGTCCGTCCGAAAGTCACCAGCACGGAGGCCGTGGCGTTCGGAGCGATGCCCGTTTCAAAGCTGATCGGGCGCAACTGGTCCACAAGTCGTTTATCCTGACGTTCCATGCGAAGAATCATGACGGATGCGGAGCGTTTTTTCAAATGGAAAGATGGATTTCCTCCACCAAACCGGTAATATTTCTCCCATGAAACTTCCCGCCACCCGTGTAGCCGTCCTTGATGCAGTGGCCCTTTCCCGCCAGATGATGGAACATATGCCCAGGCTTTCCGCCTGGGCGGAACGCCAGAGCGTTTCCTCCTTCCCTCCGGCCTTTCCGGCGGTCACCTGCACGGCGCAGAGCTCCTACATCACCGGGCTCTCCCCGGAGGAGCACGCCATCCCAGGCAACGGCTGGTACAACAGGAACATGAGCGAGGTTCAGTTCTGGAAGCAATCCAACAAACTGGTGCAGGGGCCGCGCATCTGGGAGAAGCTGAAAAACCTGTACGGTCCCTCCTTCACCTGCGCCAAGCTCTTCTGGTGGTACAACATGTACTCCACCGCGGACTGGAGCATCACGCCGCGCCCCATGTACCCGGCGGACGGCCGCAAAATCTTTGACATCTATACGCAGCCCATGGACCTGCGGGAAACCATCAAGCGGGACCTGGGTGAATTCCCCTTCCCCACGTTCTGGGGCCCCATGGCCGGCATCGGCGCCACGCAATGGATTGCGGACTCCGTCCGGTGGATTGAACAAAAATACCGCCCCAATCTCAACCTGGTCTATCTGCCCTACCTGGACTACGACCTCCAGAAATTCGGTCCCTCTTCCGGACAGGCTGCCAAAGCGGCCCGTGCCATGGACGATCTTCTTTGCGACCTGATCGACTTCCTGGAACGGGAGGGAGTCACGCCGATTGTCGTGAGCGAATACGGCATTTCCGACGTCTCCCGCACGGTAGCCCTGAACCGCCTCTTCCGGGAACGCGGCTGGATCACCGTCAAGCCGGAACTGGGAACGGAAATGCTGGACGGCGGAGCCTCCAAGGCCTTTGCCGTGGCCGACCACCAAGTGGCCCAGATTTACGTCAACGATCCCTCCGTACGGGAAGAAGTAAAAGCCCTGCTCTCCGCCACCCCCGGCGTGGAGGAAATCCGGGAGACGGACTTTTCCGGCCTGAACCCTGCCGCCTGCGAGCGTCTGCCGGACTTCACCGCCGTGGCGGCCCCGGACACATGGTTTACCTACTACTACTGGATGGACGACACCAAGGCGCCGGACTTCGCCCGCTGCGTGGACATTCACCGCAAACCGGGCTACGACCCCGCGGAAATGTTCTTTGACCCGGCCCTTTCCTTCCCCATGCTCCATGCGGCCCTGTTCCTGCTGAAAAAGAAACTCGGCTTCCGTGCCCTGATGAAAGTCATCCCTCTCAACGGGGACCAGGTGAAAGGCTCCCACGGCCGGGACAACGTACCGGACTCCCAGCAGCCCGTCTTCATCGGTCCTGCCGGCCTGCCGGAGGTCCATTCTCCGCGGGACGTGCATGAAGCCATTTTGGCGGCCTTCGCCTCCGGCTGCCAATAAAATAAAAAGGAAACAGCCGGAGGAAGGCGCACTTCCACGGAGAAAAACTCAGGATTTCTGCCCGGACACCACTTTCATTCCGGGAGTCTCAACCCGTCAGCCCAGGCGTTCCAGCAGGGCGTCCACGTCCAGGGAATCCTGCCCGTGAATCAATTCACCCAGCACGGGCACGTCGGAAAACTCCTCAATCATGCTCCGGTTCGTCACGCAGGCCGTATCCCATTCATCCTTCACATTGTTGAAAATGATGCCCAGGCACTCCAATCCGCGCGCCTTGATGGCGTCAAGGGTCAGCAACGCGTGATTGATGGCTCCCAGCTTGTTGCCGATCACCAGAAGAATGGGAAGGTGGAAATCCGCGGCCATATCGCTGAACCTCCGCCCTGCCGCAATCGGCACCTCCCAGCCGCCCACGCCTTCCACCAATACGCAGTCATGCGCAGCGGCCAAAGCCTCATAGGCGCGGCGGATGGCGTCTTCATCCACCTGTGTATTCTCCAGCTTGGCGGCCACATAGGGACAGGTGGCATTCTTCAAAAACACGGGGTTCAGCTCATCCAGCGTCAGGCCTTCCGGCCCCGCCTCCCGCAGAAGCCGCGCATCCTGCCTGTCTCCGCAGGCCACGGGCTTGAATCCCGCGGCGTTCACGCCCCGTTCCCTCAGGGCCTTCACAATCAGACAGCTCACATAAGTCTTGCCTGCTTCCGTATCAGTTCCGGTAACGATAAAATTCCTCATGACAGTAAACTTCAGGGATGGGACCTTCTGATCTCCTCCAGTTGCGCGCGGGACGGCGCGGCATCATTCGTAGTCACCCAGTGGTTGATGAAAGACCAGATGATGACGGCCAGCACCAGGCAGAACAACTTGGCAGGCCAGTTAAGCAATAGCAGTTTTTTCATTGGAAGGAGAAATATTCAGCAGCTCTTCAAGACGGGCCTTCAACTGTTCCGGAGTCAGGTTGCGCTCCAGCTTGCCGCCCACGGCCAGGGCAATGGCCCCCGTTTCTTCGGACACCACCACCACCACACAATCGCTCTCCTCGGACATGCCCACGCCGGCCCGGTGCCGCAGTCCCAGGGTACGGTCGCTCATTTCCTTCTGGGAAACAGGGAACACGCAGGCGGCCGCGGAAATCCGGTCGCCGGAAATGACCACTCCCCCGTCGTGAAGAGCGGTCTTCGTATGAAAAATGGTCAGGGCCAGTTCCGGGGAAAAAATGGCGTCCAGCTTCACGCCGGAATCCTCGATCGGTTTCATGCTGATGCTCCGTTCAAAAGCGAACAGGGCTCCGAACCGCTGGTTGGAAAGCTTGCTCACCGCCTTGCAGAAATTATCCAGGAAATCCACCCGCTGAAGCTTGGCGAAGGAGGAAAAAAACGGATGGCTGCCCAGCTTAGCCAGCCCCACGCGCAGCTCCGGCTGGAAAATCACCACCAGCGCCAGCGCCAGGCCGGGGGCGAAGATGCGCGTCAGTATCCAGGAAATTACGTTCAACTGGAAGAAAAAGGCCAGTACCACCAGGGCCAGGAAACAGGCGAACAGCCCCACCATGATGCGGGCGCCGCGCGTCGCATGGAAAGCGCGGTAAATCTGGTACAGGAACACCCACAGGATGAAAATTTCAACGATCGCCCTGAGCGCATCCTTGATCACAATCCAGTCCCACATGGGCACAAGCTACACAACAACACCGACGATTGCAACACCGATCCTTTCCTTCCCTGTTGCCACGCGGGATGGGAACTGCTATAAGCACACCATGAAATGCCGGGTATTTCTCTCTCTGCTATCCGCCGCGCTCATCCTCTCCATTTCCACGGGCTGCATCATCTCCCACTGCACCACGCCCGGAGACGGAACAGCGTCCGCCTCCGCCGTGCGGCCAGGGCTGGAAGGCGAATTGAAAAAAGACGTCCGCTATCTGGCAAAAACCTGCCACCCCCGTCCGGCAGGCTATGAAAAGAACCAGGCCAAAGCCGTGGAATACGTTGCCCGCTCCCTGGCGGACACCGGAGCCAAAGTCACCTGTCAGCCCTTCACTGCAGACAAGCGCACCTTCGTCAACGTCAGCGCCGTCTTCCCCGGAAAATCAGCCAAAAGAGTTATCGTAGGAGCGCACTACGATACCTGCGGAGACACGCCCGGAGCAGACGACAACGCCAGCGGAGTCGCCGGCCTGCTGGCACTGGGGCGCATGCTCAAAGGCATCTCGCCGCAATACACCATTGAACTCATCGCCTACGCCAACGAGGAACCACCGTACTTTGCCACGGAACACATGGGAAGCGCACAGCACGCCCAGAAACTTTACACGGAACAAATAGGCATCAAGGCCATGATCTGCCTGGAAATGATCGGCTACTTCTCCGACAAGGAAAACAGCCAGACCTATCCGGGGCCCGGCATGGGGACGCTGTATCCGGACAAGGGAAACTTCATCGCCATCGTAGGCAACTGGGACAGCGTCAGGCTGGGCCGCGACATCCAGAAAAGCATGCGTCCCTTCCTTCCCACCGTCCGCCTCAACCTGCCGCAGATCAAGGGCATGTGCATGGACTTCTCCGACCACCGCAACTTCTGGGCTAAAGACATGCCTGCCGTGATGATCACGGACACGTCCTTCTTCCGCAATCCGAACTACCACCAGCCCGGAGACCTTCCGGAAACGCTGGACTACCGCCGCATGGCCCAGGTGGTCCGCGGCGTCCACCAGGCCGTTCTGCATCTGGCGGCGGAAGAAAAATAAAGTCCCCCGCGCTGTGCTCGGCGTCAAACGGCCTGGCCGTCCATAATCGTGATGATGCGGTCGCCCCGCCGGGCCAGGTGTTCGTCATGAGTCACGATCACCAGCGTCTTGCGGGACTCGTCCGCCAGGCCGAACAGCAGGTCCAGCACTTCCGCACCATTCTTCCTGTCCAGATTCCCCGTAGGCTCATCCGCAAAAATAATGGGGGCGTCGTTCGCCAGCGCACGTGCAATGGCCACGCGCTGCTGTTCCCCGCCGCTCAATTCGCCCGGCAGATGGTTCAAGCGGTGGGACAGGCCCACGCGGTCCAGCAATTCCGTAACGTACTCCACGCGCGGTCTTTTGCCGATGGACGAAGCCAGGCAGGCATTCTCCAGGGCCGTCAATTCCGGCATCAGCAGATAATTCTGGAAAATGAACCCCATGTTCCTGTTGCGGAAAATGGAGCGCCCCGTGGCGGACAGGGAATAAATATCCGTGCCGTTGATCGTCACTTTCCCCTCCTGGGGCGTTTCCAGTCCGGCGAGCGTGTACATCAGAGTCGTCTTTCCGGCGCCGCTGGGGCCGCACAGGAACACCTTCTCCCCGGCGGCAATATGCAGGTTCACCCCGTGCAGAATCTCAATGGACTTCTTGCCGATGGAATAGCTGCGGTGGAGGTTGGCGGCGGTAATCACGGAATCAATATAGCGGAATGGCCGCCGGATTAAAGTTCTATATTGTCGATAAGACGCACGTCGCCGAAATACACGGCGGCGGCCATCAGGGCCGGCTCCCGGTTCTCCTCCAGGGGCTGCATGGTCTCCGCGTCCACAATCTCCAGGTAGTCGATCCGCGTGCCGGGAACGGCTTCAATCATCGCGGCGGCATGATCCTTCACTTCCCGGACTCCCGTCCCGGACCTGAACTCGTCCCTGGCCTGGAGCATGGCCTTCCGTATCACGACAGCCTGTTCCTTCTGCTCCGGAGACAGCCGGGCGTTCCGGGAAGAATAGGCAAGGCCGTTCTCATGCCGCACGATCTCCGCACCGTGGATGCGCACCGGAATATCCAGGTCGCGCACCATGCGGCGGATAATCGCCAGTTGCTGGTAATCCTTCTTCCCGAAGATGGCGTCCGTAGGCTGCACCAGATTGAAAAGTTTGGCCAAAACCGTGCAAACCCCGGAAAAATGTCCCGGCCGTGACGCACCGCACAGCGTAGTGGACAAAAAACCTTCCTCCACGCTGATGCTGCGCTCTCCGGCATACATCTCTTCCGGAGCCGGGGAAAACACGTAATCCACTCCGGCGGCTTCGCACAACTCCAAGTCCTTCTCCGGAGTGCGGGGATAGGTCTGCAAGTCGGAAGTATTGTTGAACTGGATGGGGTTGACGAAAATGCTGGCAACCACCACGCCGTCCTCCCCGGCCAGCTTTCTGGCCTGCTCCAGCAGAGAACGATGGCCGCTGTGGAGAGCCCCCATCGTGGGAACGAGAACAACGGGATCATTCTGCCGGTGGTGTTTGGACAGGGCTCCCTTCAACTGAGCCTTGGTCGAAAAAGTTTGCATGCGCATAAAGTGGCCTCATGATGACAAAAGTTCAATCCTGAAATATGGCTAGAAGATTGACGCATGCCATTCCACATGTAAACTGGCAAAGTCAGAAGACGCTAAAAATTATGAGATTCTTCAAAACAGCATTATGTGTATCCGCTGCAATGGCATTCAGCGCCACTGCCAACGCCGAACTGAAAGTAGCTACAGTGGACGTGCAGAAACTCTTTGCCGACTACTACAAAACGCATGAAGCCCAGGCGGAAGTGGACAAGGCGGCGCAGGCGGTCCAGCAGGATAACAACACCCGTGCGGAAAGCATCAAGAAGATGGAAGCCGATTTCACCGAAATGGTCAAAAAGCTCCAGGACCCTTCACTGAATGAAAAGGACAAAAAAGACCTGGAACAGAAAGCCCAGATCACGCGCCAGCAGGCGATTGCCCTGGAACAGGAACGCCGCACTTATGTGGAGCGCCAGCTCAAATCCCTTCAGGAACAAATGAAACTGCGTTCCACCAACATCATGGGTGAAATCACCAAGGTTGCGGAAGGCATCGCCACCAAGAGCAACTACGACCTTGTTCTGGATAAGAGCGCCCAGGCCCTCCGTTCCAACAACGTCTTCGTTTACACCAAGCCCAGCATGGACATCACCCCCACCGTGATGAAAGAACTCAACAAGGACGCGCCCGCGGGCTTTGATCCCACCAAGAAAAAGACCCCGGCCGTTCCCGCCGCGCCTGCGGCCCCGGCCAAGTAACCCTTGACATTGCCCCCGGGAAGGCGGAATCATATCCGCATGAAGCTTTCACTTGAAGCCGTGGCCGCCCTCACCGGGGGAACAATCCTCTCCGGCGATCCCGAACTGAATGTGTTCGGGGTCGCTTCTCTTCTTGATGCCACCCCGGAGGAAGCCTCCTTCCTGGGCAACGAGAAATACTTTGAAGACTTCCTGAACACTTCCGCGGGAATTGTCCTGGTGCCTCCGGGACTGCCCAAATATCCGGAAAACGTCGCCTTCGTTGAAGTAGCCAACCCGTCCATGGCCTTCAATGCCCTGGTCAAATACTTCAAGGCTTCCTCCTATAAGTTCGTGCCCGGTATTCATCCCACGGCCATCATCGACCCTTCGGCGAAAATCAATCCGGACAGGGTCCGGGTGGGAGCCTATACCTGCATTGGCGCGCACTGCGAAATAGGCGACGGCACGGACATAGGCAACGCCTGCCAGATCGGCGACGGCGTCACAATGGGGGAAAACTGCCGCCTGCACGCCAACGTCACCATCCGCGAGCGCTGCAAGCTCGGCAGCCGCGTCACCATCCAGCCCGGCGCCGTCATCGGCTCCGACGGCTTCGGCTTCCTGATGGGGGACAATGGACGCTATGTAGGCATCGACCAGGTAGGCATCGTGGAACTGGGAGATGATGTGGACGTAGGCGCCAACACGACGATTGACCGCGCCCGGTTCGGCCGCACCGTCATCGGGGAAGGAACCAAGATAGACAACCTCGTCCAAATCGGGCACAACGTTGTGGTGGGCAAGCACTGCATCATTGTCGCACTATCCGGAATTGCCGGCAGCACCCATGTGGGGGACTACGTCACCATCGCGGCCCAAGTAGGTATTGCCGGCCATCTCAAAATTGGTTCAAAATCCACGCTGGCGGCACAAACGGGCGTTACCGCGGACATTCCGGAAAACGCTGCCTGCTGGGGCACTCCCGCCTCACCCTTCAAGGATGCCTGCCGCCAGTACGCGGCCATCAAAAAACTGCCGGCCCTCATCAAGGAAGTCCATTCCCTCAAGAGGAAGCTGGATTCACCCGGAAACTAGGCAGGAACAAAGCAGCCGGGGACGGAGCCGCACAAGCTCCATCCCCCTGTAAACACTGTTCAGGCCTGCCCCGTTCCCCAGCGGCGGTGAAGGAACCGTTCCAAAGGTGAAAACAGAATCTTGTCCGACAGGAGCCCGATCACCACGATCACGAACATGATGCCCACCACCTGCTCCATCGCGTTCAGCTCACGCCCATAGTGCAGAAGCTGCCCCAGGCCGAACCCGGTCAGAATGGGCACGAAAATCTCCGCCGCCATCAGGGAGCGCCATGCGAAAGCCCAGCCCTGTTTCATGCCGCTCACCACAAACGGGGCGGAAGCGGGCAAGGTAACGTGGATCAGGCAGTAAATGGGCCCGGCGCCCATCGTGCGGGCGGCCCTGGCATAAATGGGCGGCACATTCCGCATGCCGTTGGCCGTAGCCAGGATGACGGACCACAGGGTACCCATGATCACCACAAACAGCATGGCGGACTCTGTCTGCCCGAACCACAGAGTGGCCAGGGGAACCCAGCACACGCTGGGAAGAGCCTGGAACCCCAGGGAAACCAACCCCAGCGTATTCTGCATCAACTGGAACCGGGAACACAGCATGCCGAGGGGAATCCCCATCACCAGGCCGATGCCGTAACCCAGCCCCAGCCTCTTCACCGTAATCCAGGAAGCTTCCTCCAAAGCGCCGTCCGCAAAGGACGAGCGCAGGTATTCCCAAACCTCCAGCGGAGAGGGGAACAAATAAGGCTTCCAGACCTTCTCATCGCTCAAATACTGCCATACCCAGATGACAACAATGAAAAACACGAGCGAACACGCGTGGGCTCCCCATTTGGACCATCTGTTCCTGTTCATTTCGCAGCTCCTTTCAAATCACGGGTGATGCGGGACGACAGCAGGGCCAGCTCCTGGCTGTTGATATCCCTGGGATGGGGCAGATCCACGGAATACTCCTCGCAAATTCGTCCCGGATGCGGAGTGAACAAAATCACGCGGTCCCCCAGGCACACGGCTTCCCGCATATTGTGGGTAACAAAAATAATCGTCATGCCCCACCTGAGGTGGATATCCTGGATATCCTGGTAAAGCTGCTCCCGGGTCATGGCGTCCAACGCGCCGAACGGTTCATCCATCAACAAAATGCGGGGATTCGTCGCCAGTGCGCGGGCCAGGGCCACGCGCTGCTTCATTCCCCCGGAAAGCTCGTGAATGTGGGCGTGCATGCAATCCTGAAGCCCCACCAGCTCCAGATTCTTCTCTGCAATGGCCATGCGCGCGCCGCGCGTCAGACCGGGCACCAGCTTCAGGCCGAACATCACATTCCCCAGCACGTCCAGCCACGGAAACAGGGCGGACTCCTGGAACATCACGGTACGGTCCCGGCCCGGCCCGCTCACGGGAATGCCATCCAATTCCACCGTGCCGGAAGAGGGGAACTCAAGCCCGGCGATAATATTCAGCAAAGTAGTCTTTCCGCAGCCGCTGGGGCCTACCAGGCAGACAAACTCCCCGGCCTTGATATTCAGGTTGATGCCCTCCAGCGCCTCCACCTTTCCCCGCCGTCCTTCAAACACCTTGGACACTCCGGCGATGCGCAGCTTGCATCCGCCCGGCCCGCAATGCTCTTCTCCCATAATCATCCCTGCGTTTCCTCCTTCATGGCCAACTGTTTCTCCTCTACCGCCTCCGGTGTCACCAGGCCGGAAACGTCGGGAACCTCCTTCATGAATCCGGCATGATAGGCGTCTTGCACAAACTGCTGCAGCTTGGGGATGGAAATCTTGTCCTTCATGTGAATGCTCTTCCATGCCCGGGCAATCAATTCCGGTTCAATCCTGGAATGGGTAAGCTCCTCCAGCTCCTTCACCACGATGGCCTGGGCCTCCTCCGGATTCTCCCGTATCCACTGGTTCAGCTCTTCATGCGCCTTCACGACGGCCTGCGCCACGTCGGGCTTCTCCTTTAAAAATTCAGACCCGCACACCAGTACCGTGGCTATGGACTCCTTCTCGTCCACCAGCACCTTCCCTTTGGCCATCATCACCAGGCGGCTCACCCAGGGCTCCACCGTCCAGACACCGTCCAGTTTCCCCTGGCGGAACAGGCTCAACTGCTCCGGATTGGGCGTAGGAAGAATCTTCACGTCCCCGCCGCGCTGCGTCACATGCAGGCCGCCGCGGGAAAACCAGGCACGGGCGGAAACATCCTGCGTATTGCCAAGCTGGGGCGTGGCTATCACCTTGCCCCGGAAATCCTGCGGTTCCCTCAGGTCGGAATCCTGCGGCACCACCAGGGAAGCGCCCCCTTCCACGGCTCCGGCGATCATCCTGATATCATGGCCGCGGGAACGGACAAACGCATTGATGGCGGGACTGGGGCCCACATACGTCAATTCAATGGACCGGGCAAATATCGCCTCCATCGCGCTGGGCCCGGCGTTGTACACATACCAGTTGATCTTGACATCCTTCCCGGTGGCCTTCTTCACGCGCTCTTCAAACCACCCGTTCCCCTGTCGGGAAAAATGGTGGGCCACCAGGCCCTGCACATGGGTCACATTCGGAAAATGGCCGAAATTCAATTCAATCACATTCGTATCCTCTTTCTTCCCGTCCCGGCAGGAAACGAGAGACAGGCAGAGGGAGGCGGCCAGGAACAACAGGGGGAATCTTGAAAAAAGCATGAGGTATCAGAAAAATGGTTGCAGGCTCACGGCATCTTGGCCGCACCCTTTCAGGCTCCGACTAGCAGAAAAAGACATCTGCGGCAAGTTTCCGCATGTGACGACTTTTTCACAATGGACAGCCGGATTGCCGATTCTGTTGAAAAACTCCCCCATTCTGCAACCCGCAAAATCCGGTCTATTGACAAGGACGTGCGTTCCCGCTACAAAAAAGCGCTATTTGCCCCTCTATGCCGAACAAAACGCACCAGCCGCATTTCGGAGCATGGCTCAACCTGCCTCCGCCCGGGGACGAACGGGTGCGCCCTGCCGTCAAATACAGATGCACCCTTCTGCTGCTCCTTTACTGGGGTATTCTGTCCGCTGTGCCGCAGGCAGGAAACAATGTGATGGAAGTTGGCCCCTCCTTCTCTCCCTGGATAGCGGCTCTGGAGCTTACCCCCCTCATCCTTGTTCCGGCATTCCTGTGCCTCGTCCCCCGTACGGGGTCCCAATGGAGGGCCCTGATGATTGCCGCGTATGCGGGACTGGCGCTGTGCCTGTTGCTGAATCTGTCGCTTCCTTCGGACGGCTCGTGGGGAGACCTTCCCCTGGCGGGTCCCTACGGCACGCTTGCCTGGCCCGCAGACGGCCACTGCGAATGGCTCATTACGCTCCCCCGCTTCTCCTCCTTCTGGAGCCTGCTCATCTATGTATCCCTTTCCAGCGCCGGAACCTCTCCCATCCTGCGCCTGCTGGCGCTCGTCTGGTGGTTCCTGCTATGCCTGGCCCCCATCAATACCGGAATAATAGGATACGCGGACCTGCTGGGCCCCCTGGTCATCATCGCCGCCATTCTGGCCTGCATGCACCTGGCGGACAAACGCAACGCCTGACACGGCATGCCGTTCCTGCCGGAAAGGCAAAGACCATCTTCCCGTTCCTGCGCAATGGGGAAAAATCTGGCCTTCCCGGTTGAAAAACTCTCCCGCAGTCCGGCAAAGGAGAATACTGTTTCCATCGCCATTCCCCTGCCGTGGAACCGAAAACGGACATGGTGCGGACGGCTCAATGTCAAAGGGCTGTTCCACACCCGGTGAAACAGCCCTTTTCCAAGTTCATTCCAAGCCTCCTCTACTTCCAGATCACCTCAAAAATATTCACGGAAGTATCCTTCTTGCCCGTAAGGCCGATAGCCTTGACCGGCTTCTTGACGGACTTCAAATTCAAGGTGGTCACTTTTTTCCCCTTGCCCAGACTGCCCACGGGAACCCAGCGGCCATCCGCGCCGCAGGCCTGAACGGTGGCTTCCCTGCCGTCCGACAGGACGATGGCCGAATTCGCCCGCGGAGAAGTGCAGGGAATCTCCACCCGCTCCGGGGACAACTCCACGGGCAGGAACGTAGCCAGGTTGAAATCGCCGGCCGCGCCGCTGTTGCCGTCCTTCTTGCCCTTGTTGGCAAGATGGAGCTTGAACTCTTCCAGGGTCACCTCCTGCGGGGATGAACCGGCATTCACCAGCTTGACTCCTTTCACCACTCCGCCGATCTCTGCGGAGCCGTCCGCTTTCAGCGGCACTTCCGTCCAACCCTTCCCGTCCATGGAAATAAACAGTTTGGCCCACTTCATGTCCGGCGTCTTCAGATTGATGGACGCGGACTCCACGGCCGCTCCGGCGGGAATTTGAAGCCCCAGAGACTTCCTGGGGGGCAGAGGGTGCACCTCCATGATGCGCTTCAGGGAAATATCCCTGTCCCCGGTCTCGGCCACGGCGCTCTTGAAAGCGGGAGCGTCCGTCAGCACGGAAGGAGCGGCGGGGGCGTTCACCTTGAAATCGCGGATGGCCGTCCACACGTCAGACTTGCCGCCGGGAACACCCTGCACCGTGGCGCGGTAGCGCACAAAGCGGCCTTTTTTCCCGCTGCCCTGGTATTCCACGCGCACGCCGCTCGTTTCCGGCATCAGGGGCGACCATGACTGTCCGTCCATGGACACTTCCAGCTGTCCCTTGTTCACGGCATCCTTATCGGAATCATTCCGGCCCATCACGATGGAAACGGTGCGTATCTCGCGGGGAACGCCCAGGTCCACGCCGAAAAAGTCGCCCTTCTTCTGCACTTCCTTGCAGTAAAAATAGGATTCGGGATCGTCATCCAGCATCTTTTCAATGCCGTTCTTCAGCTTGGTGGAAACGTAGGGCTTCACCCGCCCCACGGCCTGACCGCTCACGCGGGAAAGCACGGGAGTGGACCCCAGGTCCAGCAACTCGCGCACGGCGGGCGCCATCACCAGTTCGGACGGCTTGACGGCCGTCTGCCACGGGGAATTCTTCTTGGTCACCTCCGTCACGTGCTTGTTGATGGCCTTGCTGATCTCCTTGCTGTAGCGCTGCATCTCCGCCAGCAGGCAGGCGGCCTCCATGGCGTAATTCAATGCCGCGGAGGAATTCCCCGCCTCCGTGGCCTCCAGCATCTGCATGCTGTTCAGCCCCGCCTTGCCGAGGGATTCAAACTGGATCAGCCAGGGCTCCACTTCCGCGACAAAGGCGGGATTGTTCGACTTGGCCCGGATTACGTCCGGAGCCTGGGCCATCTTGGCAAACTCGGCCTTCAGGCGTTCAAACGCCTTGCTGTCTGCCACCTTAGCGCCGCGGCGGCACTGGTCCAGCACCTGTTCCACCACGGGGGCGATTTCCACGGACTCCTCCTTGCGGTAATTGTGCCCGCTCGGACCGCCGTCGCTATTGTGGTTGGCAAACGTCTGCATCGCGGAGGCGCAGCCGGGGAACAAAATGCGGATGCTGTCCTTCCACGTCTTGTCGGAATCATACGCCTTGGCGTTCCAGGTCATGTTCGCCACGCTGAACAGGGAAATCTTGGAGGCCTCCGGCTTGTCCATCGGATTGGAGGCGAACCCCTGCATGTACGGCATGGCGTCCGCATCCACGCCGTAAGTGCGTCCCAGGAACAGGGCATGGCGGACGTAATCCGTCACCGGGAAATTCCACCAGATGAAAGCGGGTCTCTGCAAAAACTTGTTGATTCCCTTCAAGGCCGGGGTACGGATATCGCTCACGATGCCAGACCCCGTCCACATGATGCCGATGTCCTTGTCCAGATGTTCCCCCATCACCTCATGATAACGGCCTCCGCCGCCGGAATACGCCGTGGGGCACACGATCAGCGGGGTTACGTCCGGCTTCTTGTGGATAAACTCCTTGTTCAGGTAATTCAGGAACTCCACCTGGCCTTCCGGCTTGGCACCCTCCCCGCCAATGTCGTCGAAAAACACGGCAAAGGAGCGGAACCCCAGATCATACATCATCTCAAACTTCTTCACGGCCGCCTTCCGGTCCGCCTCTCCCCAGTGAATATCCGCACCGGGGTGAACGGCCCAGACGAAATTCACCTTGTTTTCCTTCGCGATCTTCACCAGCTCCTTCAAATCCTTGGCCATATCCGCCGGATAAGGTTCCCGCCACCTCTTGGAAAAACCGTGGAACACGTCGTCCTTCGGGCCGTAGATGTAGGTATTCATCTTGTACTTCCCGTAAAACTTGAACTGGCTGATGCGGCCTTCCTGCCCCCACGGCAGCCCGTAAAAACCTTCAATAGTGCCGCGGAACGGAACATCCGGCCAGTCCAGAACCTCCACCTGCGGAATCGTCACGCCGGAGGGCGTCTTCTCCGCCAGTTGAAGCAGGGTCTGGGCCGCGTAAAACAGACCCTCGTCGTCATACCCCGTCATCCGGATTCCCTGCGGTGTCACGCTCAGGGAATAGGCGCCCGCCTTCTGCGGAATATTCCCGGCAGGCTTCTTGCTCCCCTTGATGATGGACATCTGAACGGGCAGCCCGTTCGGAGACAGCGCGAACATGCTCTTCAACGCGTTCATGGTGGGGGCATCCTTGGCGCCGATCAGCTTCAGCGCGGGAACCGTTACGGAACCACCGCTCCTGGTCATCTTCTGGGGAATGGGGTACACCGGCATCCTGGACGCTTTTTTCGCGTGACCGGATGCGGCCGCGGATGAAGTGGAGGGGGCGGAAGACTGGGCAAACAGAGGCAGGGCAAGCCCGGCTCCGAGCGCCGTGACCGCCATCATGGATCGGAAGGGAATCAAGTTCATAAGTGTAAAATAAAAGCCTGTACGGGACAAGTCCACGTAAATACGGACCAATCGCCTCACTTCTAGCAGGATGGCCCCTGCATGTCAAATTACTTCGCCCCGGTACGGAAAGCTGCCCATCGTAACGACTGTGCCATGAAGACTGAACCCATTCCTGCGGGCATCGCTCCTGCGGCCCCCGTCCCCTCCATGCGTACTCCGGTCCGTACCGCCATACGCGCCGCAGAAGAAGTCAATTCCCGAAGCGGAAAAAATGAAAACACATTCGAGGGGAACGAAACGGGCAGGCAGCCGCCCCGGAAAGGAATACTGAAAATAAACTCAGAAATTGTTCTTCTTCAACCCCTGGCAGGGAAAAATCCGGAAATATCGAAATAGACGACCACTTCCTTGCCTTTTTTCGTCCTGATCGTAATCACATCATAGAACTTCCCTTCATGCTGGACGAGCCGCTGCTGGAGCTTTTCATAACTCCCGTATTTCTTCTTAAGCCATTTCCTTTCGGCAGGGACACCATCCATCGAACTTGTTGCGCCAACGATCACGACGGCCTCTTCAAAGCTGGAACCGTCTCCGCCTTTATAAGTAATACGAGAGGCTGCCTCTTTTTTCCCTACCTTCGCGGGCATGGCTGGATCTTCGGTTTCGGCAACGGCGCACAGGCCGGGGACCAGCGCAAGAAATAAAACGGGCAGCAAGGTTTTCATACTCTATGAGATATAAGAAGCGCTCATTCCCATGTAAAGTTTTTTAAGACAAGAACATCCGCATGGCCGCATCAGGAAACGGCATACGGGAAAACATAGCAACAAATCCCTGCCTCCTTTCACCTGCGGAACCATTCCCGACCTACAACCGCGCCGCCACTTCGTTTAAAGTCCCGACACGGGCCGTGGCGCAAGTCGGCCCATTTCCGGAGGAAAACAGAAAATTCCGTCCCACGCCGGCGGAAAGGGCTGCCCGAATATCCCGTTCCCGGTCGCCGACGGACACGCAGGACGCCATATCCAGGCCGTGCGCGGTACAGGCTTTCAAAAACAGGCCCGGATTCGGCTTCCGGTCGGGATGGCCGTCATCCACGCTGGGGCAGTGGAACACGTCAGCGATCTCCGCCCCGGCGTTGCGGAACACCTCCTTCATGTAATCCGTCAGCCGTGAAAAATCCTCTTCCGTAAACATGCCGCGGCCTATGCCGGACTGGTTGGTCACCACGATCACCAAATACCCCTTCTCCTTCGCCCGGCGGCAAAGCTCCAGAATTCCCGGCACCAGTTGGAAATCCTCAATGCGGTGCACATACCCCCCGTCCACATTCACCACACCGTCCCGGTCCAGAAACAGGGCTTTACGTCCATACATTTCCTGTTCAACCAGCTCGCAGACCAGATGGCCCACGGCAATGTGCATCTCCTGAATATTATTCGTGGCATCGGAAGGAACGGCAATGCAGAAATCCGCCTGCTCCTTCATGGCGCCTCCGCCCCGCCCCGTAAGGGCTGCGGTCCGGATGCCCATGCTCCGCGCCAGCTCCATCGCCAGCACGATATTCCGGCTGTTGCCGCTGGTGGAAAGCCCCACCAGCAGATCTCCCGCACGTCCTACGCCTTCGAGCTGCCGGGCAAACACGGTATCATACCCGTAATCATTCCCGACGGCGGTCAGAATGGACGTATCCACCGTCAGGGCCAGGGCGTTCATGGCCGGACGGTTCAACTTGTAGCGTCCCACCAGTTCCGCGGCCAGGTGCTGGGAATCCGCGGCAGACCCGCCATTGCCGCAGAACATGATCTTGTTCCCGGTCCGGAGGGTGTCCGTGCAGGCGCGCGCCACCGTTTCAATATCCCCGGACAAAGCGGCCAGCGCCCTGAAATTGTCCGCTATCCCTAAAATCTGTTCCTTGATGTAATCGCTCATTCCGGTCTCTTCTTCATGCGGTTGATAATATCGGTGGAGGAAAAGCCCTCCAGCCGGGGCAACTCAACGGCCCTGCCCCCATAGGACACCACATACTGCCCTTCCGGCCAGCGTTCCAGAGGATACCCCTCCTTGGCGATCATGTCCGGGCGCAGCTTCTCGATCAGCGGAAGCGCGGTATCCTCGTCGAAAAGAACCACGTAATCAATGAAATCCAGAGACGCCAGCAGCAGGGAACGGAGTTCCTCGTTATTGACGGGCCTGTCCTCCCCCTTCAGCCGCTTGATGGACGCATCCGTATTCAGCCCCACAAAAAGCACGTCGCAGGCCTCGCGAGCCTTCATGAACGAATGCAGGTGGCCCAGATGCAGAAGATCGAAACAGCCGTTCGTAAACCCCACCACCTTCTTTTCCTTCCGGAAGTGTTCCGCCAGTTCCGCAGCGGCTTCCGCCGTCAGGATATTGTTCCGGTGATGCCAGGAGGAAACCTTGCGGGCCTTCTCCTCCAGCGCTTCTTTCAACTCCCCTCCGGTCACGCTCGCCGTGCCGAACTTGCCCACCACGATTCCGGCGGCCACGTTGGACACGACCAGCGCCTCCGGCACCGTGGCGCCCGCCGCCAGGGCCGCTCCCAGGCTGGCCAGGGAGGTATCTCCTGCCCCGGATACGTCAAACACCTCGCGCGCCTCCGTGGGAATGCACACAAAATCGGCGGGATTGGAGGAGGGAATGAAAATCATCCCGTGCTCGCTCAAAGTCACGAGCAAATTCTCAATGCCGAACTCGTCAAACAACCTCGCGGCGCCTTCCAGGGCCGCCTTCTCCCACCCCGGAACGGAGGGATTCAAACGGACCCCCGTGGCCTCCTGAAACTCCTTCATATTCGGCTTCACCAAAGTAGCCCCGCCGTAACGGGAATAATCCGCTCCCTTGGGGTCCACGATGACGGGCTTTCCGGCCGCACGGCACCGGGCAATCACGGCGGGAGCGGTTTCCCCGTCAAACAGGCCCTTGCCATAATCGGACAAAAGGACAAGATCGGCATCCGGCAGGCAGGCGTCCACCCGTTCCAGGAACCTGGCGGACAGTTCCGGCGCCATCTTCAACTCCTGCTCCTGGTCCGCCCTCAGCAAATGATGTTTTCCCGCCACAAAACGGATCTTCACCGTCGTCTCGTAATCCCGGCACTCCACCAACTCAGGGGTGCAGCACGTATCTTCCAGAAAAGCCTTCACCTGCCGTCCGTTCGCATCGTCTCCCACCACGCTGACGAAGGTGGTCCGGCACCCCAGAGCGCACAAATTGGACACCACGTTCCCCGCGCCGCCCAGCATGCGCGTCTCCCTGTCCATCCTCATGATGGGAACGGGAGCCTCCGGAGAAATCCGGGTGACGCTGCCGTACAGAAACTTGTCCAGCATCACGTCCCCGATGCAGAGAATGCGCACCTGGGGAAATCCATCAATCAATGTATGCAGCCGGTTCATGGAGACGTTTCTTTCTACCATGCCCCGCCTGATAAGGCAAGGACAGTTGAAAACCGGCGGGAAACCGGGAAAAAGGCAAAATCCCCGTCTCCCCGGACTGCCTGCGGCATCTCCCTGCCCCCTCCGGACCGCAAAAAATGGGTCAGTCACGATAAAAATCTTGACCTCCAGGCGGGAAAGCACTACCTATTGTCTCCCGTTCCCGGACGAATAGAAAAAGGAAAATAAATCATGCGTGAAGTTACCGTAAGAAAAGGTGAACCTATCGATCGCGCTCTCAAGCGCCTCAAAACCAAGCTGGACGTCGAAGGCATTCTTGACGAAATGCGCCGCCGCCGTGCCTTTGAAACCCCGATGGACGAACGCCGCCGCAAGGCCCGTTCCGCCAGCAAGCGCAACAAAGTGAAATGGCGCTTCAACAACAAGAGCGAAGAAGCCGCCGTCGAAACCGCCGAAGCCGCTCCCGTTTCCGCTCCTGAAGCTTAAATCTCCATTGGTTCGGGAATAGAACCTCTTTCAATAAGGGCAACCCTTCTCCAAGGTTTGCCCTTTTTGCTTACCTCAGCAACATGAATCAATCCGCCCAGCTCTTCTCCCGTGCGCGCGCCGTCATACCGGGCGGCGTCAACTCCCCCGTCAGGGCCTTCCGCAACGTGGACGGCGATCCCTTCTTCGTCCAATCCGCCAAAGGCGCCTACATCATGGATGCGGACGGCCGCCAGCTCATCGACTACATCGGCACGTGGGGCCCCGCCATCCTGGGACACGCCCCGGAACCCGTCCTGAACGCCGTACACGCCGCCGTGGACCGGGGGCTGGGCTATGGCATCCCCGCGCCGTCGGAGGTGGACATGGCGGAAATGATTGTCCGCATGGTGCCCTCCGTGGAAAAAGTGCGCATGGTCAACTCCGGTACGGAAGCCACCATGTCCGCGATCAGGCTGGCCCGCGGCTATACCGGACGTCGTAAAATCATCAAATTCATCGGCTGCTACCACGGGCACGTGGACTCCCTGCTCGTCGCGGCGGGTTCCGGCGCGCTTACCTTCGGGGAACCGGACAGCGCGGGCGTTCCCCGGGAAATGACGCAGCTCACCATCACCGTGCCGTACAATGACCGGGAAGCCGTCAAAAAAGCCTTTGAACTCCATGGCCGGGACATCGCCGCCGTCATCCTGGAACCCTTCCCCGCCAACGCCGGACTCTACTTTCCTCAAAACGGCTTCCTCCACTTCCTGAGGGAAATCACCCGCCAGTATGACTCCCTGCTCATCTTTGACGAAGTCATGACGGGCTTCCGCGTCGCCCCCGGCGGCGTCCAGCAGCTTCACGGCATCATGCCGGACCTCACCTGCATGGGCAAGGTCATCGGCGGCGGCCTTCCTGTGGGCGCCTTCGGAGGCCGGGCTGAAATCATGGACTGCCTTTCCCCGCTGGGTCCCGTGTACCAGGCTGGAACCCTCTCCGGAAACCCCGTGGCCATGGCGGCGGGACTGGCGCAGCTCCGGGAACTGCTGGAAGGAAACGCCTATGACCGCTTGGAGCAACTGGGGGCACGGCTGGAGGCAGGCATCCGGGAAGCCATCCGGAAACACGGCAGGAACTACACCTTCCACCGCGCAGGCTCCATGTTCTGCCTCTTCTTCACGGAAGAGGAAGTCTATGACCTGGACACAGCCCAGAAAGCCTCCAAGGCCCTCTTCAAACCCTTCTTCTGGAACATGCTGGAACAGGGTGTTTACTTTGCCCCTTCCCCCTATGAAACGGGATTCATCTCCCTGGCCCATACGGAAGAAGACATTGACCGCACGGTGGAAGCCGTGCATGCCAGCCTCTCCAGGCTCGGCTAACGCGTCACAACCGTTTCATTGCCCGTGGAATACGCCGACCTCCGGCGGCCGCAGTCCACGAATTGGAGTGACAGATGGCGCCCCTTCCCTTATAAGAATGGCATGAGACAGATGGCAGGTTCTATTCTGCTCGCGTCCGCGGCGGTCCTCATGGCAGTTCCGCTGGCAGACGCGGAGGAGAGAACGATCCGACTTACAGAAGAGGAAAAACAGGAACTCAGGGAGGTGAACGAACGTCTGCTGCCCCTCACGTTTCGCTTCCTGTATGACTCCTGGCCTCTGGATATCATGTCCCCCGGTAAAATGCAGGAGGAATTCAACTCCATCCTGCAATGCTACCAGATGATGGAGCAATTCCGGGAAACGGGCAGGCTCCTTCTTCAGACTCCGGACCGCAACACGCCCCTGCACCTCTGCATCGCCATGGGCCTGAACAAGCTGGCTGTCCGGATGATAGAAGCGGGAGCCCCCGTCAACGCCCAAACCGTTTTCCTGCATGACGGCATGAAGGACCCCGGAGACACGCCCCTCATCTGGGCATGTTCGGCGGGCATTTACCAGGACTCGGCGGCAGCGGACAGGCTCCCCGTGGTACAAGCCCTGCTCAGTCACGGGGCGGACCCCGATCTGCCGGGGACGGGAGGCATTACCCCCTTCATGTGGGCCGCCGTCCTCAACAACTCCGACCCGGAACAGGAAAAAATCGCGCTGGCCCTGCTGGACGCCGGCAGCCCGGATCTCAAGCGCAGACTGAACGCCCATGCGCGCGGAACAGGATTCTCCAGCCTTTCCACGGCTATTCTCAAACGGTTGATCGAGGCAGGCTGCGATGTAAACGAACGTTTCTTTGTCAGCAAACAATCGCCCCTCCACTTGCTCTGCACCAGAGAAGAACCGCCGGAGCGAGTGATTCCGCTCATTGAACTCCTCATCAAGGCAGGAGCGGACCCCAACCAACTGGATGTGGACGGCCTGACGCCGCTGATGGCCTGCAATTCCCCGGAAATAGCCCTCTGCCTCATGAACAACGGCGCCAACCCCTCCCTCCGCAACGAAGACGGCCAAACAGCCTATGACTTCCACATGAAAAACGGGTATCGGGAAATTGCGGAAGCCATCAAGAAATGGCAGTCGGCACAGAAAAAAACTGCACGGGACCAGTAAAACACGGCATTCCGCGCTCATTCGCTCATCCCGCAGAAAATGAAGCCGTAATCTCCAAAACGGAAAAAGCGCCCGAGGACAACATTCAAACCGTCTGTCCTTCTTCCCTCTTGTTTACAGGGAACCATCCAAGGACAGGACAAATGCCTATCCCCATGCGGACCTGGCTGCAAACAGGGCAATCCTTGAAGCAACTTTCCGGGAAATGCAAATGTTTCCCGCAAAATTTAAGAAAACATATAACGGCCCCATCCACAATGTCCACAATGTCCACAATGTCCACAATACCCATGATGCCCATGATGCCCCGGCGGACGGCTACTTGAAAGGCCCAAAAAAAGCCGCCTCCCCGAAGGAAGGCGGCTTTGAACATGGAAAAGCGCCTTACTTATTCTTCCGCTTCAATGCCTTCACCGATCATCTTGAGATCTTCCGGCATCTTGCCTGTAGCAAAGTAGCCTTCAATTTCTTCAAGAGAACGGCCCTTGGTTTCAGGCAGGAAGAAGGCCACCGTGATGAAGTACAGCACCGTGATGCCGCCCAGCGTAAAGAACACGCCGGAATAACCGCAGCTTCCCACCCACGGCAGGAAGGAACCGGCAATCACCGTGGACACAAGCTGGTTGATCAGCAGGGCGATCGCCATGCCGTTGGAACGGATGCGGGCAGGCATCAATTCGGACAGGGCCAGCCAGACGCAAACGCCCGGACCTGTGGCATAAAAGGCGATGAAGATGATGAAAAAGGCAGTAACGCCCCAGCCTACCGAGGAATCCGGCTTTTCGCCCAACTCCGCCTTCAGGATGGAAACGGGCTTCATGGCATAGCCGTCCTTGCCGGCCACAACCATCTTGTTGGTGGAATCCGGCACTGCCTTGATGACGGCCAGGGAGGCTTTGTCCTCCTCCTTCTTGATATCCTCAGGTTTCTTCGTCAGTTCGGAAAACTCCACAACGGAAAGCTGCGTGGAGGATCCCATCAGGAACTGGTACCATGCGGGATTGGCTTCCGGCTGGTCATAAGTGATGATCAGCTGCATCCTGTTGATATCCTTGTCCGCCATGCCGTTCTTGGAAAGCAGGTCCTTGACGAATGCGGAATCAGGCGTGCGTTCCAGTTGAAGCGTACGGATGCTGTCCACTTCCTTGCCTTCTTCAAACTGCTTCTGGACGGCGGGGCTCTGCTGCGCCAGCAGGGCCGCTACGTCGGAAGTCACGTCCTTGCGGGCCTTTTCCACATTATTGAACAGGAAACCGGTGCCAAGCAGGCCCACCACAATGCCGGCCGTGCCGATCTTGAGCAGGAACTTGCGGCCCTTGCGGTCCACCAGCATCATGGCAACGATGGTCATCAGGCAGTTCACCACCTTGATGGTGAAATCCGCCCAGTTGGCGGTCGTGCCTTCCAGACCGGCCTGCTGGAACACCTTCACGGAATAGTTCAGCACGGAATTGATACCCGTAGCCTGCGTGAATGCCAGAACAAGAACCGCCAGAATAAAGGGATACACATATTTGCGCTGAAGAAGGGACTCGCCGGAGGAACTCTGCTTCTTCAGCTCTTCCGCCTTCAGCTTCTCTTCCTCTTCAATATGAACCATTTCATCAAACACCTCCTGGGCGCGCACTTCCCCGTAGCTGCGGACGAGCACGGCCATGGCCTCATCCTTGCGTCCGCGGCGGAACAAATAACGGGGGGATTCGCTCAAACGGAAGGAGCCGAAAAACAGGAACAGGCCGGGAATGGCGCAGACCCAGAAAATGGCCTGCCAGGCAATCACCTTTGCGGAAGCCAATTCTTCCTCGCTCACGCCGGAATCCTCCACGCCGCCCACGTAGCTGGCGGCAAGCAGGCCTATCACAGCGGCAAACACCAGACCCACCGTCAGCAGGAACTGGAACATCCCCGTGCCCTTGCCCCGGGACTCCGCACTCAGACATTCCGCCAGATACAGCGGAACCACCACGCCGACGATACCGGCGCTGGCGCCCTGCAAAATGCGGCCCAGCAGCATGATGCCGAACACTTCCTGGGACAGGCAGATCACGGGAATACTCAGCGTGAACAGGGCGGCGGCGATCGTAATCAAAGCCTTGCGCCCCATCTTGTCGGCCAGATAGCCCGCAAACAGGGAGGAAAGCACGCTGCCGAAAAGCACGGCGGCCACCACCTGGGAAAGCTGGGAGGGATTAAACCCGGCCGTCTGCTCAATGTAAGGGAGCGCAGCAGCAATGACGCCGACGTCCACACCGTAGAGAAGGCCGCCCAAACCGGCCATGATGAGGAGGTAGCGCATGTACCGCTTGGCCGCATCCGGGACGGCGGCCTTCATGTTTTCTTGGTCTGTCATGGTCGTTGCATTCTAGTAAAATGACCTTGCTCCGCAACCAAAAAGAGGCCATTTCCACAAAAAACTGGTTCCCGATACCTACCATATCAAGGACAGATCCGTTTTTCACCATCACGGCAAAGGGGGGCATCACAAGAAAACGCGTTTCCCTTGAACGCAACTCCTTCCGAACGCCCACGATCGCGCGGTTACTGCATAGCGGGAGAAGCTCCCTTCCCCAGCCGTTTTTCAATCAGGCTCACGGACAATTCCGCGCACAGCCGCAATTCATTGTCGGCATCATGAATGAGCTCCTTGAGCGCAGCGAGAGACGGTTCCGTCCCAATTTCCCCCAGAATACGCGCGGCGGAACGTTTCAGCACAAAATCATCCGCCTCATTCAGCACTTGGATGACGGCGGCCTCTCCCGTAGGGCCGATGGCCTTGCATTCATCCTCCCACCTCTGGGGATCTTTCTTCCACTCGCTCAAAAGCATCCCGAATGCGTTCTCCTTTTCCGGACCGCGCAGCAAAAATCTCAACAGGGAGGAAGGAACTTCGCAATCAGCCTTCTTCAGCTCTTCCGTAACGTAATACACGACGCGCTGGGCTTCCGCATCCTGTTCCTCCGCCCATACGACCAAGGCGGAAGCCAGGGCGGTCACATACTCGGCGTCGCGCCCCCAAGGCTCCTTGAGCAGTTCCACCAGCCTGGAGGAAACCTCATGGCGCAGCTTGTCGGGCTTCACGGCGGCAAGCCGCTTTGCCGCCGCAATAACGCGCCGAATATCCAGGGATGACAACTCCTTTAAATTCGCCAGTACGAAATACTGGTGCCGTTCATCCTGAAGAGCGGCGGAAGCCGGACGGGCCTCAAACTTGTCCCGGTTCAGGATCACTTCCACAAAAGACCGTTCCTTATCCTCCAGCGTTACTTCCCCCAGCCTGGAGACGACATCTACAAACTCCTTGAAGGTAATCGGCGTGGGTGTGATGACGAACAAACCGCCTCCGGTACCCTTCCGGTCGTAAAACATCGGCTCGTCTCCGGACTGGGTCATCCGTTTCAGATAACTCTTCACCATGTCCCGGTTGGCCGCGTTGACACCTACCACCCACAACCCCAGAACACCCTGGTCCTGCTTGCGGGCAATAGCGGAAAACAGGGGCCTCAGGTCTCCTTCCCCGTAATTCTGAACGGACGCTTTCTGGATGGTATCGGGAGGCAGGACCATGCTGCCGGCGTTGTCTTGAGGAACTTCATCCTCCGGAGCCTGCCCGGAACCGCTCCCGCCAAGCAGGGAGGGATTCACCTTGACGGGATACACATAGGGCAGAGAGGCGATGCCGCCGGCAAGCAAAAGCCCCAGGACAATAAACACCGCCTTGTGCCGGCGCCCTGAAAAAGCCATCAGCGTCCCGGCAAGACAGGCGAAAAACAAAGCGAAAGCCTTCTGTTGCGGCTGAAGCAGCAGGGAAAGGAAGGAGGTTCCATCCATCTCCGTAGAAGCATTGTAAAAAATCCATACGCAACCGGCTCCTATAAGCAGGGAAGCACCCAGGCACACCACTTGGATCAGCCCCGTTTCCATCACGGAGCTCTGAAAAACAGCCCCGCGGTCCTTCCCGAAATTGTCATCGGAGATCCCCTTCGCCCTGGCAAAAGGCTTTTTGGACATCAGCTTTTCCCTGTCGCAAAGAAACTCATGCCCGCACTTGCTGCAACTCACCATGGACCCCTCCTCGGAAGAGGGGACATTGATATGCTGTTTACAGTTGGGACAGTTCAGATTCACTCCCCTTTAATATGATATTTTTGATTCTTTTGCAATACCCGTGTCGCAATCTTTTCTTCACGTTTTTCCGTGCATGAATATTAAACAAAGTTCCCTGTTGATACCATCCGCCGGAGAAAACTTCTTCCCGGACAAAAACATGGCCATTCCTTCTCTGGAAAACATGAACCATATCTTTATTGATAACATATCATTTAAAAACCGGGAAGATGGTACAGGCACGGACACGCATGCATCCCTCCGCACCCCAGTTCCTGGGAGAAAAATTTGCCGTCTTCCCGGCTTTAAAACATGAAAATAGGTATTCCCAAAGAACCCTATATAATAACTATTTAAATATTCATATCTGCAACATAGATAAAAGACAAAAAATGTCGCACGCGGCAAATGCCTCACCCCACGTCATTCCGAGTGAACACGCTTGCAGAACGGAAGGTTTGGTAGTAGAATTTTCGCCATGTCATTGCAGTCTGCCGAACGCCGAGATTTCATCCGCGATATGATTTCTGATGACCTTGCCTCCGGCAAGCATCAGGCTCCGGTCACCCGCTTCCCCCCGGAACCCAACGGTTATCTCCATATCGGACACGCCAAATCCATTTGCCTCAACTTCGGTATAGCCCAGGAATTCCCCGGCGCGCGCTGCCATCTGCGCTTTGATGACACCAACCCCAGCAAGGAAGACCAGGAATACGTGGACAGCATCCAGGAAGATATCCACTGGCTGGGATTCGACTGGGGGGACAACCTCTTCTTCGCCAGCGACATGTTCGACTTCTTCTACGAATGTGCCGTCTCCCTCATCAACCAGGGGCTGGCCTACGTGGACGAACAAACCGTGGAGGAAATACGCGCCCAGCGCGGCAACGTAAACGTGCCCGGCCAGGAATCCCCCTACCGCAACCGCTCCGCGGAAGAAAACCTGAAGCGCTTCCAGGCCATGAAAAACGGGGAAATCCCGGAAGGAAAGGCCATTCTGCGCGCTAAAATAGACATGGCCTCCAGCAACATGAACATGCGTGACCCCGTGCTGTACCGCATCATGTTCGCGGAACACCACAACACGGGCAACAAATGGTGCATCTACCCCATGTACGACTTCGCCCATCCGCTGGAAGACGCCTACGAACACATCACGCACTCCCTCTGCACGCTGGAATTTGAAAACCACCGCCCCCTGTACGACTGGGTCATTGAACACTGTCCCGTCCCGTCCCGTCCGCGGCAGACGGAATTCGCCCGGCTCAACCTCACGTACACCGTCATGAGCAAGCGCAAGCTGCTCCAGCTTGTCCAGGAAGGGCACGTCACCGGCTGGGACGACCCCCGCATGCCCACGGTCTCCGGCATGCGCCGCCGCGGCTACACGCCCGCGGCCATCCGCAACTTCTGCCAGACCATCGGCATTACCAAATTCAACGGATTCACGGACGTGGCCCTGCTGGAATACAGCGTCAGGGAAGACCTCAACGCCAACGCCCCGCGCCGCATGGCCGTCCTCAATCCCCTCAAGCTCACCATCACCACCCTTCCGGAAGACGCGGAAGAAATGGTGGAAGTACAGAACAACCCGGAAAAACCGGAGGAAGGCTTCCGCCAAGTGCCCCTCACCCGGGAAATCTGGATTGAACGGGACGACTTCATGCTGGACCCTCCCAAAAAATACTTCCGCCTGGCCCCCGGCCGCACGGTGCGCCTGCGCGGCGGCTACTGCGTCACCTGCACCGACTACAAGCAGGACGCGGACGGCAACATCACGGAAATCTTCTGCGAGCACATTCCGGGCACCATCGGCTCCAACCCTCCGGAAGGCATCCAGTGCCGCGCCGCCATCCACTGGGTCAGCACCCGCCACGCCGTGGACGGGGAAATCCGCATCTACGACCGCCTGTTCAGGGAGGAAAACCCGGACGCGGCGGAAAACGGATTCCTCTCCGTCATGAACCCCGGCTCCCTGACCGTCATCACCGGAGCCAAGCTGGAACCCGCCCTGGCCGGCGTGGAACCCGAATTCAACTGCCAGTTTGAGCGCCTGGGCTACTTCGTAGCGGACCGGAGGGACCATGTGCCCGGACAGCGCCCCGTCTTCAACCGCACGGTAGCCCTCAAGGACTCCTGGGCCAAAAAGCAAAAATAAACTCCTCTTTCATCAACCCCATACTTATGGACGATCAACTTCAATTCTGCTCCGTCGAGGAAGCCGTGGAAGAAATACGGCAGGGACGGATGATCATCGTTACGGACGACCCCGGCCGTGAAAATGAAGCGGACCTCATCATCGCCGCCGAATTCGCCACGCCGGAAGCCATCAACTTCATGGCCACCCACGCCAGGGGCCTCATCTGCGCTCCCCTTTCCCCGGAACGGGCGGATACTCTCCAGCTCCCGCTCATGACCTCCGTCAACCGGGAAAACATGTCCACCGCCTTCACCGTCTCCGTGGATGCGGCCCATGACATCACCACCGGCATCAGCGCCGGGGAACGCTCCCTGACCATACGCACCCTGGCGGACCCTAAGGCCACCGTCAACGACTTCGTGCAGCCCGGCCACGTCTTCCCGCTCCGCGCCGTTCCCGGCGGGGTGCTCCGCCGCGCCGGCCATACGGAAGCCACCATCGACCTCGTGCGCATGGCGGGACTCCAGCCCGCCGGAGTCTGCTGTGAAATCATGAAGGACGACGGCACCATGGCCCGCATTGGCGATCTGGGGCCCTTCCAGAAAAAATACGGCCTGAAAGCCTGCACGGTGGCCCAGCTCATTGAACACCGCCGCGCCCAGGAAAAACAAATCCGCCTGGTGGAAACCGTCAAGATGCCGACCGACTACGGAGACTTCACCTGCCACCTTTACGAATCCCATCTGGACGGAGCCCTGCATCTGGCGCTCGTCCACGGGGAAATCTCCCCGGACAAGCCCACGCTAGTCCGCGTGCACAGTGAATGCCTCACGGGAGACGTCTTCGGCTCCCGCCGCTGCGACTGCGGCAGCCAGCTCCACACCGCCATGCGCCGCATCGCGCAGGAAGGCGGCGTGCTCCTCTATCTGCGCCAGGAAGGCCGCGGCATCGGCCTTGCGGCAAAGCTCCAGGCCTACAAGCTCCAGGAACAGGGGCTGGACACCGTGGAAGCCAACCTCAAGCTGGGCTACCCGGACGACTTGCGGGACTACGGCATCGGCGCCCAAATCCTGCATGACCTGGGGGCGGACCAGCTCCGGCTGCTCACCAACAACCCGCGCAAAATCGTGGGGCTGGAAGGCTTCGGCCTTAAAATCACGGAGCAGGTACCCATCGTCATCCCGCCCAACGAACAAAACAGCAAATACCTGGCTACCAAAAAATGCAAGCTGGGCCACACCCTGTAACCCGCCCCTCCATCATCCATGTCCACGGAACTCCCCCGCCGCCAGCGCCCTACGGGAACGCGCGCCAAAATCTGCATCGTCGCTTCGGAATACAATGAGCAATACACCCAGGCCCTGGTGGACAACTGCTCGGAAGAACTGGCCGCCGTGCTCCCGTCCGCCCGGCTGGAAGTAGTCCGCGTTCCGGGCGCCTTTGAAATCCCGGTCACTATCAAATCCATCCTGTCCCGCTCCCCGGAAAAACGGCCGGACGCCGTCGTGGCGCTGGGCGTCATCCTGCGCGGCAGCACGGACCACGCGGACCTCATCGGCTCCACCATCACGCAGGCCCTGATGCAACTGGCACTGGAATTCACCACTCCCGTCATCCATGAAGTACTGCTTCTGAATGATGAAAAACAGGCATTCGCCCGCTGCATCGCCTCCCAGCTCAACCGTGGACGGGAAGCGGCGCGCACCGCCGCACGCATGGCGGAACTCTTCATCAACTCCCTCTCCCGGCAATAAGCCACACCTCCCGACCTATCTTCCTCCCACCGTCATGCTCTCACGCAACCAAATCAGACAAACAGCCCTTCAATACCTCTACGGCGCCTCCCAATCCCCGGAAATCACCGGAGAACAGGAAGAAGGCATCTGGGACATCCTGATGGAACCCTTCCGGGCGGACTACTGCAAGCTCCGGGCGAAAGCCGTTTCCGGCCACCTTACGCGTGACTACCCGGACAAGCTACGCCTCTTCGTCACCCGCGCCAGGGAAACGGCGGAAAAACTGCAGCACGACCCCCTCACGCTGCCCGTCCGCGACCAGCTCCACGACCTGCTGAACAAGGAAGGGGAATTCAACGCAGCCCTGCTTCAACTGAAAAAAGCCCTGCACGATGACCCCGCCAACGACAGGAAAACCCTCTCCGCCGCATGTGACGCCGTGCAGGAACTCAACACGGCCCTCATGCAGATGCGCGGCCGCCTTCTGGACTCGCTCAGGGACTTCCCGGCCTATAACAACATCTGGTCCCCCCTCATATCCGCCTGCGGCAAACTTCAGGAAATCAACGACCGCATCAACTGCATCATCCACCAGGACGGCCGCCCCTCCCTGGCGGAAGTGAAAAAAGTGGTGGAAGCGGGCCAGGACGCGGAAGAACTCTACCGGGAAGCGAAAACACTGGGAGAAGAAACACTGCGCCGCCGGGAAGAACTGGACTCCGTCATCAACGGCATCCTGGAAAACTACTCCCCGGAACGCGTCAGCGCCATGGACCGCGCCATCCTGCGCCTGGGTGCCTGCGAACTGCTCCATCGGAAAAACCTTCCCGCTCCCGTCGTCATTTCGGAAGCCATCCGGCTGGCGGAACGCTTCTCCTCCGCGGACTCCCCCCGGTTTGTCAACGGCGTGCTTGCCGGCATCGCCAAAACGGAGCGTCCCTCCTAACCCATATTCCCTCCAGACTCATGGCCGGATTCTTCAAAAAGCTCCTTACCAAATTCTCCCGCGGCACCCGGATAGACTGGGATGAACTGGAAGCGGACCTGGTGACCGCGGACATCGGCATCAGGCGCGCCATGAACATCGTTGACCAGCTCCGGGAAAGCAGGGGGCTGGATGCGGAAAACCTGGTGGAATCCACCCGTGAAGTCATCCGCCAGGCCTTCCCGGCCACTCCGCCCTCCCTGCCGGCTCCTCCGGAGGGTTATCCTCTCGTCATCCTCGTGGTGGGCGTCAACGGCACCGGAAAAACCACCTCCGCCGCCAAACTGGGCCATCTGCTGCAAAAACAGGGCGGCAGGGTGCTCCTGGCCGCCGCGGACACCTTCCGGGCCGCCGCCGTGGAACAGCTCCAAAGCTGGGCGGAAAAACTGAACCTGCCTCTTTACAAGGGAGCGCCCGGCCAGGACCCCGCCTCCGTCTGCTATGAGGCCCATGCCCAGGCCATCCGGGAAGGCTGCCAATACCTCATCTGCGACACCGCCGGACGGCTCCATACCCGCCACAACCTCATGGAGGAACTCTCCAAAATCCGCCGGACCCTCGCCAAGCAGGACTCCTCCGCCCCCCATTACACCATGCTGGTGGTGGACGCCACCACCGGAGCGAACGCCCTGGCACAGGCCAGGGAATTCCACAAGGCCACCCCCCTGGACGCCGTCATCATCACTAAAATGGACGGCTCCGGCAAAGGCGGCGTAGCCGTAGCCATCATGGATGAAATGCAAATCTCCCCCGCCTTCCTGGGAACAGGGGAACAGGCGGACGACTTTGAAACCTTCAACCGGGACCGCTACGTGGACTCCCTTCTCTAACGGGAACTCCCCTGCCATGAACCCGCTCCCCCTGATCACCGCGCAAACGGAGGAAAAGCTGCTGGCCTTCCTCACGGAGCGCGGCCATACCAAATTCCGCGTCCAGCAAATCATGGACTGGGTCTGGCGCAAGCGCGTCGCCTCCTTTGACGCCATGACCAACCTCTCCCCGGCGCTCAGAAGCCTGCTGGCGGAAAACTTCCGCTTCCATACGCCGGAAATTGTGGAAATCAGCGGAACTCCGGGTTCCACGCGCAAATTCCTCACCCGGATGGAAGACGGCAGTTTGGTGGAATCCGTCATCATCCCCGCCGCCGTTGCGGAGGACGGAGAAAAGGCAGACCGGACCACCCTCTGCGTCTCCTCCCAGGTGGGCTGCGCCTTCGGCTGCAAATTCTGCGCTTCCGGCCTGCTGGGGCTCAGGCGCAACCTCTCCGCGGGGGAAATCACCGGACAGATACTCTCCGCGGAATCCATTGCCGGGAAAAGGGTCAACAACCTCGTTTTCATGGGAATGGGGGAACCCCTCGCCAACTTTGACAACCTGCATGACGCTCTGGAAATCATCACCTCCCACCGCGGGCTGGAAATAGGCGCGCGCCATATCACCATCTCCACCTCCGGATTCGTGCCGGGCCTGAAAAAACTGGCCGCCTACCCCAGGCAGATACGGCTGGCTGTCTCCCTGCACGGAGCCACGGACGAAGTACGCGGCCAAATCATGCCGGTCAACAAAAAATGGCCTCTTTCCCAGCTCATCCCCGCTCTGGAGGAATGGGGAAAAGACCGGAACCAGATGCCCACGCTGGAATACATCCTCATCCGGGACGTAAACGACTCTCTGAAAGACGCATCCCATCTCGTGCAAATCGCCAAGCGCCTGCACGCCAAAGTCAACCTCATCCCGTACAACACCGTGGAGGGGCTTCCCTGGGAACGCCCCTCGGAAGAGCGTTGCTGCACCTTCCGCGACGCCGTCCGTAAGGCCCGCATCCCCGTCACCATGCGGTATGAAAAAGGCCATGACATCAATGCCGCCTGCGGCCAGTTGAGGCTCAGAAAGGAACGGGAAGACAGCGGCGGAACTTCCCTCTGACGAACTGAATCGTTACTAAAATTACTGCAAAATTGCAGTAATTATTTTGCCCGAAAGCTCTCGTTGTGCTATTCCTTTCCAGCCGGATGACGCCATCCGCCAGCATCATCATGGACACTACGGAAACCAACAACGCCGCTGCCACTCTGGAACTTACCAAGGCACCCCGGAAAGCTCCGGTTCTGGACGTCCGGGACATTCCCCAGGCTCCGGGCCCGGAAAAAGGCGTACTGGCCCTCATGGCCATGGACCCCGCCACCTATGTGGGCCAATGCGTTACCCTGGGCATGACGGAAGACTACTTCTATCTTCCGGCCCACAAGCTGCTCTGGCGTCTCTTCCAGGCCCGCTACAACAAAAACGAACCCATCGACATCGTCTCCATCACCCAGGCGCTGGAAGACATGCACCAGCTGGAAGCGGTAGGCGGGAGCGCCGGGCTGGCGGAAATCTACACCTTTACCACCACGGGAGCCTACTTTGAGCACTACCTCAACATCCTGAAGGACAAATTCATCCTGCGCTCCATCATTGACATTGCCAACCAATCCACCACGCAGGCTTTCGATAATCCCGACGACGTCGCGGAGCTTCTGGACTCCGTGGAAACGCACATCTTCCAGATACGGGAACGCTACAACAGCGCCAAGGACGAACAAAGCCTGGCAAGCATCCTCAAGCAGGCCGTCACCAACTTTGAAAAATTCATCGCCAGCAAGGGACAAATCCAGGGGCTGACCACGGGATTCGAGGAGCTGGACAAAAAAAGCAACGGCCTCAAGCCCGGGGACATGTTCATCATTGCGGCGCGTCCCTCCATGGGGAAAACCTCCTTCCTGCTCAACATCATTGAGCACATCTCCCTCAACGAAAAAAAGCCCACCCTGCTCTTCTCCTGTGAAATGCCCGCCGTCCAGATCGCGGAACGCCTCCTCTTTGCCCGTTCCGGCGTGCGCCGTGCGGAAATCATCAAGCGCGGCAACCTCACCCAATTGGAAATGAAGCACTTCAAACAGGCCGTAAAAGAAGTGGGGGAATCACAGCTCGTCATTGATGACACGGCGGCCATCTCCATCAACGAGCTCCGGGCCAAGGCCCGCCGCGTCATGCGGGACCTGGGCGCCCTGTCCGCCATCGGCGTGGACTACCTCCAGCTGATGCGCTCCCACTCCAAGCAGGCGGCCAACAGTCGCGAACGAGAAGTAGCGGAAATCTCCGCCGGTCTCAAGGCGCTTGCCAAGGAACTCAAGGTGCCCGTCATCGTCCTCGCCCAGCTCAACCGCGGCCCGGAAAGCCGCACGGGGGCCAGCCTGGGCGTTCCCCGCATCTCCGACTTGCGCGAATCCGGTTCCATTGAACAGGATGCGGACATGATCGGCCTGCTTTACCGCTCTGCCTACTATGCGGAAGACGAGGAAAAACGGCAGCAGATGGCCGGCAGGGCCAACCTCCATCTGGCAAAAAACCGCAACGGCCCCACAGGCGACGTTCCGCTCCACTTTGAAGCGGAACTCATGCGCTTCTCCACACGGGAAGCCGACGAACACGACCAGGAAAACGAATAGAGGCCCTGCCGCCGCTCTCTCCCTGGGCGATGCCACAGGCCGGAATTGTCAGCCTGCGCCTCTCCGCTTCCGGCGGTTTACGTGAATCAAAGAAAAACAGCAAATCTCACGGGTTGCGCGCACACGCGTGCAGCCCTTTTCAATATCAGCGATATTTCTTTGTGACGAAAACGTTCCAGAAAAGTCGTTTCCACATTTCCATGCAAATATAGCATCTTCCCTATCTCCATTCATCCAGCTTATGAATACTCACGCCAAATCACTCAATGAACGTCTGCGCACGCTCATCTCCCTTATCTTTGGACTGTTTATCGGTTGTGCCCTGCTCTTCGGGGAAACGCGCTGGGAAACATCCCCCGTCGTTGAGGAAAGCCTCATGCTTATTGCCTGCTTCATGGCCGGCATCGGCGCCTTCGGACGCATCTGGTGTTCCCTCTACATCGCAGGCTATAAAAACAATGTCCTGGTGATAGAAGGTCCGTACTCCATGTGCCGCAACCCGCTTTACTTCTTCAGCTTCATCGGGGGCGTAGGGGTGGCGTGCGCTACGGAAACCTTCACTGTCCCCCTCCTTACGGCACTGGCATTCGGCATTTACTATCCCGCCATCATCAGAAGGGAGCAGGAACGTCTCATCTCCCTGTTCGGAAACGCCTACCGGGACTACTGCCGGACGGTGCCTTCCTTCATCCCTTCCCTTTCCCTGCTCAAACCGCCGCCCGCCACCTACTCAGTCAATCCGGCCACATTCACGCACAACATCTTTGACGCCCTGTGGTTCATCTGGTTCATCGGCATCTTTGAATTCATCAGCGGGCTGCATGATGCGGGAATCCTTCCCGTATGGTTCTTCATTCCGTGATAGTCTGCTGCTTCCTGGCGGCCAGCATCCCGATCAGGGCTTTCTGGGAAACCATCTGCCGGAAAGACTCCCGGTCCCTGGGATAAAACATCATCTCCGTAACCGTTCCCCCGTTCCTGAACGCCCAGGCAAACCACACGGTGCCCACGGGCTTCTCCGGCGTACCGCCGTCCGGTCCGGCAAATCCGCTGACGGCGACGGCGACATCCGCGCCGGAACGTTCCAGCGCACCTTCCGCCATGGCCTTCACCACGGGTTCGCTCACCGCTCCGTGCTCTTCCAGCACCTCTGCCGGAACACCCAGCATCTCCGTCTTCGCCCGGTCCGCATAAGTCACCCAGCCGAACTCAAACACCCCGGAAGAACCGGGAACATCCGTAATCCTCTTGGCAATCAGTCCGCCCGTACAGCTCTCCGCCGTAGCCGCCTTCAATCCGAGCCCTTTCAGATGAAGCACCACGGCCCGTTCCAAAGTAACCCCCAGGGGCCTCAGCACATACGCTCCGGCCAGGGTCAGCAGGCGCGCCTCCCCCTGCTTCAGCGCCACTTCATTGCCAACCAGCCTCACATCCACCTCTCCGATGCGGGCGCAATAAGCCACTTCCAATCCCTGCACCTGGTGCAGGGAATCGTCCACCAGATCCTGAAGATCACTCTCTCCAATCCCCACCAGGCGGAACACGCGCAAACGGGGAATATCGCCGTCCACCATGGACTCCAGCAGAGGCATCACGGACCTCTCCACCATCGGCTTCAATTCCGAAGGAGGCCCGGGCAGAAGAATAAACATGGGCAGGCGTTCGGAGGCAGGCATCACCAGTCCCGGAGCCGTGCCGTTGGGATTCTCCAGTACGGCGGCGCCGTCAGGCACCATGGCCTGCTTGAAATTGCACTCCGCAATGGAAATGCCCCTCCGCTTGAAATAATCCCTCAATCCCTCCGCTACATGCTCGTCACGGTGCATGTCCACGCCGCAGACATCACACAGGGCCTCCCTGGTCACATCGTCGCTCGTCGGCCCCAGCCCCCCGCTCACAATCACGACATCCGCCCTGCGGGCACTCTCCCTCATCGCCTCGCTAATGGCATAACCGTCGGGAACCACGGTCTCCCTCTCCACGCGGAACCCCGCTTCAAACAGCCTGTTCCCCAGCCATGCCGCATTCGTATTCACAATGCTTCCCAGCAGAATCTCCGTACCGGTGTTGATCAGCTCAACCCTCACATTCTTCATGCCTCCATTATGCTCCCCTCCCTTCACTCTGGCATGCAACAATCCTGCCATGTACTACAAAAAACTTCATTTGAACTCCCCGTAGGATAAAGTAGGGGCACTGACATAGACCATGAGTACGCCCTCCAGACTTCGCGCCACAAAAATCATCTGCACCATTGGACCGGCAACGGATACCTCCGACATGCTGGGCAGCCTTATCCAGGCCGGAGCCAACGTCTTCCGGCTCAACATGAGCCATTCCAAGCACGACTGGGTCCGGGAAGTCGTCTTCCGCATCCGCCGGAAGGCCGCGGAGCTCCAGGCAAACGTAGCCGTTCTCTTCGACCTCCAGGGGCCGTCCATCCGCACCGGAGACCTTCCGGAACCCTATAACCTGAAGGCCGGGGACATCATGGAAATCCGCCTCAGCACGGCGGAACCGGAGCTGCCCTTCTCCACCACCGTCAACTATGACGGCCTTCTTCAGGACGTCCAGGCAGGCCATACCATGGTCGTGGACAATGGCGGCATTCTGATGCGCATTGAGGAAGTGCGTCCGGACCGGCTCATCTGCAAGGTCCTCACGGAAGGCGTGTTCGGCTCGCGCCGCCACATCAACCTGCCGGGCGTGGCCCTGCGGCTCCCGGCCCTGACGGAAAAAGACCTGAAGGACCTGGAAGTGGCCGTGGAATGTGAAACGGACTACGTCGCCATGTCCTTCGTCCGTGACGCCGCCCACATTGCGGAATTGAGGGAACATATAGACAACCTGGGGGGGCGTGCCCAGATCATCGCCAAAATTGAAGACCAGCAGGCCATCCGCCATATCGACGACATCATTCTGGCGGCAGACGTCATCATGGTGGCCCGCGGCGACCTGGGCATTGAAGTCAGCATCGAGGAACTGCCCATCATCCAGCGCCGCATCATCCGCCACTGCCACAGGCTGGGGCGCCGCTGCATCGTCGCCACGCACATGCTGGAATCCATGATCACCCAGCCTACTCCCACCCGTGCGGAAGTAACAGACGTATCCAACGCCATCTTTGAACAGGCAGACGCCGTCATGCTCTCCGGAGAAACCTCCGTAGGCCACTACCCCGTGCGCTGCGTGGAAGTCCTGGACTCCATCGCCCAGCGCATGGAACGCTCCGGAAACCTCAACTTCGCGGCAGCGGCCATCCTGAACGGGGATCGCCAAAAAGCCACGAAAGCGGCCATCTCCCTGGCGGACTCCGTGGAAAACGCCTGCCTCATCGTCTTCACACGCCGCGGACTGGCAGCCACGCAGGCGGCCGTGCTCCGTCCGGAGCGGGCCCCCATCTACGCTTTCAGCAATGATCCCGTCGTCGTCCGCCAGCTTGCGCTGGCCCGTGATGTCACTGCCTTTGAATCTCCCTTCCTCAAAGACCCGGCGCGCATGATATCCACGGCTCTGGACCTGCTGAAGGAAAAAGGGCTGGTCACCTCCGGGCAGCCTGTCATCATCCAGGGGGACAGCCTTCAGGGAGAACTCCTGGCGGACTCCATCATCTTCATGCGTACCGAATGAGCCTCGGCACCTTCGAGATATCACGGGAAGCGGCGGACTATCCTCCGCCCCCATCCATTCTCACTCTGCTGCTGGACGCTGACCCGGACGAACGCCAGGTGGCCGCCCACTTGGCGCATGGGGAACTCCATGTAGCCCGCAGAAATGGAATTCCTGTGGGAGTTGTCGTCATCTGCCGGAAGACGGTGGACACTTGGGAAATCATGAACTGCTCCGTGGCCCCGGACCACAGACGCCGGGGATGTGGAACGGCCCTGGTCCGGCACGCACTGGACGTCATCGGCGGCAAGGGGGCGCGATATGCGGAACTGGGAACGTCGGACGCTTCTCCCGGCCCGATGGCCTTGTACCGCAATTGCGGTTTTTACGTAACGGGCACCATCAGAGACTATTTTCTGGACAACTACCCGGAACCGATATGGGACAATGGCGTCCAGTGCATTGACATGATCCGCATGCGTGCGGACATCCCCGCGGTGGATTAGAATGAATAAACCAGGCTGACTCCGGTCACCCAGCGGTTCCCCTTCACCAGCGTTTCTCCATACGTTCGGTTCAATCCATGCCCACCCCTGCCCAGCCAGTGCAATCCCGCAAAGGGCTCCACAAACACATCACCGAACAGGCGGTAACTGGCCGTTACCCTGAAATACAGGGCCTGCCAGCCGTTGCCGCCGGACGGCCAGTAGGAGGAACTCAGCACGGCTCCGAACTTGAACCCCATGTACAAATTCTCCGTCAGCCTTGAATCGGACCCCGTACACATGTCAAACCACCATCCAGTAATGCCGTAAAAGGAATAGGCGCAGCTGCCCTGCACATAAAATCCGGGAAGAAAATCCAGGTCCCGGCGCAGGACAAGGGCAGCCTCATAAGTCGTGCTGCTATTGCCGAACAGGCGTTCCGAAGCAAGACCCGCCAGGCCGCCGTCATTGGCCCGCAGGGAAAATGCGGCGTACGCGTCCTTCCCCAATTTCCGCTGAAACCCCAGGTCCACCACCGTTTCATCATCCAAATCAATGGCCGGACGGCCCGGAAACAACTCCTCCTTCAATGCCAGGATAAAAGAATAATGCTCATTCAGATCGCTTCTCCAATCCAGGCTCACGGGAGCCGTCTGGTTGCAGCCGGCGGGAATCAGGCCCCGGAACTCGTAATGGGTGGAATATCCCGCTTTCAGGCTGCCGCTTGCCGGCCTGAGGAGAGGATCGGCAGGGTGGTCCGGAATGCGGGATTCAGCCAGTGACACGGAAAAGGTAAGCGCCAGCGCCGCCCCGGCAGCAAAAGGAAGGGAATAATTCATGGACAGGGAACTTCTGTGCGGCTCATTCTGAATCAAAACATCCATGCTGGCAACAAACAAAAAAGTGCGGCGGATTTCTCCGCCGCACTGAAAACATGATTCGATCTCAAGCCGTCAGGCTTAGAAGGAATAAACAAGGTTGGCCCCGGCTACCACGCCGAAGTTCTTGTAGGGCTTCCAGCCTTCCTCGAACTGCTTGTTGGCCTTCAGGGCGCCGTTGCCGGCCCAGTTGAAGCTGACGAAAGGCACCACGGCGAGGTTTTCCACGCCCACCTTGATCGGCAGTTCAACCTTCACCCACCAGGCCTGGGAGCCGTTGGCCATGAAAGCGGACTTGCTGTCGAAGTACCCGGCAGTGGCGGACATACCGGCGGTAAGCACAATGTCCGTAGCAGGGCAGATGGTGGCCTTGTAGCCGACATACGGCTGGAACCACCATCCGGTCATTCCCTGGAAGCCGTAGCTCGTGGTAACGCCCGCGAACCAATTCTTGCACACGTCGTAATTCAGGTTCAGATAGAACTCCTGGGCTACGAATGTGCATGACGCCTGCCAAGGGAATCGTTCCCATAGATACCGCTGTAATCATACTTGGCAAAGTTGCCGAGCAGACCGCCGTGAATCAGATTCCAGCCGACGGTGGTGGACAGGTTCTTCAGAAGGCCGTCCTGGTTTTTCCAGCCGAGGTTGAAATTGGTTTCATTATGGAAGGAGACATCCTTCTCACCAAGCAACTCATGACCGGAAGTCAGAGACGTGTAGGAAGCGGCGCCGACAATGGAGTTGGCGTCGTTCAGCTTGTAATTCAAATTAACACCGGCAGGGATGACGTTATCCCCTCCCACCAAGGCGTGGGATGCCACGATGCCGCGGCAGGTGTAATTGGAGGCATAGCCGGCGTAAAGGTCGCCGGACCATGGGCTGACAGTCGGCACGGGCGGTACCGGTGCCGGAGCAACAACCTTGACGGGGGTTCCCGCAAAAGCGGCGCCGGCAAAGGATGCCACAGCCGCTGCAACACTGATGATGTTCTTGGTTTGCATGACTATTATTTGGTTAGGGTATTAATTGTTGATTTGCTAACAAAGGTTTAAAGTATTCTTTTTCCCCTTGTTAGGTTTAGTGAAACATTTTCGTCACAAAAGTAAAGACTTTTCTCCCAAAATCGCCATTACCTACTGATTATTTACCACTTATACTAATCATCCCGATGACAAATAAAGCAATTTTCCATTTTTTTCCCAGCGAATTTTTCCAGGGCATGGGAGGATACAGGCACTCGGCGCCGTCCAGCCGGGCGTTCTCTTTCAATTTCCGGGACGGATTGACCAGGACCTGGCGTCCGCAGGCAAGCAGCATGGGAACATCCGCCACACTGTCGCTGTAGGCGATGGCCCCCTCCCGGATGCCACTCTCCGGCAAAACACCCATGTTCCGCAAACGCTCCACCTTAACCTTCCCCTTGTTGTTTCCCAAGGGAAGTTCCGGCATCAGGGGCATGCGGCCGTCAAGTGCCACATCCGTCCCCAGAACGGCATCAAAACCCAGCAGCATCCCCAGGGGCTGCGCGTAAAAGGATGGAGAGGCGGATACCATGATGCATGTATCTCCACTATCCCGATGCCTCTGGAGCCGTTCACGCAATTCGGGATAAACCCATGCATCCGCCAGCTTCGCGAATTCCCGTCCGTATTGAAGAACCGTTTCCGGGGGCAGCCTCCACAAATAGCAAAGGAAGGCCCTCTTCATCCGGGTTTCATCCCATATCCCCAGAAAAAACAGCGGAAGGCAGGCCAGATAAAACAGGAGCAGCAGCCGCCTCCAGGGATGCCGCTGAACCACAAAGCAGGAAAACACATACTGCGTATCCCACGGCAGAAGCGTGCCATCCATGTCAAATAGGGCCAGCCCCCCTTCCTTCCTTTCATCCGTCATGCCGCCATCCTATACTCTCAACTCTCAACTCTCAACTCTCAACTCTCAACTCTCAACTCACCCTCCTTCCCTGAACGCCCAAAACCCCGGCCACCTGAAGGCAGCCGGGGTTTTAAAGCAAATCCAGAAGAGGCGGGATTAACGGGAATAGAATTCCACGATGAGCTGCTCGTTAACGATGGGAGCAATCTCTTCCTTGGAAGGCACGCGGGCAATCTTGCCCGTGAGCTTGTCGCGGTCACCTTCAAGCCAGTCCGGCACCACCGTAGCCTGGGTCAGGTCAAGGGAGCGGGTAACAAGCTGCTGGGAGGAGGGTTTGGCACCTACGGCAACCACGTCTCCGGGGCGGCAGGAGAAGGACGCAATATTGGTCTTCTTGCCGTTCACGGTAATATGACCGTGGGAAACGAGCTGGCGGGCGCCGGCGCGGGTATTGCTGAACCCGAGACGGTACACGACATTATCCAAACGGAGTTCAAGGAGCTGAAGCAGGATGTCGCCGGTAATGCCGCGGCGGCGGGCGGCTTCTGCATAATACTTGCGGAACTGGCCTTCAAGCACGCCGTACTGGAAGCGCAGCTTCTGCTTTTCAGCAAGCATCACGCCATAGTCGGACTTCTTTTTGCGGCCTGCACGCATCCCGTGCTGACCGGGAGGGAAGGGGCGCTTTTCAAGAGCCTTGGTGGAACCGAAAAGGGCAACGCCAAAACGGCGGGACACTTTATCGCGGGGACCGGTATAACGAGCCATGATATATTAGATCTATAGGTAAAAAAGTTCAATTAGACGCGGCGGGCCTTCGGAGGACGGCAACCGTTGTGGGGAATGGGGGTCACATCCTTGATGGAGGTGATTTCAATACCGATCGACTGCACGGCACGGACGGCGGATTCACGACCGGAACCCGGACCTTTCACGCGCACTTCCACTTCACGCAGACCGTGGCCCATGGCCTGGCGGCAGGCGTCCTGGCATACCACCTGGCCGGCGTATGCGGTGCTCTTGCGGGAGCCCTTGAAGCCCATCTTGCCGGCGGAAGACCAGCCGATCACGTTGCCGCGCTGATCCGTCACAGTCACAACAGTGTTGTTGAACGTGGAGGAAACATGAACCACGCCAGAGGAAACGTTCTTGCTGCCCTTGGCCTTCAGGATTTTGGGCTTGTCGTCATCACCGCCCAGGCCGAGTTCCGCGAAGATGTCCTTGCGGGGTTCGTGCTTCTTGGTTTCTTCAGGAGCAGGTGCAGCGGCGACCGGAGCTTCAGCGGCGGGAGCGGGAGCGGGAGCGACGGCTTCCACGGGCTGTTCAGCGGTTTCGTTGGTAATTTCTTCGCTAGCCATAATAAAGCTATATAATAAGTTCAGGTTGGCGGATTACTTCTTCTTGGCCTGTGCGCCAACAGTCTTCTTCTTGCCTTTACGGGTGCGGGCATTCGTGCGGGTACGCTGACCGCGGACGGGAAGACCGCGGCGGTGGCGCTGACCACGATAGCAGTTGATGGAGGTCAGACGCTTGAGAATGGATTGCTTTTCACGACGAAGGTCACCTTCGATCAAAATGCCGTCGGTGGTGATTACTTGAACAATCTTCGTCAGTTGTTCGTCGGTAAGCTGTCCCGTACGGATGTCGGGATTGATGCCTGCTTGTTCCAGGATTCTCTTAGAAGTCGAGTGGCCGATTCCGTAAATATACGGAAGGGAAGCCTCGATGCGCTTCTCGTTGGGTATTTCTGTACCGAAAAGGCGTGCCATAATGGATTGGATTTGCTAGCTGTTATTTTTCTCTGCCTCGCGCAGAGCTATTGCTTGGGGCAAGATGGATACCATAAATTGAGGTTTTGACAAGACCAAAACTTCATTTTTTCTATTTTTCATCTTCCGCGCCGCCGGGGCATCCCCCTGCCGCGTGCCTGTGCAGAATACGCTCCATGGCCCATTCCGCGTGCTCCGCTACCAGCGGAGACTCCCCGCAAAGTCTCTTCAGCAAATCAAGATCATCCGGTGTTCCGGCATTCCCCAGCACAATGCATCCGTTGCGCAAAAGGCCCTCCCTCCTGATTCTTTTCAACGGGGAATTCCGGAACATGGCGGTAAAACCGGCATCATCCAGGGAAAGAAGGTCCCGCAAGGAAATGGAAGCGAGCCGGAGAGGCATGCGGAAGCGTTCGTCCGCGTCCGTCAGAGGCTTTTTATTCCAGGGGCATGCGGTCACGCAGGTGTCGCACCCGTACAGGCGCGTGCCGATCAGGGGGCGGATATCCTCCGGAATGGCGCCCCGGTGTTCAATCGTCCAATAGGAAAGGCACCGGTTGGCATCCACCAGGCCATTCTCCATGATGGCCCCTGCCGGGCATGCCTCCACGCAGCGGCGGCAGCTTCCGCACGTACCGGAAGCCGGAGCGTCCGGTTCCAGCTCCAGCGTCGTCAGCAACGTGGCAATAAAAAAACGGGAACCTCCCCTGCGGCGTACGATCAGGCCACTGCGGCCGCGCCATCCCAGGCCGCACGCCTCCGCGTGATCCCTCTCCATGACCGGACCGGCGTCCACATACCCCTTCTGCTCCCCCCCGTAGATGGAAAGCAATTCTGAAAGATCAGCCAGCTTTTCTTCCAGAATGCCGTGGTAATCCCTGCCATGAGCGTACAGGCAGATGGAACCGCTCCCGGAAGGACGGCTCATGGAACTGTCATAATCATAGGACAGGCAGATCACGGAACGGCATCCGGGGAGTACCTCGGCCGGATTCACCCGGCGTTCCGGAGAACGGGCCATCCATTCCATGTCCGCATGCCAGCCTCTCTCCAGCCAAAGAAACAACTCCTCCGCATGAAGGGCCCTCCCGGCACGGGCCACCCTGCAGTCGGAAAAGCCCAAACTCCGGGAAACGGAGTGCAGGGAATCTTTAATAAGGAAGGAATCCGGCTTCGGCACGCCGCCATCATGGCGAAGAGCGCTCCCGGCACCAAGAATTTTCTTCGCTCCCGCGGAAATTGGATTGCCTGCACATCCTTGCCGTCCCATAATAGACATATATGAACATCCGGATTCTGAGCGACGGCAAGCAGGGCCACCTCAACCAGTCCCTGGGGCTGGCGCAGGCCCTGGTCGCCAAGGCGGGAGGCGCCGTGGAAATTGTGGAGCTGCAGGGGCTTTCCACCCTCGGCAAAATCCGCAAGGTCGTCTCCGGGAACAACAAGCCGCGGCCCGACCTGTTCATTGCCGCCGGCCACGCCACGCACATTCCGCTCATCTGCGCACGCCAGCACTTCAAAACAAAAACCGTGCTGTGCATGAAGCCCACCCTCCCCTGCTCCTTCTTCGACCTCTGCCTCATTCCGCGCCATGACCTCCGCGCGGACCGCGACTACGCGGACACCAACATCTTCCCGACCCAGGGCGCCCTTCATCCCATGAGGCCGGACTTCTCCATGCCCAAGGACATCACCCTCATCCTCATCGGCGGCCCCAGCAAGGACTTCGACTGGGATGACGAAACCATGCTCAACCAGCTCTCGGACATCAGCATCCACACGCCCGGCGACGTCGTCCTGACCACGTCGCGCCGCACGCCTCAGGGCTTTGCGGAAAAAATCAGAAAAGCCGTACCGGAAATCATCGTCGTTCCCGTGGAGGAAACGGAACCCGGCTGGGTAGCCGGACATCTGGCGCACGCCTCCGGCGCATGGGTAAGCCAGGACAGCGTCTCCATGGTATATGAAGCGCTGGGGTCGGGCGCACCCGTAGGCATCATCACCGTCCCCCGCCGCCTCAATGGCAGAAAATCCCGCATCCTGTCCGGTCTGGAAATGCTGGAGCGGGACGGACTCGTCACCGGCTACCGGGAATGGAAAAAACAAGGCTTCCGCCTCACCGCCCCCGGTACTCCTCTCCTTGAGGCGGACCGCGCCGCGGATCACATCCTCTCAAGACTCTTCCCCCAGCTTGCAGCCTTATGAAAATAGTGCATCTCGTCCCCTCCATGGAATCCGGAGGCGTGGAACAAGTCGTTCTGGAACTCGGCAGGGGATTCTCCGCCCAGGGGGTGGAAAACATTGTCATTTCCGGTGGGGGACGCATGGTGGAGCAACTGGAAAAGGAAGGTTCCCGCCATATCCTGATGCCGATCGGCAAAAAAAGCCTCTCCACCTTCTTCCGCGTAGGGGCGCTCCGCGCTCTTCTGCAAGCCATCAGGCCGGACATCCTCCACCTCCATTCCCGCGTGCCGGCCTGGGCCGGCTACCTGGCCTGGAAAAAACTGCCGCCGGAAGACAGGCCCGGCCTGATCACCAGCGTGCACGGCTTCTACTCCGTAAACTGGTACTCCGCCATCATGTGCAGGGGTGAGCGGATCATCGCCGTCTCCAACTGCATCCGGGACTACATCCTCAGGCATTACCCCTCCACGCCGGAAGAACATATCAGGATCATCCCCAACGCCATTTCCCCGGAACTGCACCATTCCGGATACTCCCCGTCCCGCGAATGGCTCACGGGCTGGTACATGACCTATCCGGAACTCAGGGACAAATTCACCCTCTGCCTGCCGGGCCGCATCACGCGCCTGAAAGGCCAGCTGGACATGATACCCATTGTCCGGGACCTCCTGGCCCAGGGAATCCCGGCCCACGCCGTCATTGTGGGAGAAGCGAAAAAGGGCAAGGAGGAATATAAAAATGAAATTCTCCGGAAAATCGAACAGGCCGGCCTTGCCCACGCCTTCACGTGGACGGGCCACCGCAAGGACCTCCGGGAAATCCTCTCCGCCTGTTCCGTCACCCTCTCCCTGACTCAAAGTCCGGAAGCCTTCGGAAAATCCACGCTGGAAGCCTTGGCCCTGGGAAAACCCGTAGCCGGATATGCCCATGGCGGGGTCAAGGAACAACTGGACATCTTCCTGCCGGAGGGAAACATCCCCGTCGGAGACACCGCCGCCATCACCGCCCTGCTCGCCCGCTGGCATGCCCAGCCTCCCCCCGTCCCCCGGCAAATCCCCTCCCCTTATAAAATGAGCGACATGATCCAGGCCCACCTGAACGTATACCGGGAAATCAGCCCTTCGCCATGACACCGCAGGAAACCGCCGTCATCCTGAACCTGATACCGGGACTCGGCCCTGTCAGGATCATGCGCCTGATGCGCGCCTTCGCCTCTCCGGAACTTGTTCTGGAAGCCCCCGCCGCCATGCTGGCGGCCGTGCCGGGCATCGGACCGGAACTGGCCCGGTGCATTTCCTCATGGAAAAGCATCGTCAACCCGCACCGGGAACTGGAACTGGCGGCCAGGGCGGGCGTTTCCGTAACCACTTTGTTTGACGGGAATTACCCGGAATCCCTGCGGGAACTGCCGGACCCGCCCGTGGTTCTTTATTCCCGGGGAAGCTGGACCCAAGCGGACTCGGAGCGTTCCATCGCCGTGGTGGGTTCGCGCATGGCCACTCATTACGGCAGGCTCTGCGCAAAAACCATATCCCATGACCTGGCGGAAGCGGGCGTCACCGTCGTCTCCGGCCTGGCGCGCGGCGTGGACACGGAAGCCCATACAGGCGCGCTGGATGCGGGCGGGCGCACCATTGCGGTCATCGGAGCCGGCCTCAACAAACTCTACCCCCGGGAAAACAGCGAACTTGCCCGCCGCGTTGCAGAGGGACACGGCGCCGTTGTTTCAGAACTCCCGATGGACATGCCCCCGTCCCGCACCACCTTTCCCATGCGCAACCGCATTGTCAGCGGCTGGAGCCGCGCCACGCTCGTCGTGGAAGCTCCCGCGCGCAGCGGAGCCCTCATCACGGCCCGCATGGCGGGAGAACAGGGACGGGACGTCTTCTGTGTGCCGGGACCGGTCAACAGGCATTCTTCCGACGGCTGCCATGCCCTCATCCGGGACGGAGCCATACTTGCCACCAGTGCCGCAGACATCTTGCAGGACATGAAATGGCAAGCGCCTGAAGCGGGGCTTCCCCTCTTCTCGCCATCCTCCGGCTCCACCGCTGCGGACAACGTCCCCATCACCCGGGAGGAAGAAGAGGTCCTGCACGCCATCAGGCAGGGATTCAACACCATTGACTCCCTCTGTTCCTCTCTGGGCCAGCCGGCACACGCCGTCACGGGCAGCCTGGCCCGGCTGCAAATCGCCGGCAGGGTCACCCCGGACTCCGGAGGCTACTTCTCCATCAACTGATCCCTGAAAAAGCCGCCCCCCAACGGCAAAACCCGGCCGCTGTTTCAACCGGCAGCAGACATTTTCCGGCCGCCCTGAAAACAAAGGTTGCGAACCTATTGTTTAACTTCCTTGCGCAAGGCGTCAATCCAGGCGGAAATGGTTTCCGTCTGCTCCCACTTCACCGGAGAAGCAAGTTTCTTCTTGGATACGGGATCGGAAATCTCGAAAATCACGCCATACACAAACTTGATATCGTTCGGATCCCTCTTTTTCTGGAAGCGCCCTTCCTTTTGCGCGTTGAAATCAATCTTTTCGTAAGAGGCCAGGGACAAATTCAGGACCATGCCGTCTTCCCCTTTCAGCACACCAAGGGGCACTACGGGGCAAACCGCTTCCTTGCCGCGGATGATGCACTTGACAAGCCTGGGTTCCGCCTTCTTCAGAGCCTCCAGCTTCTTGGAAACATTCTCCCTGGCAAACGCCTTTTCAAAAACGGCAAGATTACTGTAATTGTTCCTGTCGCGGAAAGGGATGCTTATCTCCATCTTCTCCTCGCCGTCCTCCAGCTTCACATTCACGCACGCCTCCTTCTGCTCCATGGAAAGGGAAGACTTCGCCTTGTCCGCACCTCTCTTGGTGTCGAAACACGGCGTTTTGAACGGAAGAACCTCGGCACACGCCATGCATGCAACCGCCAGAGACAGAAATAAAACAGAAACCTTCATTATGTGGAAAATTTATTGTAATAAACCATACCAACCTATCCGCTGCAATGACTTTTTTTCTTTTCCTGTGCCTTTTCCTTCCTTTGAAAACCCTTTATTTCCGGCACAAAAGAAACACTATCAACCACCATAAACATTCCAAACAGCCCATCTAACAAATTTCCGCACGTCAGGATGTCCAGCTCCATGAACCGGAATACGTCCATTCCGTCCGAACGGCAGCATTTCCCGAACCTGGCCGGATAAAGAACATAAAGGGAAATACATTCCTTCCTGATCGGATAAATAAATGAAACCATTTAAAAAATCATTTAAAAAGGTTTATTCTTGGACATACTTTGAACGACTTTTTCCGGGATAAAGTCACACCTGCACGAGATCTATCCGGCGCATGAAGAAAATATCTTCAAAACCGCCAAGGGTGGTTCTGGTTCCATAGGTAGTTAATAGAGAAAAAAGGCCGCGGACAGCCATCCCCGCGGCCTTTTTTTGTCCAACTCCCTGCCCAACGCTGAGTTTGGGCTTGATGAAATAAACAACTTACTGTAGCAAAAGACATGCGTTTGTTCGCCATTCTCGCAGGAATTGCCCTTTGCCTGAGCTCCACAAGCTGCCAGTCATACGGGGACTCGAACGATTACATCCCCCTGGCGACGCCCGTTCCTCCCCAAATCTCCCAGCCCGTCTCCAACGCTCTTCCCCGCCCGGCCAACTTTCCCACCCGCCCCGTTGCCATCCCGCCGAGCGCTCCGCGCACCCCGCGCTGTGCCAGCGCCTGCGTCATGGACGCTCTTACGGGAAAAGTCCTCTTCTCGCACAACGGCATGCAGCGCCGCCAGGTGGCCAGCACCCAGAAGCTTGTCACGGCCATGGTCGTGCTCGACCACGGCAGCCTGGACAGAAAAGTAGTCATCCAGCCGTCCGACACCAAGGCGGACCCCACCAAGCTGGGCTTCCGTTCCGGAGAAGTCTACTCCCGCCGCGAACTGCTCAATGCCCTGATGATACGCAGCTTCAATGACGTAGCACTTGCCCTGGCACGGGACACGGCGGGGTCCGTTCCCAGATTCGCTCAAATGATGAACGCCAAAGCCCGCCAGATGGGCATGTACAACTCCCGCTTTGTCAACCCAAATGGGCTGCCTGCGGACCAGTACTCCACGGCCATTGACATGGCGCGCTGCGCCTATTACGTCTACCGGAACCCCGAATTGCGCAACATCATCTGCAAGCAGCAGTACGCCTTCACCCGCGCCAACGGCAAAACGCTTCTCCTGCGGAACACGAACAAACTGCTGGAACAGCACTCCTGGGTCACCGGAATGAAAACCGGCTACACGAACGCCGCCGGACGCTGCCTGGTCTCTTCCGCCGGATTCAATGGACGCCACGTCATCGTGGTCGTGCTCGGCTGCCATCCCTCCCGCATCTGGGCGGAATCGGAAAATCTGCTCAAATGGGCTCTGGGCGGAGCGGCCTGAAGCTTCCCCGGAATTGGGGTTTGACTTTCACGGCCCGACCCGCTATCAGTCCTGCCTATGTTACAGGCAGGTATTGTAGGTCTCCCCAACGTCGGCAAATCCACTCTCTTCAATGCGGTCACCAGGACCCGCAAGGCCCAGGCGGCCAACTACCCCTTCTGCACCATTGACCCCAACGTGGGCATGGTCACCGTGCCGGACCCGCGCCTGCAGGTGCTCTCCAACATCTCCGGCTCTGAAAAAATCATCCCCACGCTCATTGAATTCGTGGACATCGCCGGGCTCGTCAAGGGCGCATCGGAAGGCGCCGGGCTGGGCAACCAGTTCCTGGCAAACATCCGTGAAGTGGATGCCATCGTCCAGGTGGTGCGCTGCTTTGACAATGACGACATCATCCATGAACTGGGTTCAGTGGATCCTCTGCGCGACATTGAAATCATCAACTCGGAACTCATCCTGGCGGACATAGCCACCATGGACAAGCGGCTTTCCTCCCGGGAGCGCAAGGCCCGCAGCGGAGACAAGGAAGCCAAGGCGGAAGTAGCCCTCATCACCAAACTCCTTCCCCACCTGAACGAGGGACTCCCCGCCATCACCTTTGAAGAAAAGCTGGACGATGACGAACGCAAACTGCTCCGTTCCTTCCAGCTCCTTTCAGACAAAAAAAGCATCTTCGCCTGCAACGTCAATGAAGACGAACTGGCCGCCGCCATCAATGACCCGGACTCCCATCCCTACGTCTCCCAGGTAAGAAAATACGTGGCGGAGCACCACAATGCGGAAGCCATCGTCATCTCCGCCAGAATTGAGGAGGAACTCATCGACGTATCGGAAGAGGAAGCCGCCGAATTCCTGGAATCCCTCGGCGTGCAGGACTCCGGCGTCTCCGACCTCATCCGCGCCGTGTACCATCTGCTGGGCCTGCGCACCTACCTGACCACCGGCGTCAAGGAAACGCGCGCCTGGACCATCCCGGACGGAGCCAAGGCCCCCCAGGCGGCGAGTGTCATCCACACGGACTTTGAACGCGGGTTCATTGCCGCGGAAGTCGTCCATTATGACGATCTCGTTGCATGCGGCAGCAAGGCCGGAGCGCGCGAACACGGAAAACTGCGCATTGAAGGCAAGGAATACATTGTGAAAGATGGGGACGTCATCGAATTCCGCTTTAACGTCTAGCCCGGAACTCCCCCGGAATTCCATTGACTTTTCAGAACGCAGAGAGCAGATTGCTCATAACTTCACACCACCTTATGTCTGATTCCGACGTCAAATCCACACCCCTGGCAGCCAAACACATTGAACTTGGAGCCAGAATGGTTCCCTTCTCCGGCTGGAACATGCCCGTGCAGTACACCGGCATTCTGGACGAACACAAAGCGGTGCGCGAGGCCTGCGGCATCTTTGACATCTCCCACATGGGCCAATTCACGGTATCCGGCCCGAACGCGGCTGCATGGCTGAACTCCATGCTCACCAACGACATCAACAAGCTGGACATTGGCCAGGGCCAATACTCCATCATGCTCAACGAACAAGCCGGCGTCATCGACGACCTGATCCTGTACCGCATGGAACCGGAAACCTTCTTTGTGGTGGTAAACGCCTCCAAGATTGATGAAGACTTCGCCTGGCTCTCCGCTCACAAGCCTGCGGACGTAATGCTGGAAAACCACTCCGACGAATACGTGGGCCTGGCCGTCCAGGGACCGCTTTGCGGGGAAATCTTTGCCAAAGTCATTCCCGGAGTGGAACTCCCGCCCCGCAACGGCATCGCCCGCATCACGGTGGACGGCGCGGACCTCATCGTCTGCCGTACCGGCTACACCGGGGAAGACGGCTTTGAATTCTTCTGCCCTGCCGCGGAAGGCGTCAAATGGTTTGAAGCCTTCCTGTCCGCCGGCGCCAAGCCCTGCGGCCTCGGCGCCCGTGACAGCCTGCGCCTGGAAATGTGTTATCCGCTGAACGGTTCCGACCTGGCGCCGGACAAAACTCCGCTGGAAGCCGGACTGGGCTTCTTCTGCGCGCTGGACACGGAATTCATCGGCTCCGGCATTCTCCGTGAACAAAAAGCCAGCGGCCTCACCCGGCGTCTGGCGGCCATTGAATACACCGGCAAGGGAGCCCCTCCCCGCGCCCATTACAAAGTTCACCTTCCCGGCGGCGAAGCCATCGGGGAACTCACCAGCGGCGTCCTCTCGCCCTCCCTGATGACAGGCATCGCTCTGGCATACCTTCCTGCCGCCCATGCCAAGGTCGGCACAGAGCTGGAAATAGATGTCAGGGGGAAAAAATTCCCCGCCCTTGTGGTCAAAAAACCCTTTTATAAAAAAGGCTGACACTACAACGCAAAAATAAACTGACAAATCCTGTAAATTACTACACTCTTACCTCATACCACCAAATCTTATGCACGACGTACCAGAAAATCTGCTGTATTCCAAAGATCATGAATGGATCGAAATTGACGGAGACATCGGCACCATCGGTATTTCCGACCATGCCCAGGCTGAACTCTCCGATGTAGTCTTTGTAGACCTCCCCGAAGTAGGAGCCACAGTCGCGGCCGGGGACCCCGTAGCCGTCGTTGAATCCGTCAAGGCCGCCAGCGACGTGTACACTCCCGTCTCCGGTGAAATCCTGGAAATCAATGAGGAACTTTCCAATGATCCCTCCCTCATCAACTCCGATCCCTACGGCGCGGGCTGGCTTTACAAAATCCGCCTGGACGTTCCCACGGAAACGGAAGACATGATGAACGCAACCGACTACGAGGAATACTGCTCCTGAACGGCCCCTCCTCCTCCGCCCCGGCGATTCCGTCCCGGGGCTTTTTGCTTTAGCCCGGCCCCTCCGGACCGGGCGCCACACTGCCAAACACCACATGAACACCCACTCAGACTTTGCCAGCCGGCATATCGGCCCCCAGGGGGAAAAACGCCGGGAAATGCTCAACAGCCTCGGCTATGAAACGCTTGAGGAACTCATCGCGGACATCGTCCCCGCTGACATCCGCATGAAAGCCCCTCTGGACCTTCCCGCCGCCAAATCGGAACCGGAAGCCCTGGAGGAACTCCGTTCCATCCTTGGAAAAAACAAACTCCTGAAATCCTTCATCGGCCAGGGATACTACGGCGCCGTCACTCCGGCCGTCATCCTGCGCAACGTTCTGGAAAACCCCGGCTGGTACACGGCCTATACGCCCTATCAGCCGGAAATCGCCCAGGGACGGCTGGAAATGCTCATGAACTTCCAGACCATGGTGGCCTCCCTGACGGGGCTGCCGGTCGCCAATGCCTCCCTGCTGGATGAAGGAACGGCCGCGGCGGAAGCCGTCTCCATGTGCCGGAACACCCGTCCCAAGGCCAACACCTTCTTTGTGGCGGACACCTGCCATCCCCAGACCATCAGTGTCATCCGCACCCGTGCCGCATGGCAGGGCGTCAACATCGTAGTAGGGGACTGGACCGCTTTTGATCCTGCTTCCGTCGGTGCGGACCTTGCCGGCGTCCTGGTCCAGTATCCGGACACCCTGGGCCGCATCAGCGACTACACGGACTTCTTCTCCCGCGTACACGCTGCCGGAGCCCTCTGCGTCGTGGCAGCCGACCTGATGGCGCTTACCGTCATCAGGGAACCCGGCTCCTTCGGAGCGGACATCTGCGTGGGCAACACGCAGCGCTTCGGCGTCCCGATGGGCTTCGGGGGACCACACGCAGCCTACATGTCCTGCACGGACACCCTGAAGCGCCGCATGCCCGGACGCCTCATCGGCATGTCCATAGACCCGCAGGGGCGCCCGGCCTACCGCCTGGCTCTCCAGACGCGGGAACAGCACATCCGCCGGGACAAGGCCACTTCCAACATCTGCACCGCCCAGGTCCTCCTGGCCGTCATGGCCGCCTTCTACGCTGTTTACCACGGGCAGGAAGGCCTCAAGCGCATCGGCACGGAAATCCACCGGAAAACGAAAAGCCTGTACAAGGCTCTAACGAAAGCCGGCATCTCCATAGAAAACAAGGACTTCTTCGACACCCTGCTCCTGACGGCTCCGGGCCGGGCGGACGCCCTCGTGAAACAGGCTCTGGATGCGGGATACAACATCCGCAAGGTGGATGCCGACCATGTCGCCATCTCCCTGGATGAAACGGCTTCCTGCACGGACGTGGCCGCTCTGGCCTCCGCCCTCACCGGTACGGAAACTTCCGCTCCCTGCTGCTGTGAATCCCCGGCATGGGCGCCCATCCATACGCGCCAAACTCCCTTCTGCACGGAAACGGCCTTCAACTCCTACCACTCGGAAACGGAAATGATGCGCTACATCCGCCGCCTGGAATCCCGCGACCTGGCCCTCAACGAAGCCATGATCCCGCTGGGCTCCTGCACGATGAAGCTCAACGCCGCCTCCGAAATGATCCCCATCACATGGCCGGAAACCTGCTCCCTGCATCCCTTCGTCCCTTCAGATCAATCTGAAGGCATCCGGGAAATGCTCGCCACCCTGGCGGACCGTCTGGCGAAAATCACGGGCTTTGCCGCCGTTTCCCTCCAGCCCAACGCGGGCGCGGCAGGGGAATATGCGGGGCTTCTGGCTATCCGTCGCTACCAGCAGCATGCGGGAGAAGGCCACCGGAACGTCTGCCTCATCCCCACCTCCGCCCACGGAACGAACCCCGCTTCCTCCGCCATGGCCGGTCTCAAGGTGGTCCCCGTCAAATGCGACGAAGCGGGCAACATCGACATGGACGACCTGAAAGCCCAGGCGGAAACCCACCGGGACAGCCTCTCCTGCATCATGGTCACCTACCCCTCCACGCATGGCGTCTATGAGCAAACCATCAGGGAGCTCTGCGACATCGTCCATGCCAACGGCGGCCAGGTGTACATGGACGGAGCCAACATGAACGCCCAGGTGGGCCTCACCTGCCCCGGCGGCATCGGCGCGGACGTCTGCCATCTGAACCTTCATAAAACCTTTGCCATGCCTCATGGCGGGGGCGGCCCCGGCATCGGCCCCATTGGCGTGGCGGAACATCTCGTGCCCTTCCTGCCCGGCCATCTCAGCCTGGACAGTGAGGAAGGAGCTGTTGCCTCCGCGGCATGGGGCAGCGCCTCCATTGCCGCCATCTGCTGGATGTACCTGTCCATGATGGGGCCGGACGGCCTCAAGGAGGCAACGGAAGTCGCCATCCTGAACGCCAACTACATCGCCAAAAAACTCGGCGGCCTGTTCCCGGTCCTCTACTCCGGCAACAAGGGCCTGGTGGCCCATGAATGCATCCTGGACCCGCGCCGGCTCACCCACGACGCCGGCCTCACCGTGGACGACATCGCCAAACGGCTCATGGACTACGGATTCCATGGCCCCACCATGTCCTTCCCCGTGCCCGGCACCTTGATGGTGGAACCCACCGAATCAGAACCCAGGGAAGAACTGGACCGCTTCATTCAAGCCATGGAGCATATCCATGCGGAAATCATGGCCGTTATCAACGGAGGAGCGGACAAGGAAGACAACGTTCTTAAAAATGCCCCGCACACGGCGGAAATGGTCTCGGCCGACGAATGGAAGCACCCCTACTCCCGTAGCCAGGCGGCCTATCCGGTGCCCGGACTGCGCGTCCACAAATTCTGGCCATACATTGGCCGCGTGGACAACGTGTATGGAGACCGCAACCTGATCTGCACCTGTGACACGGTGGAGGAATTCTCCAAGGCTGTGGAAGCATAAAGCAAATACACCCTTAACCGCGAAAAGCCGTCCCCTGATCCGGGACGGCTTTTTTATTCTTCTCCGGCAGAATGAATTCGATCAGGCTGCATCTCCCTTCATGGGATATCAGCCCACAAAGGAATCATCCGGGGTTCCTTCAAATTGCTCCCACGGCTGGAATAAGCACTTTTTCCGGCTCATGCTGTTATTGATCGCATGCAACCTGCTTTCCACAGAAAAACGATTAATCTAATGAATATATTACTTCTTCTCTGTGAATCGGATTATAAATTCG
>NZ_KQ971082.1:251187-320142 GCF_001580195.1 Akkermansia sp. KLE1798
CGGATTATAAATTCGCTGAAAATTCGATGAATCCATTTTAATGTAAAAAAATCATATATCTTTTATAATCAATCATTTCATTTTTTATATAACATCTACAGCACTTGAGAAGCAGCAGTAATAGACTGGTCCTCCTTTCCTGGCAGGCTATAAATAATGCCTTGGAAATGAACATTAGAAAAAGAAAATTCTGGCTTTTTATATTGACTTCGAATTTATAATCCGCTATTGGCAAATGGAGTGGCGACCAACTCGCCACCATTAACCCCATATTTTAGTCTGTCTATGAAGAAAACATTATTCCTGGCGGCCCTCATCACACTCTCCTCCATCGCGGTTCAAGCGGCCACGGTGGTGATAACATTCGGCGTAAACTCCCTGGCTCAAGGCACATCCTCCATGGATGGCACCTATCTTGGGGAACAGGGAAAAGTAAATCAGATCAAGACCGGAAGTTCAGGGAACAGCTATACAAGTGGCGCCCTCAAAAATTTCGATGGTTCATCTACGGGCATCACTCTGGTAACAGGAGCCTCGGCCTGCGGTCCTAACGGCATCCTGACAGCGGACAAAATCCAAAATTCCTACAATCCCGAGAACTCCAACAAATTTTTTGACGTATTCGGTTCCGACATGACAACGGGCAACAGCGGAGGAGGATGCATCAATAAAAATCCCGGCCCTTACACCATGCAAATGCGGGGGCTCTCCGCCGGAAGCTATACGCTGACCATGCTTGTAGGGCGCGGCAACCCTTTTGGGACCGCCTCTTCAACCTATGATTTGACCGGGAATATAGAAGGACTCTCCGCCACCCTGCTTGACTACTCGGCCGGTTCCAATGCCTCACTTTCCGGCACGACGTTATCCTCGGAATTCGGAGAAGGAGAATGGGCTCTGGTGGAATACACCTTTACGGTCACGGAGGACAACACCACGCTGAGCCTGACCTCAAACGGTACCGGCAACATCAACGCTCTTGCATTATCCAGCATCCCGGAACCCGCCACGGCCTCTCTCGGCTTGCTGGGTCTCGCAGTCCTGGCGATGCGCCGCCGCCGGGCTTAATGAGACTCAAGCTCTCTCATCAATGGAGGCCGTAACAATGACGGTCTCCATTGATTTCTTTTTACGGAATCATCCGGTCGGAGGGATTCCCCATTGAGAATATACATTTTTTTGTTAGAATAAGGAATATGGAACGCAGGCGCTCCTTGAATCTCATGAAATTCCTCCGCGGCATATCGGCAACTCTCCTTCTATTCCTGGCCGGTACGGGCTCCCTGAATGCGGAAGAAATAGGTATCGGCGTCCTGAACGGAACCGTGGCTACGGAAGTGGCGTTTCTGAATGCCCAGCCCGGAACACTGGCGCAGGAAGGGGAAACATGGAACTTCATCACTCCGACGGCGGCGGCCAAAACCTCGGCAACAGACCTGAAAACTGTTCGGGGAACAGCCACACAGGCCTCCATATCCTTTAACAATCCCGGCTACTGCTTCAGCAACGGCACGTTTGCCGCCGACAAAAACCGTGACTACCTGCTCATGGACTCCTGGGCCGGAATCCGGGGCACGGAAAATGTAGTCATCTCCCAGCTCCCCGACTCCATGGCGGAATACTGCCATGTGGAAATCTACGGGGATTGCAACACCACGGACCGCGACATGCTCTATACGGTCAACGGCATGGTGAAAACCATCCAGGACAGGGAAAACTTCTCCGGCACATTTAACGAAGGAGCCAACAAGGTCACCCTGCAATATGTTCCGGTCGTGAACGGCGTCATCACCATCACGGGCAACGGAGCGGACTCCACCCGCTCCGCCATCAACGCCGTGCGCCTGATCTCCCCTGCTCCCGGCATCATCTCCTTCACCGCTACACCTCCTGAAATCATGGAAGGAAGCGCCTCGGGCGCGGAACTAAGCTGGAAAACCTGGAAATGCGGAGAAGTCACCTTAAGCACGAAAGACGGTGAAAACATTCCCGTCACCACGGAAAACGGCACGGGAGCGATCACGGTCAACCCTGAACAAACGACTACCTATGTGCTGAACGCGCGGGGAGAGGGCGAAACGGAATCCACGGCGGAAGTAACGGTAACCTTCAAGAAACAGGAACCGGAAATCCTTGTATTTGAGTCGGATAAAAAAAGGGTAGTTCCCGGAGCGGATGAAGAAGCCACCTTGACCTGGAGCACCGTCAAGGCGCAAAACCTGGAACTGACGGCCAACGGAAAAAACATCGCCATCACCAGTGAAAACGGAGCCGGCTCCCTTCGTGTCAAACCGACGGAAACAACTCTCTACACATTGACGCTGACCGCCGGCGATGGAACGCAAAAAAGCAAATCTATCATCATCGCCGTTCTGGCGGAAAATACGCCCAATGTCCTGGTCTTTCTGGTGGACGACATGGGCTGGCAGGACACCTCCGTTCCTTTCTATTATCAAAACGGCCAACCCGTTAAAACGGCACTGAACAACTTCTACAAAACACCCTCCATGGAAAGGCTGGCGGCACAGGGCCTGAAATTCACGAATGCCTATTCCTGCCCGGTCTGCTCCCCCGGCCGCACCTCCCTGATGACCGGCAAAAACTCCGCCCGTCACCGGGTCACCAACTGGACCAACGCCACCTCCGCCACACTCAATGAATCGGGGGGCGCCCTGCCCCATATCCAGGCGCCCCAATGGAACATGGGAGGCATGGATGAAACGGAAATTCCCCTTCCCCGCGTCCTCCAGAATGCGGGTTACCGGACCATCACGGTGGGCAAGGCACACTTCGCTCCTCCTTCCAGGCTCTTTTCCAACCCCATCCATCTGGGCTTCGACATCAACATCGCCGGCAGCTCCATTGGCCAGCCGGGCTCCTACCGTTCCCAGGACAACTTCGGTTCCGGAACCTACCATGTCCCGGACCTGGAAGAATACCATACCCAGGGAACCTCCCCCACGAATGAAAAGCAAAAGCAGAACTTCCTGACGAATGCCCTGACGCAGGAAATGAAAAAGCAGATCAAGCAGGCTGTGGATGACCATGTACCCTTCTTCGCGTACATGACCCACTATGCCGTCCACCAGCCGCACGGCAATCCGGACCCCAACGGGGATTATGATACATACACCGTTCCCAACGGCTCGGCCTTTGAATCCGGAGTACAGGTGAACGCCAGCCTCCGCACCTTTGCCACTCTGATTGAAGGCATGGACAAATCCCTGGGCGATCTGATGGACTATCTGAAAGAGCTGGGCGTGGCCGACAAGACACTGGTCATCTTCCTGTCCGACAACGGGGGAGACGCCCCCATCCAGCAAAACTACAGCCAAAATATTCCCATGATTGAAAAGGTCAGCGCGGTCGCTCCCCTGAGAGGGCGCAAGTGCAGCCGGTACGAGGGGGGAACCCGTGTTCCGATGATCGTGGGATGGGCGGAAGTAGCCCCGGAAAGCCCCATCCAGCAGGAATATCCTATTCCTCAAAATGCCGTGAACCATGACATCGTGGCCATGTGGGACATCTATCCCACCATCCTGAGCATGCTCAAGCTCAAGGTGCCTGTGGAACAAAAGGTGGACGGGGAAGACATCAGCCCCTACTTCAAAGGAGACGCCTCCTTCCACCGCACCCAGAAAATCTACCATCACTACCCGCACCACCATACCTACGCCAACTTCTACTCCACCTACCGGGAAGGAGACTGGAAAGTCATCTACAACTATATTGACCAGTACGCCAATACGGACCTCTGGACCAGTAACGGCTACAAGACTGCGGGCCGCTTCCCGTGGCAGCTCTTCAACTTGAAGGACGACATCAGCGAAAGCAACGACCTGGCTCAGGACCCCGCCCACCAGGTACGCCTGATGCGCATGGCGCGCGCCCTCATCCGGGAACTCAACCAGGCGGACGCACAATACCCCGTCCTCAAAAAAGATGGAAAAATCATCGCCACCGCCTATATCCGCATGCCGGACCTGCCGGATATGGACTCCGACGGGGACGGTGTACCGGACCTGATTGAAGACGCCAACAGAAACGGCCTCATCGATCCCGGGGAAACGGACCCGGACGATCCTTCGTCCGTCGTGCCCCTTCAGGAATAAACACTCCGACCAACAGGACAAGAATCATGAAGCAACCACGCCATTATTCCGCCGTTCCTGCCCGCATGCGGCTTGGCAGGCTGGTCATCTGCGCCGGAATATTCCTTTCAGGGGCTCTCCTCATGGGCGACACCGTCATCAATGCCGGAGGAGGCGTCAGTAATGCAAAAAAAACGGGCAACGGGGGAGGCACGCTGGACTACGGCCAAGTCACCATTTCCGGAACGGCCATCTATGAAAACAACACGGTCAGCGGATTTTCCCAGGGCGGTGCGGTTTACGCCGGCTCCATCATCCAGAATGAGGCCGTCTCCTTCTCCGGCAACCGGGCGGAATCCGGCAGCGGCGGCGCGCTCTACTGCCGCGGAAACGTAAAAATAGCGGCAGGCTCTTCTTTTTCCGGCAACATGGCATCCCACAACGGAGGCGCCCTGTGCCTGGATGCCAATGACGGGGAAGCCCCCCGCACCGCAGACATTGAAAGCGGCAGCACCTTCACGAACAACAGCGCGGGCAAGCTGGGAGGAGCCATCTATGCAGCCGGCAAAGACGCCGCCTGCCAAACGGAACTGACGCTCCACTCCGCAGACTCCTCCCATCCCATCTCCTTCAGCGGCAACTACCGCGGAAGGGCCGTCGGAACCTCTGCGGGCGGAAGCGCCAACTCCATCACGGTCATGGGCAACGTCAGCATGGTCATGCAGGCGGAACAAAACTGCCTGATCAGCATGGAGGACCCCATCTACTCCTTTGCAGGATACTCCGCCACCTCAAGCCTGAGGAAAACGGGGCCCGGTACCCTCGGATTCGGTGGAGGCATTTCCCGATGCCATTTTCCGGTAAGCGTGGAAGCCGGCACGGTGAATCTGGGTGCGACAGCTTCCCTGCAGGGAATGACGGAACTGGACATAGCCGGAGGAACCCGTCTGGGTTTCACGCTGCCGGCAGAACCGTCGGCAAATGCCAAATGGAGCGCTCAAGGACCGGTTAACCTGAATGGCGCTGCGGAACTCCACGTGACCCTGCCGGAAATGATGGACACAAAACAAGGCAAAACCTGGAAACTCGTGGAAGGCAGTGCCCTGTTCATGACGGGCCAGCCCTCCGTCTCCTATGACCCGGCAACAGCCGCTCCGTGGCAGCAGGCGGGCAGCTTCTCCCTGCACCGGGAGGAAACAATAGGAAAAAGCGCTCTGGTCTTAAGCTGGACTCCCACTCCCTCCCCCTATGAAAAATGGAAGAATGACCATTTTACCGACGACACTCCGGAAGACCAAACCGCTCCGGACGCCACCCCCGCCGGAGACGGTATCACCAACCTGATGAAATACGCCACGGGGCTGCCGCCCCTTCAGCCCTGCGGAAGTGTCACCACGCTGACGGTCAGGGAAGTGGATGGCACTCCGCATCTGGTGCTGGAATGGCCGGTAAATCCGGATGCCACGGATGTCGTCTTCACTGTGGAAAGCTCGGCAGACCTGAAAAAATGGGATGACGAGGGTACGGTAACTCCGAGGGGATCCCGCGGCGAGTACCAGGATCGGGTAACGATTAATCACAACGCGCCGGAACGTCGTTTCCTGCGTCTGAAAGTGACGCGGGAATAAAAGGGGAAAGTAGAAAAACTCTCTCTCCGGCCTTAAAAAATCCCCTTCTCTGCACTTTGCAAAAGTATGTTGTCCCCTGAAGGGAAGGAGACTTCCATGCTCCGGTTTTCCATAAATAAACTTTACCTGGAACAAATCGAAACCATACCCGCCTGCACCTTGTATCCACCTCTCCGGAGAAACTCGTTCCTGAACCAGGAGGCGTCTCCCCATGGACAGCCGCCTATAACCCTGGAACACATCAATTCCACGGGGGATCCCCGTACCTGTTCTCCCCCAGCTGGCTCTCCCCATAGGACAAATACCACAGCAGCAGCCATCCCAGCGCGGGCAGCCCCAGGCACACCAGCCAAATACCGCTTCTCCCCACATCGTGCAGACGGCGTACCATGGTAGCCGCCAGAGGAATGGCCAGGAGGGACAAAACCAGATAAAACAGCCCCAAAAAGACGATTCCCATCCACAGCGCCGGATAGAAGAAAAAACCGTACTTTTCCAGGACCAGGAGACAAACCGCGGCCAGCCACACCGGCCCCAGAATGGCATACACCTCCTGCAATTCGCTCTTGCCTGCACGTCCGCGGAAGCTGCACCACTCCCTGATCACCCTGAGCCAATGCTTCTTCCGTGACCAATGGGGAACAAGAACTCTCCCGCCACAATTCGCCTCTCCTTCCGCTGCCCTGTCTCCATCCTCGTCCAAAACAGTCATGGGCGGAATATAGGAAGACAAAGGCCTCCAAGCTCCGTCGGGCAACTTTCTCACCAGAGCCTGGTTGGACAACCGCCCCTGGTTCCGGGCCTGCAACAAAAGCACCAGGGCAACGGGTCCTTTGGAAGAACCGTCAATTGCCTGGTACTCGTAAAGATCGCTCATGGATCGGCCTTACTTGCCATCGGGGGAATGGCTGAACGCCGAAACGGGAATTTCCTGCTTGGGCAGATTGGGGCCTTTCCACTTCAGAGTCAGTGTAGAACCGGAACCGGCCGTTCCCACATAACCGATGCGGATGGGGTGCAGGCCCGCCTTCAAATACACGGGGTTGCTCTCTTTCCCCAAATCGGAGGACACTTCCGTTCCGGGATCGTACACCTTGTCCGCATCAATCAGTTCCATGCCGTGCAGGCGGACAAAAGCCTTGCTCCCCTTGTTGGCGTCCGTAGTCAGATAAAAAGTGTAGGCGCCGTCTTCGGGAACATTTACGTAACCCGTCAGCTCCACGCCGCGCTTCTTGGGACCGTTCATCTTGACGGACGGGGTCTGCGTCACACCCTGGGAAACCGCCGGAGTCTTCATCTGGCGAAAATCGGGTACCCAGGGGAATTCCCCTTCATACAGAGACCACTTCAGACCGGGAACTCCCTTCGCTTCCACGGCAGGCACCAGAGCCGTATCAAACACCGTCTTGGAAGGATGGGACGCCCGGCGGTTGGACAGAGCGGCAGCCTTCATGCGGGCCTGCAGCTCCGGCTTGGAGGCGGCCAGGTCCTTGCTTTCCTGCGGGTCCTTCAAGGTATCGAAAATCATGAAATCCTTGTCCGCATCCTTCACCCCCATGCGCAGCCCCTTCAAGCCGTCCACAAAAACGATCTGCTGCTGGCCGCGCTGGGCTCCCTTGTGCTCACCCAGGAAATCCTTGTACCCCGGGGTTTTGCCTCCGTGATTGTACTCGGTGTAAACAATGCCGGGCTTCTGCTGATCCGCATGTCCTGTCAGCGTCGGCATCAGGGAAACACCGTCGCTGCGGGCCGGAACAGGCACACCGGCGGCATCCGCCAGGGTAGCCAGCCAGTCATGAAATTGTCCGGGCTGAAGGCTGACCTGACCCTTGGGAATGCGGGCCGGCCAGCGCACCAGCGTGGGAACGCGCATGCCGCCTTCCCAGCAATCCCGCTTGATGCCGTCCATCATCCCGTAACTCTTGAAAAACTGCGGATTCTGCGCGCCATGCCAATGCTTCATATCGGCTCCCCCTTCATTGTGGGGGCCATTGTCGGACGTGAAGACGATCATCGTATTGTTGTCTATCTTCAAATCCTTCAGCAAATGAATCAAATCCGCCACCACATCATCCACACGGCGGATCATGGTGGAATGGCGCTTGGCCACCTCATTCGGAAAACGGGAATTGTCCGGATAAATATAAGTATCCTTGTCCTTCTCCGCCTTGGGGTCAAAAGCCGTATTTGCGGATTCCGTGCCGTTCTTCTTTACCCATTGCAGGCCGCCTTTCACACCGCCGCCGGAAGGATAGGGCGTACCGGGAACCGTCAGGCTCCCGTGAGGAGCCGGAAAAGCCAAATACAGGAAAAACGGCTTGCCGGTCTTGCGGGCGGACTTGCGCTGGTCCATGATCCACTGCTTGGCGCGGGCGCCAAACAAATCCGTGGAATAGGCGGTCAGGGGAACCTGCTCCTTGATATTCTTCCACTCCGGATTCGGGGCATAACCGTTGTATTCAAAAATATCCCGGGACTCGGAAGGATAGTGGAAATGTCCGGCCAAATGGTCCAGGATGCCGTAAAAATAATTGAATCCGCGCTGGTGGGGGCCGCCCGTCACCGGGCCATTGCTCTGGCCACCCCCGCCTACGCCCCATTTGCCAATGGCTGCGGTATCATACCCGGCTTCCTTCAAGACGGAACCCAGCGTATGGGAATCTTCAATGGGATGGTCAAAACGGTTATTCCTCACCACGCGGGAAGTTCCCTGGTGCACGCCCAGCAACAGGGAAGCGCGTGCCGGAGCACACACGGGCGCGGCGGAATAATGGCGGCGCAGTTGAATCCCTTCACGGGCCATGGCTGACAAGGCCGGAGTTTTAAACTCGTTCTTCCTGCCCACCGTGCGTCCATTCAAATTCTCCTGGCTCCAGTTGGAATCCAGATCGCCCCACCCCATGTCGTCCACGAGGATGAAAATAATATTGGGCTTGGAAGTCTTTGCCTGCCCGGACGCGGGCTTCACTGCTTGCCCTGAGGCGGTCATGCACGGAACCAGGGCAGCAAAAAAAACGGTGAAAAAATGCAGCAACTTCATATGAAAAAGGTGATATTATATATAAGAACGTCAGAAACAGGGAGCATTTTACATAAAACAATTCACTCCTCAAGCTAATTGAGAATTCCAGGGGAAGATTGACTCTCCGCCTTCAAGGACTACAAATCACAGGTGCTATGAAACTACCCCATACTTTCTCTCTGCGTCCTATTCCTCCTGTCCGGAAAGCTCTACGGCATGGAAAGGTGGATGACTGACCTGGAAAAAGCCAAAACACGGGCGGCGGAACAAAAAAAGGACCTGTTCATCATCTACAAAGGAAGCTCCTGGCACCCTGAACAATATGGCGTTCCAGAAAGAATGTTTACGTGCGGTACCGTCAGAAAACATCTGGAGGAACGGTTCGTTCTGCTCATGCAGGATTATCCCCCGGGTTCTCTGAAGGGACGAACCCTGTTCTCTTTCAAACTCCAGGTAAAAACCTCCCTTCCGGAACTCTCTTCACTGGTCTTCGGCCTGAACGGGAAAGAGCGAAACGAGAATGCCTCCCTCCAGACCATTACCGAATGGCTTCCCACCCTTCGTGAGCTGTGAAAAAAAAACAGATCGGGAACAAATATGCCGCAGAAGCATACAAGGAAGGCCCCCATCTTGCTTTAGGCATTAATTGCGGACTTTAACAATCATGCTGCTTTTTCCGGGCATTCAACTTCCGCCTTCTTGCAGGAAGCCCCGGGCTTGCCTTCCGCAGGGAAGGCAAAGAAATTAAAATCTTTTCTTCCGGTCATTCCGCCGGAAACGGTCGTTCCCGCGGTCTCCCCGTTCGCTGCGGAATCCGCTCCGGCCGCCCCGGAAGCCTCCGCGGTCATTGCGGTCACGGTCTCCACGGTAGCCGCCGCGGAATCCTCCGCCGCTGCGGCGGGGCGGACGAGGTGAATCCGCGGAATATTCAGGAATTCCCTTATCCTCGCGCACGTTCACTTCATACCCGCAGATGGTGGCCGTAGCCAGGGCATCCAGAAGCCGGGGAGCCACGGACGCATCCACTTCAATCAGGGAATGCTTGCCGAAAATGCGGATATCCCCCACGGTGCCCTTCTCCATTTCCACCGTGTTGTAAAACAATCCGGCAATATCCTTGGGCCGCAGGCCGATCATCTTGCCGCCGTTCATGAACAAGGTCACCGTATCCCCGTCATGGGTCCAGGAATCGCCCTTCTGCGGGCTTTCCGCTTCATCTCCGGGCTGCTGCACGCGGCGCGTCCTGCGGGCGGGCTTGTCTTCCGGAATGGGCTGTACTTCGCGGTGCGTACGCGCCTTCAGCAACTCAAACAGGGCGGTGGCGAGAGCTTCCGGAGAAGCCTCCACATCCTTCAACTCTTCAGGCAGAACCGCGTCCGGCGTGAGACGTTCCAGAATATCGTCCACCAGGGATTCCGTCCGAAGCTGGTCCACCTGCACGGCGGTAAGCACGGGTTCCGGAGTAAGTTTGACGCCGATGAAGCGCTCGATACGGCTCATTAGGGAAAAATCCCGGCGGCCCACGAACGTGATCGCCTTCCCCTTGCGTCCGGCCCGCGCCGTACGGCCGATGCGGTGCACGTAATCTTCCGGATCGCGCGGCAATTCAAAATTCACGACGGCATCCACATCGTCCACATCCAGGCCGCGGGCGGCGATGTCCGTGGCCACCAGCAGGCGCAAACTCCCCTTGCGGAAGGAATCCATCACGCGTTCGCGCATGATCTGGGGCATGTCCCCGTGCAGGCGGTCCACGGCGTATCCGCGGGCCGTCAGGCCGTCCACAATATCGTCCACCACCTTCTTGGTATTGGAAAACACCAGCCCCATCTTGATCTTTCCGGTATCCAGCAGACGGCTCAACACTTCTATTCTGGAGGAAAACACCACTTCATAATAAACCTGCTCAATAGTGGGAACCGTCAGTGTGGGGCGTTCAATGGAAATCTGGATGGGGTCCTTCATGAAACGGCTCACCAGCCGGTTGATCTCCGGAGACATGGTGGCGGAGAAGAAAAGAGTCTGCTTCGTTTCCGGCATGGCTTCCGCAATGCGTTCGATATCTTCCAGAAATCCCATGTCCAACATCTCGTCCGCTTCATCCAGAATCAGCATGCGGAGATGGTCCAGGCGCAGGGCGCCGGACTCCATCAGGTCCATCACGCGGCCCGGGGTGCCTACCACGAACTGCACGCCGCGGCGCAGCGCATCCAACTGGGGGCGGAAGGAGGAACCGCCGTAAATGGGCACCGCGGAAACGCCGTCCATGAACAGGGCCAGCTTATCCACTTCCCGGCAAATCTGCACGGCTAGTTCCCGTGTGGGGCACAGGGCCAGCACCTGGACGGCGCGTTCATCCGGATCAATACACTCCAGGGCCGGAATGGCAAACGCAAGCGTCTTGCCGGAACCGGTATGGGAAAGCCCCACGATATCAGACCCTCCGATGGCCGCGGGAATGGCTTGTTCCTGGATGGCGGACGGGGTGTCGAAGCCGAGAACCTCGATGGCCTCCAGAACTTCCGGTGAAATGCCAAGCGTCGAAAATGAAGATGTCTGAGTCATGGGGAAAAAGGCTCGGTCAGAGCCACGGGAGAAGCTGAACATTATTGCCCGCCGTGTCCAGCCAAAAGAACGAAACATGCAGCCACATGCCACGATTTCCGCAGGGCGTCCATTCTCCCGGAAAAAGGCCGCTTCCGCCCCTTCTGGTCTTTACGTTCGCACACGGGCTTGCAACTTGCGGGGAAACCTGTACGTATGTTACGAACTCACATCATTCAATTCATGGATAAAACGCAATCCGGCTCCCGTTCCTCTCTCCTCGGCATCTTCATCAACATCCTTCTGCCGGTGTTGATCCTGGACTATTGCAGCGCAGGCCCCGCCAACCCGCTGGAACGGCCTTCCGGAGAAAGCTTCTGGCACATCGGCCCCGTCTGGGCCCTGGTAATCGCCCTGTCCCTTCCGCTGGTGTACGGAATCCGTTCCCTCGTCGTCACCAAAAAATTCGACCTCATGTCCGGCGTAGGCATGGCCGGCGTGCTGCTTACCGGCATCATCAGTATCTTCGTCATCGGTCCGGGCGGACGCATCCACGGCGCTACCCCCTGGCTCTTCGCCGGCAAGGAAGCGCTGATTCCCCTCATTCTGGCCGCTGCCGTCATCGTCTCCCGCTCCACAAGCGCCCCCCTGCTCAACATGTTCATTTATACGCCGGAACTATTCGACGTCCGCAGAATAGAGCAGGCGGTGGCATCCGGCGGCAGGGAACGGGACTACCAGCGCCTGCTGGCCGGCTCGTCATGGATTCTGGCGGGAACGCTCGTGGCGTCCTCCATAGGCAACTTCTTCCTGAGCCTCTCCTTCATGTCCTCCGTCATGCGCCTGCCGGCGGAAGAACAGCAGGTAGCCTACAACGTAGCCATCGGCAGCATCACGTGGTGGGGATTCCTCATCATCGGCGTTCCCATCCTGGCGGCCCTCATCTTCATCATGATTAACCTGATCAGGCGCCTTGGGGAACTGACCGGGCTCACGCGGGATGAAATCCTTCTCAAATAAACCTCATCATGCGCCACTACATTGCATTCATCCTGGCGGCGGCCGCACTCAATGCGGCATGGGCCGCCGCACCGCAATTCAACCGGGTATTCGGTTCCCACATGGTTCTGCCCCACGGGAAAAACGTTCCAGTCTCCGGAACGGCGGCCCCCAACAAGGAAATATCCGTTACCTTCGGCGGCGCCACACTGAAAACGAAGGCGGACTCCAAAGGCAACTGGGCCGTCACATTGCCCCCCATGCAGCCCAATGCCGCCGGACAAACGCTCACAGCCTCCCAGAACGGAGAGGCCGCGACGCTGGAAGACGTGCTGGTAGGAGAAGTCTGGCTGGCCTCCGGCCAGTCCAACATGCTCTTCCGCCTGGACCAGACCCCCACGGGCAGGCAGCAGGATATCGCCGCTTCAGCCGATCCGGAATTGCGCATCTTCAACAATGTTCCGCAGGCGCACACGGCGGGAAAAGCATACACGGACAAGGACTTCGACTCTCTCACAACAGACAGCTTCTACAAGGGGTCATGGGCGGTCAGTTCCCCGCAATCCTCCGCCCCAACCTCCGCCGTAGCCTACTACTTTGCCAAAAAGCTCCGCCAGGAACTGGGAATCCCGGTAGGCATCATCCATTCCTCCCTGGGCGGTTCCGAAATGGCCGCCTGGATTCCCCAATCCGTCATTAACTCCAACGGCAGTTTGCGCAGCCTGCGGGGCAACGACTGGCTGCAATCCCCTCTCGTCTCCGCCTGGGTGCGCGGTCGCGCCAGGCAGAACATTGCTCCAAGACTCAAGGACGGGAGCCCGAACCACCCCTTCAAACCCGCCTTCCTCTATGAATCCGGAATCTCCTGGATGACCGGGTTCCCCATCAGCGGCATCATCTGGTACCAGGGGGAATCCGATGCGGAAATCATTGACAACGAGCAAAACGCCATGCTTCTCGGTACGCTTATCTCCTCCTGGCGGAAGGCCTTTTCCAACCCTTCCCTTCCCTTCCTGATGGTTCAGCTCCCCCGCATCAACGACAAATCCGCCCTGCGGGCCGGATGGCCGGAATTCCGGGAAGTTCAGGACCGAATCGCAAACACTCTTCCCAAGGTATACAGCGTCAACACCATCGATCTGGGGTCCGTCAACTCCGACGTGCATCCTCCTGACAAGCAGCCTGTGGGAGAACGTCTGGCGGACACGGCCCTGAACAAAATATACGACAGGAAAACTCCCTGTGAAGGTCCGTCATTCAAGGCCGCCAAAACTCAGGGCAACAAACTCCTGATCCAGATGGGCCACGCTGCGGGACTGACGACCAGGGACGGGCAGTCTCCGGCCCATTTTGAAATTGCCGGGGCGGACGGCGTTTACCACCCGGCAGAAGCAAAAATCATCTCCGCACGGGACAATGCCGTCATCCAGCTCACCTCCCCGGACGTGAAAAGCCCCAAGGAAGCGCGATACTGCTGGGCCCCCTTCGTCACGCCCAACCTGGTCAACGGAGCAGGACTGCCCGCCAGGGCATTCCGCACGAATTCCTCCGTGAAACCTGCCAAACACTGATAAGATCAAACAAATGAAAAAGGCCATCATCGCATCCGTCCTGTCCGCTCTCTTCATCGGCAGTCTTCATGCGGCCCCCGTCAAGGTAGCCTGCGTAGGAGACAGCATCACGTTCGGCTCCGGGCTCAAGCCGGGAGATGCCCGCTACCCCCAGGTGCTCGCCACCCTGATGGGGCCGGACTATGACGTCAAGGGATTCGGCAACCCTGGAAAAACGGCGGGAGACTATCCGGGACAGGCAGGCCGCTGGTTCGGAAGCACCCCCCAGCACAAGCAGGCCCTGGACTTCAAGGCGGACGTCTATATCAGCAACCTGGGCATCAACGACACGGGGCGCTGGTGGAATCCCGACCTGTTCGTCAAGGGCTACGACGACCTGTTCAAGGCATGGAAATCCGCCAGCCCGAAAGCCAGATTCTTTGCCTGGGGCATGCTGGGACCGGACTACCGCGGACCGCTCGGCAAAAAAGCCTTCCCCGGCAACTGCTATCCGGACGTACGCAAATACGCCCTGTCGGACAACGGTTCCGCCGCCAACCGGCCGGAAGCGGAAAAACTGATTGCCTCCGTAGCACGCAGGCACAAAGCCGCACTCTTTGACGCCCTCACCCCCCTTTCCGACCATCCGGAATGGTATGTGGACGGCCTGCACCCCACGGCGGAAGGCGCCAGGCGCATTGCGGAAATCACCTTCGCCAAGCTGGTGAAAAACATGAAAATCAAACAGCCGGCTCCCCAACTGGAAACAGGCGCGGACAGCCTTATCATCAACAACAAGGGAAATTCCGGCATCCTGCTGGACGGCTGGAGGCTCACGGACGGAGCCGGAACGCTTGTCTTTGAAAACACCACGGTCGTTCACCCCGGAGACAGGATCATCATCAGCATCGGAACGGAAACGCAAACGGACCCGACGAAGCCCCTGGCAATCAAATCCGCCAAATCCCCTTCCGCGTTCAAATTGCTGCCGCCAAGAAAATAACGCCTTTCATCCTCTTTTTCCAGGGCCGTTCCCACAGGGGAACAGCCCTTTTTCTTTACAAGATATTTGTTAGACAGCACTGGCCGTCAAAGGAAAAGACTCAATGGAAATTATATTGCGTTTTATTTGAGCATTTTTGCTTCCGGCGAGGTCATATAGTGCATGGAACAGAATAAATGCAAATCTTCCGCATGCTGCCTGCTGGGATCACTTGCCACAAACACCAGCATGGACTTCGGCGTTCTGCTGCTGCGCCTGGGCGTGGGCGCAATGATGCTGGTGCACGGCATCCCGAAGCTGAACATGCTCCTCAGCGGAAACTGGGCCATGTTTGAAGACCCGCTGGGCATCGGTTCCTTCCTTTCGCTGCTGCTCTGCGTAGGAGCGGAAGTGGGATGCTCCGTTCTTCTGTTTTTCGGTTTCCTGACACGCCTGGCCTCCCTGATCCTCATCATCAACATGTGCGTGGCCCTGTTCCTTTACCTCGGCCTGTCCGGCTGGGGTGCCCAGGAACTGGCAGCCATCTACCTCCTGATTTACCTGACCCTCTTTTACACGGGGCCCGGCAAATTCTCCGTGGATGCATGGTGGCTCCGGCGGGACTGCAAAATAGAGGTGGAATAAGCGCCTCGTAAAAGACCCCGGCCCGCGACGCCTCATGGCAAAAATACTTCTTTTTTCACTCGCCGCGGCAGGGGCCTTCCTTTAGGATGTGGCCACACCCAGTCCATCCGTTCAATGTCCGGCAAGTTAACCTATAAGCAATCGGGGGTCGATACCAAGGAAGCGGCAGCTTTTGTATCCGACATCAGTTCTCACGTTAAAAGAACACAGAAAAAGCGCTCTCTGCACCAGGCTTTCGGTCTCTTTGCCGCCGCCTATGACCTGAGTTCCTATCAGGAACCCGTCATCGTCACCGGATGCGACGGCGTAGGCACCAAGACGGAAATCCTCTTTGAACTGGACATGGTGGAAACCGCCGGCAAGGACCTCGTGGCCATGAACGTCAACGACATCCTTACCACCGGAGGCGATCCCCTTCTCTTCCTGGACTATCTGGGCATCTCCAATCTGGAAACGGAACGCACGCGCATCACGCGCCTGGTGGCCGGCATGTGCGACTATCTGGAATCCTGCAACTGCATCCTTGCCGGCGGGGAAACGGCTGAAATGCCCGGAGTCGTTCCGGAATCCATCGTGGAGCTTTCCGGCTTCTGCATCGGGTGTTGTGAAAAAAGCAAGCTGATCGACCCCACGACCGTACGCCCCGGAGACGTCTTCATCGGCTACAAATCCGACAGCTTCCATGCCAACGGCTGGAGCCTCATCCGCCGCGTTCTGGAAGAAAACCCGGACGTCGTCAACGAAGAGGAACTCCGCTCCCTGCTGCAGCCCACCCGCCTTTACCACGACGTGGTGGAAGACATGCGCCGCTCCAACGTCATTCCCAAGGCATACGCCCATATCACCGGAGGCGGCCTCCCGGAAAACCTGGAACGCTTCCTGGGAGACTATGGCGCGGACCTGACCATTCCGTACTGGGACAATGAAGCGGCCCAGAAAATACTGAAGCACGTGGACGCCGGCGACCGCTTCAACACGTTCAACATGGGCATCGGCTGGGTGGCTATCGTCAAACCGGAAGACGTGGAGGCCGCGCTCAAGGCAGGTCCGGGCGGCGTAGTGATCGGCACACTGAGGGAAGGCCGCGGCATTCATGTAAAAGTAGAGGGCGAATAAAGAACATCATTTTACCGCGTCGGTTACACCACACTTGCAGGACAATCCTTTCATATCAATCTCATGAGCGATTTTCTTAAACACGAGTGCGGCGTAGCCGCCATTCGCCTGCTTAAGCCTCTCTCTTATTTTCAGGACAAATACGGCAGTACCCTCTGGGCATTCAACAAACTGCTCATCCTGATGGAAAAGCAGCACAACCGCGGCCAGGACGGCGCGGGCATCGGCTGCGTGAAGCTCAACATGCCTTTGGGGCAGCCCTACCTGTTCCGCACCAGGGACGCCAGCAAGGACGCCCTTACCACCATCTTCAACGGCCAGATCAAAAAGCTCAACAAGAAAATCCGCCGCGGCCAGGTCAACCTGAAAGATGCGGAAGACATTAAGAATAACTTCGACTACGGCGGTGAAATCCTGATGGGGCATCTGCGCTACGGCACCTCCGGCCTCTTTGACGAAGGCTCCTGCCATCCCTACCTGCGCCGCACCAACTGGCCCACGCGCACGCTGATGGTGCTGGGCAACTTCAACATGACCAACACGCCGGAACTCAACCAGCGCATGATTGAACGCGGCCAGCATCCCGTCTTCGGCACGGACACGCAGACCGTTCTGGAAGAAATCGGCTATCATCTGGACGAAGCCCACACGGACCTTTACCGCGCTCTGCGGGACAGCGGCATGCCCGGCCCGGAAATTCCCCACGCCATCTCCTCCCAGCTCAACATTCAGGAAATCATCCACAACTCCGCCCAGCGCTGGGACGGAGGCTACGCCATCATGGGGGCCATCGGCAACGGAGACTACTTCTGCCTGCGCGACCCCCACGGCATCCGCCCCTGCCACTACCTGATTACGGACGAATTCATCGCGGTGGCCTCCGAACGCGTTCCCCTGATGACCGTATTTGAAGTGGAAAGCGAACAGGTGCACGAGCTTCCCCCCGCCAACATGCTTTCCATCAAGGCGGACGGCACGCACGCCATCACGGAATTCACCACCCCGCTGAAACCCACCCCCTGCTCCTTTGAAAAAATCTACTTCTCCCGCGGCAACGACCCCATCGTCTACCGGGAACGCAAGGCTCTCGGCGCGGCCCTGACGCCGCAAATCGTGGACTCCCTGGAAGACCGTTTTGACAAATCCGCCATCACCTACATTCCCAACACGGCGGAAACCGCCTATTACGGACTCCTGGAAGGACTGCGGGTATACCGCCGCAAACGCGTCCATGCCCAGCTTCTGGAAGCCCTCCGGAACGGAACGCTGGATGAAAAAATGCTGGACAGCGCCATTCTGAAACGCTGGCCGCGCGGTGAAAAAATCGCGCACAAGGACATCAAGATGCGCACCTTCATCACGCAGGAAAAAAGCCGCGCCCAGCTCGTCTCCCACGTATATGATCTTACATACGGAGCCGTGGGACCGGAAGACGTCCTCGTCGCCATTGACGACTCCATCGTCCGCGGCACCACGCTGAAAAAATCCATCCTGCGCATCCTGGGACGCACCAATCCCCGGAAAATCGTCGTCGCTTCCACCGCTCCGCAAATCCGGTATCCGGACTGCTACGGAATCGACATGTCCGAACTGGGCAACTTCATCGCCTTCCAGGCCGCAGTCTCCCTGATCAAGCAGCACGGGAAAGCCCGCCTGCTGGAAGAAGTCTTCCAGGCATGCAAGGCGGAACTGGCCAAACCCAGGGAAGAACGCCGCAACTGCGTCAAAGCCATTTACGACGGCCTGACGGATGCGGAAATCTCACGGGAAATCACCCGCCTGGTCACTCCGCACGACGCACCGTGCCCGGTGGAAGTCATCTTCCAGACCATCGAAAACCTCCACGCCTCCATTGAAGGACCCTGCGGGGACTGGTATTTTACGGGCGACTATCCCACGCCGGGCGGCTACACCACAGTTAATGTGGCATACATGCGCTGGTTTGAGGGTAAAGGGGGCCGTGCATACGATTTGCCCTTGTAGGCCCCCCCGATTTTTAGGTAATCTACGCCTAATATGTCGGGCCCCATTGATTATACGACCCTGGAAGACACTGAACTGGTCGCCAGAGCCCGGGAAGGAGATTCCCGTGCTTTTGACGAGCTGGTGATCCGCCACAGCCGTAAGCTTCATGCCACGCTGTACCAAATGACGGACAACTACGACGATGCCTATGACATCGCCCAAGAAGCGTTTTCCAAAGCCTACAGGGCCTTGCGCTACTTCAACGGTCAAAGCGCATTTTACACATGGCTTCACTCCATTGCCGTCAACCATGCCAGGAACTTCCTGAAAAAGCGCAACCGCAGAATGACCTACAGTCTGGACGACGACGAATACGGCGACCATACGGAAAAGGACATGAACATGGCGGATGAAACGGACGGGGCGGACCCCGAACGCCGCACTCATTTAAACGAACTTCAGCTCAAGATCAACGAAGCGCTCAAAAAGCTCTCCACAAAACACCGTGAAGTTGTGGTTCTGCACGACGTCAAAGGGCTTAATCATACGGAGATTTCCGCCCTTCTCGGCATCTCGGAAGGAACGCTCAGATCCCGATTGCATTATGCCCACAAGGAACTCCAGGGATTGCTGGCGGAATATCTTAGCTAATGCATTAAAAAATATTGAACACTGTATCCTGCTGGCCTGTCAAACGCTTAGTCCTGAAATCAGGACCAAACACCCTAACCCATATTATACACAAAATCAACGACGATGGATAAACAATCCACAGAACAAAAAGAGGAAACTCTGGTTGCCATGCTGGCGTCCTTCCGTAAGGAAGCCTGTTATCATGACAATTTTGAAGAAGATTTCCTCCGCAATTTTCATCTGAGAAAGGAAACCGATCAGGCTACTCAATCTACTTGGAAATTGTTGCTCGAACGCCTGGACAACTATCTGCAGAACTTTAGAGGTTGGCAGTGGATATACGCGTCCATGTCCATCGTGACATTGGCTGCCGTAGGCGTTATCATAGCGTCTGGGGACATGGAACCGGCGGACGCTTACGTATCTGCCCCCCGTATCCCTGACGGGAAACTTCAACCCGTTAGCGACGAAGAAGTAGAAATAACCTCAACTGACGGCGCGGCCGGAGCGACAACTACGCTCACCACGGATGCCCCGTCTAACGAAACATCGATCAAAGAAAATCAGCTACAGACTGATTCCAATACCGATGACAAACCGGTATCCCGAGTTCTCATTGAGATGTAAATGCTCATTATGAACTTGGTGGTTCCCATATTAGCAGGCATAGCCGTCGCAGGCATTATTCAGCAAGCGGCGGCCGTGCCTGCTCCTTTTAAGGTAACGGCTGTTCCTCAACAGGCAAACGGAGAATCATACACGACCCTGGCCGCCCGGACGGGCAAAGACTTTATTGCCGCCCTGATCCCTTACAGGGTTTTTAAAAACGGAGCCGTAACCTACCACCTGGGCGGCAAGGAAACACCGCCCCTCCAGGTATGGGCGCAGGAAAAGCTTACGGGACTGACGCTGTTCAAGGTAAATCCCGCTCTTCTCTCCGGCACCTCCCCTGCCATCGCCGCAAGCACTACCCTCAGACGGGGCGCCAGGCTTGCCTTCACCAACAGCGAAAATGAACCCACACTGGGCATTTACGTGGGCATGGAACACTCCATAGGGGACATCAGCTTTCCGTTGCGTCTCATCCGCGCTCAATTCCCCAAGCTGGCTGCACCCCCGATCGGCCAGCCGTGCTATGATGCGGACAACCGTCTCGTCGGCATCGTTCTGGGCGTTTCCCGCAAGGGCACCTGCCATCTTCTCCCGGCCCAGGCCATCTCTTTCCTGGCAGAAAACCCCAAAGCCAAACGGGTGCGGCTGGGCTGCCTGCTGGACATCAACTCATCCACGCCCGTCGTGGAAGGAATCATCAACGGCGGCCCGCTGGCGCGCGGCGGCATCCAGACCGGAGACATTCTCATGAGCATCAACGACGTCCCCATTCGCAACTACGGGGACATGCTGGATGCCACCTACTACCTCACAGGGGAAAAGCCCCTGACCATCCAGGTCATCCGCAGGACCCAGATCGTGGAAAGCAAGGGCATTATTCCCACGCAGGATTCCCGTTGATGCGGTCCCCGCACCCGGAGGAATGAAAGAAGCGCCCCTTCCCTCCTCAAAATCGGGACCTTGCCTTGTTTCAGGCTTGAACTTGACTGCCGCCCCACTTAAAAAGGGGCGTGCTTCAAATCGTCTTTAATAAAATCAGTGCTGCGGAAATATCCCGCATTCCTACGCTGGAACAACTGGACCTGCTGGGAGAATTCCAGGTTTCCGAATCCATGCTTCAAACGCTGGATGACGCCCGCTTCGGCAAAATGGAAAAAGACGGCAAAACGCTTTACCGGTACGTGGCCAAGGACTACCGCATCTACTTTGAAGTCATTGACGGCAAGGTAGTCGTTCACCGCGTGCTGCATGCCAACAGCCTGAACGACTTTTTATTCCGTACGAACATCTCTCCCACGGCGGGGGAAGATGAAATCCTCAGCCAGTCCAAGCACTTCTGGAAGCTGATTGACGAAGGCAAAAACTCCTCCAAAGCCTGAACTCCCCTTTCCATGGCCTGCATCATCCTAGGCGTCACCGGCTCCATTGCCGCGTACAAGGCGGCGGACATCGCCTCCGCCCTCGTCAAGCACGGACATGACGTGCACTGCGTCTGCACGGCCAAGGCCCTGGAATTCGTCACGCCCCTCACTCTCCACACCATCTCCCGCAACCCCGTTTTCTCCTCCTTTGACGATGAAAAAGGGGAATGGGTTCCCCCCCATATCCAGCTGGCTCAAAACGCCCACCTCCTGGTTGTGGCGCCCGCCACGGCAAACACCATGGCAAACTTTGCCCACGGCATGGCGCCGGACATGCTCAGTTCCCTCTACCTGGCCTGCAAGGCCCCCGTGTTGATTTGCCCCGCCATGAACGTCCACATGTGGGAGCATCCCGCCACCCGGAAAAACGCGGAAATCCTGAAACAGCGGGAACACCACCACATCTTCGGCCCCGCCGAGGCCGGCATCCTTGCGTGCGGAGCGGCCGGAGCCGGCAAGCTGATGCCGGTGGAACTGATTGTGGAAAAAACGCTTTCCCTTCTGCAGTAAAGGCTGTGTAAAAATCACCTCATGCCTTTTTATTGGTTTGCCCCCGGAGGGATAAATCTTTTATCATCCCCAGTATGAAGCTGCTCACGCTTTTCCTTGGAACCCTGTTGCTTTGTTCCTGCGGGTCTGACAAATATCCTGTCAGCTTCCATATGCAGACAGGCGCCTCCGACAGTCAGAAATTCTCCTTCCGGAATGAAGATGACGGTTACTACTACTCCAAAGTACCCTTCATCTCCCAGAATGACATTGACTCCTACTACTCCTTCCGGGCGGCGGACAATACTTACGGAGCCGTATTCAACATTAAAAAAGGCCTGCACAGCCGGGTGGAAGGGGTAACCGCATTAAATCTCGGCAAGCAGATACTGCCCATCGTCAACGGCCACCGCATGCAGCCCATGCGTCTCTACAACAATCCCATCAAGGGAGGCAAACTGGCCGTTCTGGGGGGCTTCTCCCCGGCGGACCTTGCCGCCATGGCGGAATTCATCCCTCCGGCGGACCCTAAAAGGGAAGAAGCCATCAACAAGCTCGCTCCCGTCACCAAGCCTCTGCTTCCTGCAATAGACCCCACCAAGGAAAAGAAAGAAGCCAAGGACCCTGAAGACCACAAAGACCGCACTGTGATCAGCACCCGCCGCGGACGGCTCTGATCCCGCACGTTTTATGAACATGCACAGCAAGTTCCTCCTGTTCCTGTCCGGATGCTTCCTGTTCCTGTGGAGCGCCTCTTATCTGGCGGCAGACATTGCCGTGCGCTTCCCCACCTCAAACACGGCCCTTCTGAACGACCGTCCGCAGGACTTTTACATGTACGTGGACCGGAACTTCGAGGGGCAGAAATCCCAGCCCTGGCAGGCCGGAGCCTACGGCTTTACCCGCACCCTGGTCAGAACCCAGGCAGGCCCGGTAGCCACCAAATTTCATGAAGGCATTGACATCAAGCCCCTCAAAAGGGATGCCGCAGGCGTCCCCCTGGACGATGTCCACCCGGTGGCCGGCGGTATCGTGGTCCATGCTTCCGCAAATCCTGCGCACAGCAACTACGGCCGCTACGTCGTCATTGAACACCGGCTGAAAGACGGACCGCTCTACAGCCTTTACGCCCACCTCGCCTCCGTCAACTGCCGGGAGGGGGACCAGGTAGGCACCGGAAACGTCATCGGGCGCCTGGGCTATTCCGGCGCAGGGCTGAACAAAACGCGGGCCCACCTGCATCTGGAGCTCTGTCTCAAGCTCCAAGACAACTTTCAACCCTGGTATGACAGCCTGAAAATGGCCACGCCCAACCGCCACGGCAATTACAACGGCCTGAACCTGGCGGGCTTTGATGCGGCGCCTGTCCTCATCCACTGCAAGGACGGGGAGGAATTCTCCCTGTCCCGCCATATCTCCTCCCTCCCGGTGCAATACGTAGTGCGCGTTCCCTCCACCGGAGAAATGCCCAGCCTGGTCAAAAACTATCCTTTCCTGCTGAAACCGGGTCCGTCACAGCCCAAATCCTGGGAAATCAGTTTCACCGGACCCGGAGTTCCCACCTCCGTCACTCCTTCTGCGGAACCCTGCAGTGAACCTGCCGTCATCCGGGCTGTTCCCCATCCCTTCTCCCAACTGTACAGAACCTGCAACCGCGTTTCCGGTTCCAGCAAGGAACCCAGGCTGACGGCTTCCGGAAAACGCTACATCCGGCTCATTTTCATGGGAACGGAACCATAAGCCCCTTATTGATCATGCAAATACCCTCCACCAGGCACCACACCATCCCCGCCGCCATGGCGGCATGCGCCGCGTTCCTGCTGTCCCTGGGGGGCCTCTCCTCTGCGGCGTCAGGCAACACTCCTCCCGCCGCTTCCGCCCTGTCGCAGGACGAACAGGCGCTATTGAAAAACAAAAAATACCAGCAGGGCCTGAAGGACCTGGCGGCACACCTCCCGCTGGAAGCCAGCAAAAACTTTCAGGAAAGCCTGAAAACGAAAAACCTCCCGGAATCTCAAAAGGCCATCATCAGGCCGTTCCTTGCGGAAGCCCTGATCCGCGCCCACAAGACGGATGAAGGCCTCGCCCTGTGGGAACAACTGCCGGACTCCGTTCTGAAATCCTATTGGACGGCCATGGGCCTGTTCAACAAGGGATACTTCACCAGGGCCCTGGAAAAACTCTCCTCCATCCCGGACTCCGATCCCCTTTCCGTTTACGCCTTCCAGTTGAAAGCCCAGCTGGCCCGGCAGCTCGGAGACCAGCAGCTTCTCGTGGAATCCCTGGCCAGGCTGGGCCGCACGGACTCTCCCTCCGTTTCACACACCGCCAACATCCTGCTGGCGGACACCCTGGCCGGCATGCAGAACTATACGGAGGCGCAGGCCATCCTCGAACAGGTAAAAAACAGCCTGTCCGGCACGGAAAAGCCGCCCATCCTGCTGCCCTATGCAGAACTGGTGGACGGAAAAATATCCGTCATCCAGGGCAATGTAGATCAGGCCATTAAAACGTTTGCTTCCATTGCGGACAACACCTCCTACCCTGCAAAAATCCGTGATCTGGCACGGGTGGCGCTGGCGGAAGGGGAAATTCTCCGGGAAAAACGCAATCCGGGGCAGGCGGAGGAAGAAGCGCGCGCGCAGCAGCCGGAAGAGGAAAACATCCACACCGCCGGAACGGGAGAAGACCGGCTCATCACCTTCATCGGCGGAAAGGCGGACTCGCCCCTGCTGATGGACGCCTTCAACATCCTTCTGAGAGAAGACACCTTCCGTACCGACCCGCAGGCACTGGAAAAACTCACCGGCTGGGTGAACTCCAAAGACGCCACACGGCAGCCTGCGGCCATGTACGCCATGGGCAGCCTCCTTCTGGAAAAGGGAGACCTGGCGGGAGCCATCAAGCTTGCCGGAGACGGCCTTGCCAAATATCCGCAAAACGTTCCCGTCCAGACTCTCTGTCTGAACATCATCACGGCCCTCCTTGAAAAAGGACGCACGGAAGATGCGGAACGCCTCATTTCCAAATACCCGGGCACATCTGCCGGCATCATCTTTCAGCAGGGCGCCCTGGCCTTCCAAAAGGGGGATTACCCCCTGGCTCAAAAACTATTCCGTGAAGCGTCCCGGCGTGGCACGGAAAAAACGGCGGAAACCGCGCTCTTCAATGAAAACCTGTCTGCCCTGCATGCCAACGACGCGAAAGGCGCGGCCGCCCTGGTCCGGGAAGCCGCAGGCTCTGCAAAGCTGCGGGAACACATCCTCTTTGAACAGGCTCACTATGCGGCCAAAAGAATGAACCCGGAGGCCACGGAACTCCTGGCCGGCTTCGTGGCCGTGGCGGAAGACCCCGCTCTGAAAACCCAGGCGCGCCTGGACCAGGCGGAAGTAGCTCTGAATCTCAATCCTCCGGACATCCAGACCGTGCAATCCACCCTCCCGTTGCTGGAAAAAGAACAGCTCACCCCGGACCAGGCCATGCAGCTTGGCCGCTTGAAAATCCTGCTGGCGGAAAACCTCCAGGAATGGACGGAGGCCATCCAGGCATGCCGGCAAACCATCGCTCTGGACAAAGATGGAAAGCAGGCCGATGCCCTGTACCTCAAACTTGGAGAACTCCTGTACAAAAACGGCGACTTCCACGAAGCCCAGCTGGTGCTCCAGCCCTTCCCCTCCAAATATCCGGACAGCCCCCTGAAAGCGGCGGCCCTCTTCCTGGCAGGAAAGGCGGCACAGCAAAGCAACACCGTCAACACGCTGGAAGCGGCCCTCACCATCTTCCAGACTCTGGGGGCGGGAACAACGCAATTTGCCCAGGCCGCCAAAATAGAAGAAGCCTCCGTCCTGCTGCGCATGGGAAAAGCGGACCAGTGCATCGCCGTTCTTGACGAGCTGCTTTCCAAGCCGCTGCCGCGCTACATGCGGCTGCTGGCCCTCTCCATCCAGGCGGATGCGTGGGTAACCAAGGAAGACACCCACTCAGACACCCTCCGCAAAGCCATCAACCTGTGCACGGAAATCCTGAACACTCCCAATCTGGGACTGGCATGGAAATTCAAAACCCTTACCCAGCGGGCCCAATTTTACGAAAGGCTGAACGACCAGGAAAAAGCCCTGGATGACTATGCTTCCGTTCTGGTCCATACGCCCAGCGGCAGTTCCGCCAACAAGCGCCGGGACTGGCACTGGTTCTACAACGCGGGATTTGCCTCCATCCGCCTCATGGGACAGGCACAAAACTGGGACGGCGCCCTGGCCCTGGCCAGAAAGCTGGCGCAAACCTCCGGCCCCAGAGCCAGGGAAGCGGCAGCCTATGCGCGCCGCATCCAGCTGGAGCACTTCATCTGGCAGGAGGACCCGGCTGAAACGGAACAGCCGCCGGAAATGCAGCCCGCCCCGGAACAAGCCCCCCAATAAGCAGTTTTGCCCGGTCATGGACACTCCTTCACCAGCCAGAGCATGGAGAATCAACGCGGCAGCCATCATCATGGATGCCGACGGCTACATCCTGCTGGGCAAGGACCACGGCCGCAATCCCTACTGGCATTTCCCCCAGGGGGGCGTCATCAAAAATGAAAGCATTGAACGCGCCCTGGCGCGGGAAGTCTGGGAGGAAGTGGGGCTGCGCCCCTCGGACTACAACATTGTGGCGCGCCTCCCCGGGCTGCGGTACAAATACCCTGCCAACCACCGTAAAATCACCCGCTGGGTGGGGCAGGAACAAACCTACTTCCTGGTGCGCTGCAAAACGAGCCGCCCCAAAACGGACCTGCACCGCAGCCCGGAATTCGCAAAAACAAAATGGGTGCTTCTCCAGGACATCAAGCTGGAAATGTTCCCCAAATTCAAAAGAAAAGTCATTAAGGACGCCCTCACTCAATTCTTCGGAAAGCCCCCAACCGCCAACCGCCCCTCTGCGGAAAAGCGCGTCGTACGGGCCGCCCACCCTTCAACACTAACTTCTTATACGATGAACCGTTACCTGGTGCCTCCGGGCAAAAAACTGCGTTTAAAGGACTACCCCACGGATGACAAATCCCTCTTCTCCGGAACCAAGGAAGAATCCCTGGTCGAATTCGACAAGCTGAGGGAAGAACTGCAGGAACTGCAGAAAAAACTCTTTGCCCAGCACAAGCACAAAATACTCGTCATTCTCCAGGCCATGGACGCCGGCGGCAAGGACGGCTGCGTCAAGCATGTCTTCTCCCGCGTGGACCCGCAGGGGCTCCATGTCGTGCCCTTTAAAAAACCCACCCCGGAGGAACTGGACCATGACTTCCTCTGGCGCGTGCACAAGGAAGTTCCGACCAAAGGCCAGATTGCCATCTTCAACCGTTCCCATTATGAAGACATCATCGCCGTGCGTGTAAAAAAAATCTTCCCGGACCCCGTCTGGAAGCGCCGCTACAAGCACGTGCTGGACTTTGAATCCATGCTCGCGGAAGAAGGCACCACTATCATCAAGCTTTTCCTGAATATCTCCAAGGAGGAACAGAAAAAGCGCCTGGAATCACGGCTTCAGGATCCGGACAAGCTTTGGAAATTCTGCATGGATGACCTTGACGACCGCAACCGCTGGGATGAATTCCAAACCGCCTACCAGGACCTCATTGAAAAAACATCCACTCCGGAAGCCCCCTGGTACATTATCCCCGGGGACCGGAAATGGTACAGAAACCTTGTCGTTGCACGCCTGATCGTGGAAAAACTCCGGCATCTCCAGCTTGCCTTTCCCACCCCCAACTTCGATCCGGCCTCCATTTCCATACCCGATTAACAAATCTCTGTCATAATAATAACTAATTTGTGCATTGAGTAAATATTTTTGTACATTTATCGTTATCATGCTGTCTCAGTATTACAAAATCGGCATTATTCACAGTAACAGTCAAAAGTTAATGTTTCTAACGCTTGACTGAGACCGTGAAAAATTGTTAGAAAACAACTTAACACGTAGAACGTGTAAACATTCTATATAGAAAAACAGAACCCAATGTACTTAGCATCCCAACGTAAAGAGTTTATTCTGAAAACCCTGGCCGAGCATGGAGCCGCAAGGACAATTGCCCTGGCCAAGCAGATGAAGGTCACGGATGAAACGGTCCGCAACGATTTAATTAACCTTGAAAAAAGGGGATTCCTCAAGCGCGTTCACGGCGGCGCACTGGCGCTCACTCACAAATCCCTTCATGAAGACATTGTCACTCAGGACCATGTCTCCATCCAGATTGCCAAAAAAACCGTTCAGAACATCCCGACCTCCGTCGTCATGTTCATTGACAGCAGCACCATGGGTTACCAGATATGCAACCATGTCAACTCCAGAGACACGCATATTGTCTCCAACAACCCCACCCTTCTGACCAGGCTGGAAGGCATCCCGAGCCTCAGCTTCTACTGCACGGGCGGCCGTTTCGACCGTGAAGCCCAGGTCTACGTGGGCCAGGACGCGGCACACGCGGCCGGATCCCTGAACATTGAACTGGTGGTACTCACCCCGGACTGCTACTCCCCCAAGCATGGCGCCGGGTACAAAAACATGCTTCAATCCGAATTCATCAGAAGCGTCATCCCCCAGGATGCCAAGGTAATCATCGCCATGCCTTCCACAAGCATCGCAAACAGCCCGGCATTCTACACGGTCGCTCCCAACCTGGTGAGCATGCTCATCACGGACGAAGCCATTGCTCCGGAAATGGTGGAAGAAATTGAAAAGAGCGGCGTCAAGGTGGAAATCGCCTAACACGACTGCCGGCATCCTAAAAATCAACTCGGGCGGAGGTTCTTCAAGAGCCTCCGCCCTTTCTTATGACGGGCGGGGCCTCTTCCACTCCAGACGGTACTCCCGGCTGCCGGCAAGTTCATCCTCCCGGGAGCCGATCTCTTCAAACCCGCTGCGCTTGTAAAACTGCCATGCACGCGGATTCTCCTCATAAACGCCTACAGTCAGCACCCCCTTGCTGTGATCCTTGACCCAATTCAGCAATGCCGTCCCTATACCCTCACACTGGCGTTCCGGATCCACAAACAGGGCGGCCAGCTCCCCCTCTCCCACCAGGCAGGCAAACCCCACCACGCGGTCACCGTCACGGCATATCCAAGTCCGCGCCTTCGGCAAATACACCTGCCTCATATCCTCCACCAAGCCACACCAGAAACCGACCCCGGCAAACGCATGGGCCTGTTCGGACGCCTTCAGCCAAATATTCAGGACCGCCTCCTCATCCTTGCTCTGATAATGTTCTATATTCATAAGCATCTACTGGAAAAACCGCTGTTTTCCACAGTCTATAAACCCTAGCACGAACTACGCACGGCGGCAAGAAGGAAAGAAAAGCGGACAATCCGCCCAAAACGCGGCTCCCTGCTCCTTTACGGACAATCCGCCGCCATAAAAGCCCATCAGGCTGTCTCTCCTACTCACGGCCTGTAAACAAACACGGGACCGGTGCGGGAAGACTGGACGCGGCGCACCTTCCCGACAGCCTCCGCCACCAGCCGCACGGCCTCCCGCACCTCTTCCTCCGTAGTGGTAAAAGACAGGGAAAAACGCAGGGAGGAACGCACCTCGCCGTCGGACAACCCCATGGCCGCCAGCACATGGGACGGCATGGGCTGCACGGTATGGCAGGCGGACCCGGCGGAACACAACAGCCCGGCAGGTTCCAGCAAAAGCATCAGGGCCTCGGCCGTGCACCCGGAAAAAGCCAAATTGGACGTATTCGGAATCCTCTCCGCGGCACCGGAATGCACCGTCACTCCGTCCACGGCCTGCGCCAGGGAAAACTCAAAACTGTCCCGCAGACGCCTCACGCGCCCCGCTTCCTCCACATGCCGGAGGGCCACGCGGGCCGCAGCCCCAAAACCGATGATTCCCGGCACATTCTCCGTGCCGGACCTCAGCCCGTACTCCTGACCGCCACCGAACAAGGCAGGCTCCAGAGGAACGCCGGAGCGCCTGTACAGGCATCCTATACCCTTCGGACCATGCAATTTATGGGCGGAAACGGACGCATAATCCACATCCATCCCATGCAGGCACACGGGAATCTTTCCGGCACACTGCACCGCATCCAGATGCACGGGCAACCCATGCCGCCGGGCGGCGGCGCACAAAGCCGCCGCATCCTGAAGCACGCCCGTCTCGTTATTGGCCCAGGCAAAGGAAACGCCGCCCGCTTCCCCGGCGCACAGGGCTTCCCATTCTTCCGGTACGGCCCTTCCTTCACGGTCCACGGAACATATGCGCCCGTTCCCCAGGGCAACGGATGTTTTCAGGGAAGCATCGTGATCCGTGGACAGTACGGCCACGCCCTTTCCTTCACGGGCCATCTGCCGGAATGCGGCATTCGTGGCCTCCGTTCCTCCGGAAGTAAACACGATTTCCGCCGGAGACGCGCCCAGCAGGGCCGCCACTCCGGCGCGGGCTTCCTCCACCGCCTCCCGCACGCGCCTGGCCTCTGCATACCCCGCGGAAGGGTTGAAAAACCGTTCTTTCAGGAACGGTTCCATGGCGGCGTAAACTTCCGGAAGAAGGGGGGTGGTGGCGTTATTGTCCCAATAAATCACGCCTTCATAACTCGCCCAATCAGGGACAGGAGTCAAGCCGGAACATAATGCCCGGCTGAACAAGATCACTCTTCACTTTTCCCCACGATTCCGCATAATGCCGCCCATGCGTTTCCTCATCACGGCCGGTCCTACCAGAGAGGCCATTGACCCCGTAAGATACATCACCAACCGTTCTTCCGGCAAAATGGGATACAGCCTGGCGGAGGCGGCGGCCCACGACGGCCACCGCGTCCTGCTCATCTCCGGCCCCACTTCCCTGGACGTTCCGCACGGCGTTGACTTCCTTCCCGTGGAAACCGCCCAGGAAATGTATGACGCCGTGCAGAACCAGGCGCCCTATGCGGACATAGCCATCCTCAGCGCCGCCGTTGCGGACTACAGGCCGGTTTCCGTACCGGACCGCAAGATCAAAAAAACAGGGGAGCGCATGATTCTGGAGCTGGAGCGCACCAAAGACATTCTGGGCTCCATGCGCACGGAATTCGGCTTCCGCGGCATTCTGGTCGGCTTTGCGGCGGAAACCCACGATGTGGAATCCTATGCGCGCGGCAAGTTGGAGCGCAAGCAATGCGACATGGTCGTGGCCAATGATGTTTCCCGCCGGGACATCGGCTTCGACGCATCGGAAAACGAAGTGCTGCTCATCTACCCGGACCGGACGGACCTGCTGGAAAAAGCCGCCAAAACGCACATCGCCCACCAGATCGTGGAACGCGCGTGCCGCCTTGTACGCGGGAAAGGCCTGTCATCCTGACCGGCATACCTTTTCCGGGCTTGAACCCGGCCGGAATTAAGCCATCATAAACGATCAGCCGCAGCGTACCGCTTCTCTCAAACAACCCCCTGCTCCTTCATGCCCGTTACTCTTCAGGACCTAGGCTGGAACGACCACTTTCAAGACGCCTTTGACGCCATTGCCAAACCCGGCTGGATTCCGGGGCGCCTGATCCGGGAAACGAAAATCAACTTCACCGCCCTGCTGGACGGAGGAGAGGACATGGACGTGGTCGTGAGCGGAAAACTCTGGCATGACGCCGCCACGGATGCGGAACTTCCCGCCGTCGGAGACTGGGTGGCGATCGACCCCGGAGAAGCGGAGGATGAAGCCGTCATACGCGCCATTCTTCCCCGCCGGACCTGTTTTTCCCGCAAGGCGCCGGGAAAAAGCAGCGCGGAACAGGTGCTGGGCGCCAATGTGGACATCGTGGCCGTCGTCACGGAACCGGGAACCGACTTCAACCCCAGACGCATGGAGCGCTACTTCACGCTCATCCGTCGCAGCGGAGCCATGCCCCTCATCCTGCTCAACAAAGTGGACCTCTTCTCCAGGAAAGAAGTGGAGGAAGCCACGCACATCCTCCGGGAACTCTGCCCGGAATGCGGCATTATCTGCATCAGCGCCCTCCGCAACAAGGGCATCAAGGACTTCCGCAAATGTCTGGAACGAGGAAAAACAATCTCCATCGTAGGTTCCTCGGGCGTGGGAAAATCCACGCTGGTCAACACCCTGCTGGGGGACGAATGGCTCTGGACGGGGGAAGTGAATGAAGTCACCGGCAAAGGACGCCATACCACGGTGGCGCGGGAACTGGTGCTTCTCAAGCATGGCGGCCTGCTGATCGACAATCCGGGCATCAGGGAAATCCAGATGTGGACGGACGAACACACGCTCCGGGAAAGTTTTGCGGACCTCACGGAACTGGCCCATGAATGCAGGTTTGCGGACTGCAGCCACGGCAAGGACGCCGGATGCGCCATCAGAAAAGCCGTGGAAGAGGGGCGCCTGGACAAGGAACGCTACCTGAACTTCCTGAATCTGGAAAACGAAATTTCCCAGCTTGCCAAGCGCCAGAAAAAACGGCAGATGAACGTGGAAAGGGCCGGAAAAAGGGATAGGAAAGTCCAGGCCCGCAACTACGAAGACCGCGTGGAGCTGGAACGCCGCCACAGGCCCAACCACCGGGCTCATGACTGATTCACCGTCAAATTGACTTGCCAGGCCGCGGGTGCTCGCTTACCTGTAAGGGATGCTCCCCGTACGCAGCTTGCCACTTGCCGCCGCAGGCCTCCTGATGCTGTCCCTGCTCCCTCTCTCCTTCGCGGAAGAAGCCGCTCCCCTTCCGGACAGGGCCACAGCATCCCTGACTGACATGGAGCCGGTCAAACTGGCAAGGGACCCCAACAGCAAACTGCTTATTGCGGAATGCCGCATCAACGGCATCCCGTGCAACCTCATCGTGGATACGGCCGCCTCCCACACCACGTTCGACGTCAAATTCATCAAAAAGCACTTCCCGGATCTGGCTCTGCAGGAAGTTCAGATTGCCCCCGGCTCCAATGTCCACACCGCACCCCGGGTATTTTCCATGGAATCCTTCTCCATCGGCGGCCTTCTGATCAAAAACTTCTACGGGTGCACCATGGACCTGGCCCCTCTTCAAAAAAGCACCCGAATTCGCGTGGACGGCATCCTGGGCATCAACTATCTGAGCTTCTGCCCCTTCCTGCTCTCCGTCAGGGACGCCACCCTGCAATTCCTCGAACGTTCCCGTTTCCCCCTTAAAGACATGAAACCGCTGGACGTTGAACGCCATGACTCCGGCATCCTCTACATCCGGTGCACCAGGGACGGCGCGCCGTTTCTCCTGGCTCTCGACTCCGGCTCCACACTCTCTCTGGCCCCTGTGGAGCAATGGCCGGCGGACCCGGACGGTAGTCATGTCAAAGCCATGGCGTCAGACATCAACGGAAGCAGCGGCAGCCATTCCGTCATGAAGCTGGGTGTTCCTTCCACGCTCCACATGGGACCGGACTTCCACATGGAAGGCCTTTCATTCGTCGTGACGGGAACCGGCGGCAGACGCCAGATCGGCGTGGATACCCTGCGGCACTTTGACATCATTGTGGACGCGCCGCAGGGGGAAGTCTATGCCCTGCCTCTCCATTCAACTACAGAGGACAGCGAAAAAACGACGGATGCTCCTCCGCTCAAACGGGAATCTTGAGCATGATGCAGATCATGCGGATGGTGCGGGCCGTAGCGCCATAATGGGCTTTCAGAGCCACCTGGGCGCGCGAAGCCTGCGCATGCGCCAGCAACGGGTTGTCCAGCATTTCCTTGAGAACGTCCGGCAACTGTTCCTCCCCGCATCTGGTGATACCGTCCACCCCTTCCAGAAGCTGGACAAGGGCATCAAAATTCTCCATATGCGGCCCCGTCAGCACGGGCACGCCGCAGGCAACGGCTTCTGCCGGATTCTGTCCGCCGTCCGCCAGGAAACTCTTGCCGATCACGGCCACGTCGGCCAGGGCCGTCCAATCCTTCAGCTCCCCGGTCGTGTCCACAACATAGCAGACGTTCTCCTTGAGGGTTTCAGGAATTTCTCCTTCCGTCCGCAAAATGCACTGCCAGCCGCGGGCGGACAAATCCTTCACCACGGCATGGCGGCGTTCCGCATGCCGGGGAACAATCAGGGGAAAACCGCCGGCTTTCCTGGCAGCCTCCGCAATCAGGACTTCCTCCCCGTCATGCGTGCTGGCGGCCAGCACCACAGGCTTGCCGCGCTTCAACTTCTCCAGAATGGCGGAAAACTCGGGATTCGCATCACGGCGGTCCGCCGTCTGCTGGTCAAACTTGATGCTTCCGGTCACATGAATGACGGCCGGAGAGACTCCCACGGACTCAAACCGCTGCACATCCCCCTTGTCCTGCACGCCCATGGCGTCCAGAAAAGAAAAATAATACTTGGAAAGCCACTTGAACGCGCGGTACCGGCTTTCCGATCTGGCGGACATGCGGGCATTGATCATCGCCATGGGAATGCCGCGCACCTTGGCCGCGCGCGCAAAATTGGGCCACAGCTCCGCCTCCACCAGCACAATGGCTTCCGGTTCAAAGCGGTCAAAGCACCTGCCGGGAAGCCCCAGCAAGTCAAAAGGGGAGTAAATCACGCGCACGCCGGGCACCTGGGCATTCATGGCCGTGGCATGCCCCGTAGCCGTACTGGTGGCCAGCACGGCGGAACCGCCGCGCTCCCGGAGCCATGCACGCAGAAACTTGAGGGCTATCACTACTTCCCCCACACTCACGGCATGCACATACAGCACGCCCTTCGGCTCCCTGTTGTAGGAAACGCGGTACAGGCCAAAACGCTCCATCAGCCCCGTGCCGAATCCCCCCCGGCGCTTCTGCTTGAGCAGATAGGAAGGCAGAGTCACCAGCCAGCCGATGGTGTACAGGATATTATAACAACATGACAATAAAAGGGCTTTCATCTTACTCCTTCGGCAATCGATAGAACAGCAGCATATTTTTCCCGTACCGGCGGGTATCCACCAGGCGCAGTCCGTCAAAATCGGCGGAACCTTCACTCCCGGTCCCCCAGCCTTCCTGGACCTCCGCAATGAACACGCCTTCATCCTTCAGCAGACCGGCCACACCGGCTTCCACCAGTTCCACGACAAAATCCCTGTCCAGCGGCCCCTTGCAATAGGGAGGGTCGGCAAACACCACATCATACTTTCTGCCGGCGGTCAATTCCCTCTTCACGAACTGGACGGCATCCCCCTGGATCACCGTGCCGCCCTCAAGCCCGGTCTTGGACAAATTGGCCTTGGCGGTGGTGCAGGAAGCCCGGGAAGCATCCACCATGCGGGCGGTTCTTGCTCCGCGGCTCAGGGCTTCCAGCCCGAACGCTCCCGATCCGGAGAACAGGTCCAGGACGTCGGCATGCTTGATCAGAGGATGCAGGATGGAAAAAAGGGCTTCCCTCACCCGGTCCGTGGTGGGGCGAACCTCCCCCTTGGGGACGGACAAGGATATTCCACCGGCTAATCCACTGATAATACGCATCTTTTATAACCGGAAGTAAGAAAAAACATCAGCCGTTACTGGCGGGCGCGGGCCTTGGCCTTCTCCAGAAGGGGATCTCCCACGATGCTGGTCATGGGAACGCGCAGCACGATGGACTGATTGGCAATAACGAAATTGTCCGGATTCTTCTCGGACATGTTGTACACAAAATAAACATACTTTCCATCCTTCGTCTTGCCGAGGATGACGGTTTCCGTCAGCGTGGAAAGGATCGTCTTCTTCTCCAGCGTCCATTCCTTGCCGCTCCACGCCCCATACACATTCATATCGTCATAGGACACGTCGCCCTTCAAAGCCAGGGAGCCGTTGGGGGAAATCCATGACTTGGTATTGGAATCATACTTAAGCGTGCTCATCGGCAGGGGCCCCTGCTGAACCACTGTTGCCAGATTCCAGATGCCCTGCTCGCCGTCCGGGAAAATCCCCATCGCTACGGGAGCCACTTCCTGAATCTGCTTCTTTTTCCAGCACTCCAGATATTTGGCATAATCTTCCTTGGTCCAGCCCAGGCGTTCGTCATACGGAACAGGCTGTCCGGGAACAATCTGGGAAACCAGCTCCTTCTTGTCTTTTTCAGGCAGGGAGCTGAAAACGCCGTCAATCTTTTCCATGAATGGCTGAAGGCCTTCGTCAAGCAAAACGCTGACGGCAGAGCCTTCCACCATCTTCCCGACCGGAAGATAATCATTGATAATTTCCGGTTTTCCTGCTGCAGACAGGGAGGAAACCAGAGCCGGGACCATCAGTAATAAGGCCAGATTGCGGAACGCTTTCATAACTTGTCGGTTCATTTTACTCAACAAAAGACCCTTGGCAAGAGTCAAAGTGAGTGTTATCCGTATGCATATCATGAACTGGAAGTTACTTTTCACCACCATGGCCGCCGCTTTGAGCCTTGCTTCCTGCGTGTCCACCCCCGCCTCCCGTATTCAGAAAAACCCCGCTTTATTCAATTCGCTTCCCCCCGCTCAAAAGGCGCTGGTGGAAACCGGCCAAATTGCGGAAGGCATGTCGCCGCCCGCCGTATTCCTGGCATGGGGAGACCCCTCCGCCGTGGCGGAAGGCAACCTCAACGGAAAGCAGGCCACCCGCTGGATCTACTCTTCCCTGCAGCCCGTTTACACGCCGCCGCCCTCCTTCTGGTACGGTCCGTACTGGGGCGGCCCTTATTGGGGGGGACCGGGCTTCTATAGCCCGTATTATCCCTATTACAACGACGTCACCTACGTTCCGGTAAATACGGGATACGTTCTATTCATCAACGGCAAGGTGAAATCCTGGGAACGCAGGCGCTGATTACAAGGCGTTCCCCCTTCCGCAGAAGCTGAGCCTACATGCCCCCATTCCGGGCGCATCTCCGTTCTCCCCTCTCCGGGCACGGCGGTTATCCCGGAACAGGACCGGGCACGCGCCATTCACTTCTTATCCCTGTCCGGCGGATATTCCAGTTCCTCCCGGAATCTGGGGAAAAAAGACTTCAACTCCCCGGACACTTGCGGATATTTCAGCTTCATATCCGTCAGGGCGCCGGCAATCGCACACAGGCAGACAAGCCGGGAATACCACTTGTTATCCGCCGGAACCACATACCATGGAGCATCCGGAGTGGCCGTATTCCGGATCATCTCTTCAAAAGCCTTCTGGTAGCCGTCCCAATATTCGCGCTCATGGATATCCCCTTCTGAAAACTTCCAATTCTTGTCGGGAGTATCCAGGCGCGCCAGAAGACGCTTCCTTTGCTCCTCATAGGAAAGATGGAGAAAGATTTTCACAAACCGCGTTTTATTGGCATGCAAATGGCGTTCCAGGTTATTGATGGACCTGTATCTCTCCTTCCAGAAAGCCTTGCCTGCCTGGCCCGGATCAAATCCTTCCCCCGCAAGGTATTCCGGATGCACGCGCACGCTCAGCACCTCCTCGTAATAGGAACGGTTGAAAATGCCGATCATGCCTCTCTGCGGCAGGCGCATCACACACCTCCACAAAAAATCGTGGGTCCGTTCCACAGTGGAAGGATACTTGAAACTGCTCACCACACATCCCTGGGGATTGATGCCTCCCATCACATGCTTGACGATACCGTCCTTGCCGGCACTGTCCATCGCCTGCAAAATCACCAGCAGGGCATAGGACTCGCTGGCGTAAAGCACCTCCTGCAACTGTCCCAGCAATTCGATGCCTTTTTCAAGCTTCTCAACGGCTTCCTTCTTGCTGTCCTTGTCCAGCTTGCCCAGATCCCCCGGATCATGATGGGACAATTTAAATCCCTTGCCGTCCTTCACACGGTAAGGCTCAATGAACTTCTTGCAGCGTTTGATCAAATGGGAAGGAATTTCCATAATCCTTGTAAGACATCTTTCTGACGCAAGACGTTGAAACAATCGGGGAAAGCGTCAATCCTTCCTTGCCGGCGGCAAAACCTTTCCATTGAAATAAACGGTAAATCCCTGGCACAGGGCGGAGCGTTGATACAAGCCCGAATCCTCCATCGCTTTTAATACGGGAGCATACCGGCCCGGGCGGGAAATGACAACGGCATCATAATCTGACCAATAATTCGCCGGAGGCTGAAAATGCCATCCATAAAATTTCCCGCCAAACTCATTGCAAAGCAGAAGAACCTTCATTCCTTTCTCCTGCAATGATTTGCAATAGGAAACAGCCTCCCGGTAATTTTCCCGGCTATAAATACTGCAAAAACGAAGACGGAAATCGCTTGCCAGCCAGACAATCATCATCAGGATAAACAGAACAACCCGGCAACGGTTGGAAGACTTCCAGTTCTGGGGCCATACCCTGGACCAAATCAGGCACAATACAGGCAGCAGAGGAGCGCAATGCCTGCCGGAAAACCGGAAATCCATGGCTTCCGTTCCATAAAGAAACACCATGCCGGGAATCAGCACAAGAGCGAGGAGCGCCCATGGCAATGATCTGGAGGATTGCCTGCGCCATAACACAACTCCATAAACCAGGGCGCCGCCCATGGCCAGGGCGACAACGCCGCCCAAAACCAACCCTTCCATCTTCCATAAGGAATCCAGGGTCGTACACAGCCTCAACTCGGCACGCGGAGGCCCCAGCCCGGCCAATCCCATTAACTCATACAAGGACGCGGCCACATTAACAACCCAGCTGGAAGATATCACCACGGAACGGGCCCCGAGGGAAAGGGTATAGGCATAATACGCAGCCAGCCCTGCAAAAGGGAAAATCCAGCAAAACACGGCCTTCCAAAAACTCCGCCCTCTAAACTGCCGGAATGACAGGACGAAAAATGCAGCCATAAAGCCGAAGCCCCAAACCACCCCTGTCAGGCTTGTCAGGCACAGAAAAAACAAGGTCCCAAAAAGGGCATGGAACCTTGCCGGATGCCCTCTGCTGGCTTGATAAAGCAGCATGGTCACCCCGCAGGAAGCCGCAATTTGTAAAATATAAGGGCGCAGTTCTTCGGTATAATAGATAAAAAACGGGGAAAGCAACAGGATGACCAGGGCTTTTGGTTCCTTTCTGAAAAACCAGCCTGCCAGAAAAACCCAGACCCCATTGAACAGGCGAAGAGCCAGCTCGGATTCGGCTCCTGTCAACTGATGCCACAAAAACAAAAGATAGTAATAAAAAGCAATCTGGGCGTCGCTCCCGCCAATCCGGCAAATTTGCCGCCAGCATTCTTCCAGGCTCGGCTGGACAGCGCACAATGCGGTACAGCATTCATCAATCCAAAAACTCTGGTCATGAAATGAAAAACAGCACGACAGAAAAGACAAAACCAGCCAATTGTACTTTGCCCACCAGCCGCTGTGTTCCTTGTGCATTGCACAAGGAACATAGTAGATTGCCAAATGGGTGTCAAACTAAACGAAATAATTCAGAGAGAGCCAACAACGAACGGAATAGTGGCAGTAATGAGAATCTTTTCGATCCGCCTTCCGGCCCGGCTTCGCCATCCTCCCCTGCTTCCTGCCATTTGCACGGCCTGGCCATGACAGGCCTCCGCACGCATGGCATCAGGAATCAGCCATCCGAAAAAACCAATATGTATTGTAAAAACAGGCAGAAGAATATCACTCCTCCATGTGCACCTGGCTTTCCGGCGTATTCTCCAGCTTGCAGTCGGCTATGGTCCATGTGCGCGGCGGTTCCACCCGGTTGCCCTTGATCAGGATATTGGCGCATCTTCTGAACTGGAAGGGCTTCTGCCCCCACCCCTTGTAATCGTTGTTGTAAATAACTCTGTTGTTGATGAACTTGATATTCTCCGTGGAAATGGCAAACAGCAAAGGGACGTCGAAGGTTTTGAAGACGTTGTCCTCAATAAGAATATTGCGGTGGTAATAATCCTTCTGGTTGTTCAGCTGCTTGACCTCCGGATAAATGGAAATGATCGCGTTGGTGAACTGGTAGCGGGAAGTCAGATTGTTGATGAACGTATTCCTGCGGATCACCACCTCGTGGCAGGCGCCGCTTTCATACCAGCCCTGGGCATCTCCGGCCAGCAGGATGGCGGCGCCGGAGGAATGGTCAAACAGATTGCCTTCCACCAGCACCTTTTCGGGGGTGGTGAACAAGGTGCCGCGCGCCCGGTTGTTGCGGACAATATTGTTCCGGAACACCACGGACGGATAAAAATCCGCATTTTCCACGGCATCGCCCGCCTTCACCCCACTGGGAAGAGGTTCCTCCAGCGTGATCAGCAATTCCTTTTCATTCGTTTTGACGGCTGACTTCACAGTGCCCGTTTCTCCCGGTTCCAGGGTGGGACCGTTGATGAACCGGATTTTCTCACCGGGAAGGAACACTTCAAATCCTACGGCCTGGGGATGCATGTACCTGCATCTCAGAGTTTGGCTGTCCACCACCTCCTGAATTCCCAGACAGGTGGAATGGACATTGATGGCGTCATCCATCATCCCCTCAAACAAAGCTTTTTCCACAATGATTTCACCACGGGTATTGGAAAAATGAGTAGCGTCCGCTCCGGACGTGTGCACACGCTTCGTCCCCTTTCTGATGAAAACTCCCCCTCCCTTGATGCTGATATCCTCCGAACGCTGCGCCAGCAGCGCCATGCCGGTGCTTTGATGCAGGGCTACGTTATTCAGGCGCGTCTTCCGCGCCCGGTAAATCACGCATCCCGGATGGGGGCGGTTGTAATTCCGGAATACCAGCGTATCGCCGGGCTTGATACCTCTTTTCTTGAGGTCCCATTTCAGCTTGAGGCGGTTTCCGCCCGCTGGCTCCACATGGCCGTTCCAGCCGATGTCCGCCGTATTGGCGATGATATGCCCCGTTCCCTTCTCAAAAGCCATGCAGCTGGCCATGCCTTCCCGCCAGCCTTCCCCGATAAAGACAAACCTGTTGTTTTTGATTTCGTACGGATAGGTTTTCCTGTCTATCTCCACTTCCGTGGATTGGTCATCCACAGCGGTCACGCGTCCTTCGGAATAATAGGGCCGTTCATAATCGATCGCCAGGCGCTCCACAGTGACGTTCTCGCTATCCATGATCAGCAGCGGCACCACCTTCCCGTGAAACAGGAACAGGGAACCGTTCCCTTCAACCCGGACATCGCTCAGGTCCACCAGAGGCACGCACACCGGATGAACGAGAGGTTGATCGTGGTTGGAAATGTAAAAGCTCATGTCCAGCGCTCCATCCGGATAAAAATGATACACTCCCCTGGGGATGCTCAATACGCCTCCGCCCCTCCTTCTCAGCGCGGAAATGGCGTCGCGCAGGGCTGGTCCCTGGTCCTTCCTGACACCGGGAATCATGCCAAACTTGGCGGCATTCACTACGGCCGTCTGCATGGTTCCTCCCTCCTCTCCGATCTTCCAGGCCAGATCCACCCAGTCCGCGTGGTCATAGGAATTGTTCTCCACCCTGTCCGCCATTAGGTACAGGTTCTTCAGGCCGTTGGCGGCCACCTTCACGGAAAACCTCTTGGCAGGCATGCCCCGTTTCATGACTCCGGAACTCCACAGCACCTCCGAGCCGCTCATCACGCGGAACTCAACGCTTCCCTCCCCGTCCGTACCGTCATCCACGCCGCAAGCGCCTTCCAGGCCCATCACCCTTCCTCCCTGGATACTCGGCACCGGAAGGGGAATCATGGAAGTGGCATGCGTGCCAATCCCCCTGGCATACTTCTTGCCGCCTATACTCAGTTCCGTATCTTTAAAAGACCTGTCCAGACGGGTCTGCCCGGTCTCCTGCCGTGCCATCAGCAGGCTGGCGGCAGGCACTTCCACGGCCATCCGTGCAGGAGGAAGAGCTTCTTCGGCACTCCGGCACGTCTCAAAAGACATGCCGGTCATACAGGCCGCCGCAAAATACCAGGAGAACATTCGGTAAAACATGACGGTTATCATACTGCCGCATCGCGCCTGTCCTATCAAACATTCTTTTGGAAAACAAATTCGGTACGAATGGATCTCCTGAAAACGGAGATTGCCTTTCCGCCGGAATTAATGGACACTATCTTCATGAGACTAGGATTCATCATCTTGCCGGGCGTCCTTCTCACTCTCTCAGCCTGCGGCCGCGGGGGAGCTACCCTGGAGACGGACAATGTACAGGCGGAATGGTTCCCCAAAGGCAGCAGAACGGCCATTGTTCTGGAGAATGAAACGGAACCGGCCGCCGATAAAACGGCCCGGAACGTCCCCGCCGCACTCACCCTGCTTTATACATCCCACGGGGACGGCCAGGGGCTGCTCAGCGTCAACGGGAATTCTCCGGAAATAGCCACCGTCGCCCGGCAGGACGCGAACGCCAGCGCTACCTTCCATTTCAAAACACCCTCGCGGGAAATCAGCCTCCATGAAGTCCGCCGTTCATCCGCGGAAGGAAACACGGCACGGCTGTCCGGCTGGACTTATCAGGAACAAGCCGGTGCAACTCCTCGCACCGGTGCGGCCGGCTCCCTTGCCATCACGGACAATTCACCCCGCTAACCCAGCCATGCCTCTGATGAAACGGAAAGGACGGAAAATCTGGACAGCGGTTCTGCTGGCTGCTGGCGCGGTGCTGGCGTTCACCCATTGTTCCGTCCGTTCCCTGGTCTATCTGCCGCCCCAGCCCAAGGACAAAACCGCCTATCTGCAAAAACGCGCCGAGTGGGAACCCCACAGGCGCACCTTCCACCGGGAGGGGGCCAGCCTCAGCGGATGGCTCATTGAAAAGAAAGGGCAGCCTCTCCTGGTCTATTACGGAGGCAACGCCATGGACATCTCCATGATGCTGCCCTATCTGGATCAATTCCCCCACGCCAAGCTTCTTGTCAACTACCGCGGCTACGGCCTCAGTACCGGCAGTCCCACGGAACAGGCCATCATGGGGGATTCCCTGGCTATCCTGGACGACGTGCTGAAAGAGACGGGAAGAACCCCGGACGACGTCATTCTGGTAGGCCAGAGCCTCGGCTCCGGGGTAGCCACCCAGATCGCCTCCGTCCGGAATGTAAAAAAACTGGTACTTCTGGTTCCCTTTGACAGCCTGCTGGAGACCGCCAGGGACCTCTTCCCCTACCTGCCCGTCAAGCTCATCCTGCCCGACCACTTCCGTTCCGACCTGGCGGCTCCCAAAGTCTCCTGCCCCGTCAGCATCCTGGCGGCGGGATCGGATGAAGTCATTCCTCCGGCTCATGCCAAGCGGCTGCGCGACTGCTTCTCCACTCCCGTCAACTATCAGGAATTCCCCGGAGCCATGCACAACACCATCTGGCACAGCCCAGGATTTGACAGGGCATTCGCCAAAAGCATCAGCTACTGAACCGGATTACGAACGGGGAGCCAGGGAAACCCTGCGCAGGCATTCTCCCGCATGCTCCAGCAGCAGCCAGGAGGCGTCCTCCGGCAACGCATCCGGAAACAGGTTGGCCCATTCCACGACCAGTACGGCGTCTCCGTCCAGATACTCGTCCCAGCCTATCCCGAAAAGCTCGGACTCGTCCCGCAGCCTGTAAAAATCAAAATGGCAGGCCCCCAGCCGTCCGTCCCGGTGTTCATGCACCAGGGAAAACGTGGGGCTGGCGGCGGCATCCGTGCTCCCCAGCCCCTCCATAATCCCCTGAGTCAGATGCGTTTTCCCCGCTCCCAGCTCTCCCACCACGCCCAGCACCTCTCCAGGCATTAAAATTTTACCTATTTCCCGCCCGAGAGCCCGCATTTCTTCCGGAGAACGCGTTAAAACAGCCCCGTTTTTAAAAAATTTATGCCACTCGCTCATTTTTTTATGAAATTTTACTTGTCTAAAGAAAAGTGATATGGTTTAGTGCGGCTCCCGCAACCGCGGGCGAACCTTAACAGTGATAGTAATGGCATACGCAATTTTCAAAACAGGTGGAAAGCAGTACCGCGTCCAGAAGGGCGACGTGATCGACGTTGAATGCATCAATACCCTTGAAGAGGGTGCCGAAGCAAGCTTCGATCAGGTGCTTATGGTGGAAAATGATGGAAACGTGACCCTCGGCACCCCCACGGTGGAAGGCGCCACCGTCTCCGCCAAGGTAGTCAGCCAATTCCGCGGCAAAAAGATTATCGCCTTCAAATTCAAGCGCCGCAAGGGCTTCCACAAGAAAAAAGGTTCCCGCCGCGCCATGACGAAGCTGGAAATCACCGACATCAAAGCCTAATTTCAACCTCTAATTTCATCTTAATCTTATGGCTCACAAGAAAGGTCAGGGTTCTGTCAAGAACGGTCGCGACTCCCGCAGCAAGCGCCTCGGCGTGAAAAAATTCGGCGGCCAGGAAGTAATCGCGGGCAACATCATCATCCGCCAGCGCGGCACCAAGTGGCACCCCGGCAAGGGAGTGGGCATGGGCCGTGACTACACCATCTTCTCCCTGGTGGACGGCCGCGTGTTCTTCGACCGTGAAGGCCGCCGCGTCAATGTAGCTCCGGAAACCGAGTCCGCCAACTAACCGTTGCGGTTCACAGCTATTTCCCTGCAAGGGCGGCCATCCACAGGGTGACCGCCCTTCTTTTTCCCCTTCCTTCCCACCCCGGCCACTCAAAACAAAGAACAGGAATTGTTCTTGCAAAATGATAGTGCCTTCTCCACTATTCCCCGCAGAGCATGAAATATAAAACGAGTTCCAAAACAGATACCTCAGACGCCGTAAAAACGGCTTCTACCCTTCCAGTCATTTCCGGCTTGAGACTCACCAAGCAACGGCAGGAAGTATACCAGGTCCTTCTGGAACAGCGCGACCACCCCACGGCCAATGAAGTCTACCACCGGGTCCGCAAAAAACTCCCCAGCATCTCCCTGGCTACGGTTTACAACTGCCTGGAGGCTTTGGTAAACCATGGCCTTGTCAATCAGGTCAACTTTGAACGCAGTTCCTCCCGCTTTTGTCCCAACCTCGTCGATCACGGCCACTTCCAGGACACCCGGACCGGCCGGATTTACGACATTACCATCAAGGAAGGCGTGGACCTGAGGGAATTCATCAATCTGCCCGACGACGTATGCGTGGAAGAGGCCCAAATCACCTTGAGGGGTTCCATCATTACACCGCAGGGTTAATTCCTTCTTTTACATCATGAGCTTGGTCATTAAAAATTTGCACGCCAGCGTGCAAGGCACGGAAATTCTTAAAGGCATCAATCTTGAAATCCCCAAGGGGGAAGTGCACGCCATCATGGGGCCGAACGGCTCCGGGAAAAGCACGCTCTCCAAAGTCCTCTGCGGCCATCCGGACTACGAGGTGACGGACGGGGAAGTCTGGCTGGACGGACAAAACCTGCTGGACATGAGCATTGACGAACGCAGCCGTGCCGGCCTTTTTCTGGCCTTCCAATACCCCATGGAAGTTCCCGGCGTGTCAAACGCCAACTTCCTGCGTGCGGCCATGCAGGCGCGCATGCCCCAGGGGGAGGAACTTGACGCCGTCACGTTCTACAAAATGCTTTACGCGAAAATGGACCAGCTCGGCATGTCCCGCCAATTCACCTCCCGCGCCGTGAATGAAGGCTTTTCCGGCGGGGAGAAAAAACGCAACGAAGTCCTCCAGATGCTCCTGCTGGACCCCCTTTACGCCATTCTGGACGAAACGGACTCCGGCCTGGACATCGACGCCCTCCGCATCGTCTCCGAAGGAGTCAACTCCATGCGTTCCCCCTTCCGTAGCTTCCTGGTCATTACCCACTACAAACGCCTGCTGGACTACATCAAGCCGGACGTGGTCCACGTGCTGGCCGGCGGACGAATTGTCCGCACCGGGGGCGGAGAACTGGTGGACGAACTGGAAAGCAGGGGATATGAATTCCTGAAGGAAATCGAAGGAGCGGCCAACGCATAACCCGGCAATCCGGCAGTCATCATGAGCGAAACACCTGACACGCCTGCGAACGACAGCGCGCAAAACCTGTTTGACTTCGACCGGAGCAAGGGAAACTTCTCCTTCCCGGAACGCCACAAATTCGACGCCGGCTACGGCCTTACGGAAGCCACCATCGACTACATCTGCGACGTCAAGGGCGAGCCGGACTGGATACGCCGTTTCCGCAAAAACGCCCTGGCCGTCTTTGAAAGCAAGCCCATGCCCACGCATTGGGCCTCCCCGGAAATTGAAAAAATAGACTTCTCCCAGATACGCTACTACCTTTCCGACGGAGAGCGGCCCAAAAGAAGCTGGGAAGACGTGCCGGAAGACGTCAAACGCACCTTTGAGCGCCTGGGCGTGCCGGAACAGGAGCGGCAATTCCTGGCAGGCGTGGAAGCCCAGTACGACTCCGAATCCGCCTACTCCAACATGAAGGAGGAACTGCGGAGCCAGGGCGTCATCTTCGTCAACTCGACGGAAGGCCTCAAAAACCATGAAGAAATCTTCCGCCCGTGGTTCGGAAAAGTCATCCCTACGGGTGACAACAAATTCTCCGCCCTGAACAGCGCGGTCTTCTCCGGCGGCTCCTTCATCTACGTGCCCAAGGGGGTCAAACTCAAGCACCCGCTTCAGGCATACTTCCGCATCAACTCGGAAAACTTCGGCCAGTTCGAGCGTACCCTCATCATCGCGGACGAAGGAGCGGAACTCATGTACATGGAAGGCTGCACGGCGCCCCAGTTTGAAACGTCCACCCTCCACTCCGCCGTTGTGGAACTGGTGGCCCTGAAAGGAGCGAAAATCCAGTACGTCACCGTGCAGAACTGGTCCTCCAACGTATTCAACATGGTCACCAAGCGCGGCCTTGCCATGGAAGATGCGGAAATCCGCTGGATTGACTGCAACATCGGCTCCGGCCTCACCATGAAATACCCCGCCGTAGTCCTCAAGGGCAAAAGGGCCAGGGGGGAGGTCATTTCCATCGCACTGGCCAATACGGGCCAGCACCAGGACACCGGCGCCAAAATGATCCACGCGGCGGACGACACTACGTCCAACATTGTCTCCAAATCCATCAGCATCGGAGAAGGTCGCGCCAGCTACCGCGGCCAGGTCGTCATGGGCAAGGGGCTCAAGGGCTGCAAGAACAATACGGAATGCGACGCCCTGCTGCTGGCGTCCAACAGCCGTACGGATACCTACCCCGCTATCACGGTGAAGGGAGACCGGAACATGGTGCAGCATGAAGCGTCCGTCTCTCAGGTCTCGGAGGAAATGCTCTTTTACATGCAGCAGCGCGGCATTCCGAAGGCGGCGGCCATGTCCCTGGCGGTCAACGGCTTCATCAACGATCTAGTACAGGAATTCCCGATGGAATATTCCGTGGAGCTGCGCAGGCTCATTGACTTGGAAATGGAAGACAGCATCGGATAAAGGAAGGAAATGATGAATCAATTGCTCAACGACGAACGGTTTCCGGCAGGCTTCCTCCCCGAATGGTTTGAAGCGCGGCACAGGCAGATGAAGGAACGGGCGGTACAGCTTCCCGAACCTTCCCGCCGCATGGAATCATGGCGGTTCGGCGCTCCCGCCAACGAATCCTTGGAAGAATTTGAAGCGGCATCCCCCCTGGCCCCGGAAACCCTGGCAGCCATCATCCGGGACCATGCCTCCATGCCGGACGCCCTCCGGGTGGTGTATGCCAACGGGCTGCCCGTCTCCATGCCGGAGGAACTCCCGGAAGGGCTCTCCGTCATGGATTTGGAAGACTTTATTCTCCAATACCCGGACTTGGCCCGGAAACATCTGGAAAACATGCCGGAGATGCTCGGCTCCGAACGTCTGGCCGCGCTGAACGCGGCCCTTCAACACAACGGGCTGGTCATCCTGGCGGACAGGGAAATCTCCCGGCCTCTGGAAATCTTCCACTTCATCTCCGGAGACAACGTAGCCGTCTTCCCTTATACGCTGGTCATCACGGAAAACGGAGGCCGTCTCCGCATCCTGGAGCGCCACATCAGTGCGGACCATGGCATGCAATTCTGCGGAGCCATGCAGCAGCACCATCTTTCTTCCGCTTCCTCCGTCAAATACGCCCTGGTGCAGGAACTCAACACCCGGTCCCGCGCCGTGGAGCTCACCCACATCACGGCGGACGATTCCGCGGAAATGGAACACTTGGCCAGCCATCCGGGCGCGGCATGGTCCAGGCAGGAAACGGTCTGCGTCCTCACGGGAGACGGAGCCCATGTACGCCTGCTCTCCGCCAATCATCTGAAAGAACGCAAGCAACTGGACCAGCGGACCTACCAGAGGCACCGCTACCGCGGAGCCTCCAGCAATCTGTTTTACGCCAGCGTGCTGGACGACGACTCCGCCAGTGTTTTCAGCGGCATGATCCTGGTGGAGGAGGGAGCGCACGACACTAGCGCCTACCAGAGCAACCGCAACCTGATCCTCAGTCCGCAGGCGGAAACCAACTCCATTCCGGGTCTGGAAATCCTTGCGGACCGGGTGCAGTGCTCCCACGGTTCCGCCACATCGTCCATCTCCCCGGAAGAAATCTTCTACCTCCTTTCGCGTGGTATTCCGGAGCAAACGGCCCGCAGCATGATTGCACGGGGCTTCCTGAAGCATGCCCTGGACCAACTCAGCGATGAAGCCATCCGCACCGCGGTGGAAAACATTGTCCTGTCCTGATCTCCGTTTCTCCGGATACGTCCCGGACCGCCCTCCGGCGGCCATCAACGGTTTTTCCGCCGCCAGAAGCACGGCTCCGCCGTTTATTCCGGAATGAGGCCTCCATTCCGGGCTGCTCCTGTTGCATGAAATCTCATGCTTTCCGGGACTGTATATCCTGCAGCATGTATTTTCTCCGTTTCTGTTACCTGGCATATTCCTTCTCTGCATCCATGCGGCCGGAGCGGAACGCCCCAATATCGCGCTCATTAACGCAGACAATTTGGGCTGGGCGGAAGCGGGGTGCTACGTGCAGAAGAAAATCAATACCCTGAATCTCGACAAACTGGCTTCCGAAAGCCAGCGATGGGTATACTTCTACTCCGGCGCTCCGGTCTGCTCCCCGTCCCGCAACGTCCTGCTGACCGGCAAACACACGGGCAATTGCGACGTTCAGGACCTGAAACGCGTGGATGCCCGCGAAAACTGGCGGGACCTCAAGGGAGACTGGCCCATCAGAACGGCAACCTATACCCTCCCGGAAGCCCTGAAAAAAGCCGGCTACACCACTGCGGTATTCGGCAAATGGGGCATAGGCGACTTTGGGACCACGGGCGCCCCGGACAAGCACGGAGTGAACAGATTCTACGGTTATACGGACCAGAAATCCTGCCACACCTACTATCCTCCCTATCCTCCCTATCCTCCCTATCTTTGGAATGACGGGAAAAAGAAAATGCCCAACACCTCCCTGCCGCTGTCACCATCAAGCACGGCTCCCAGCCGCAGGGGGAAGTGCTGACGGACGCCTACCGCGCAGAAAAACACAGCTCCGATTTGATTGCAGATAAAATGCAGGAATTCGTCAGAAACCAGGCACACGGAAAAAAGCCCTTCTTCTTGTATTACGCCCCGCTGGAACCCCACGTGGCTATGCAGCCCCTGCAGGAATGGATTGACCGTTACCCGCGCGACTGGGACAAGCGCCCCTACCGGGGAGAAAACGGCTATCAGCCCCATCCCCGTCCCAGGGCGGCCTATGCCGGCATGATCTCCCAGATGGACCACAATGTGGGCCGCCTGCTGCAAACGCTGGAAACATGCTGCCTTGAGAAAAACACCATTGTCATCTTCACCAGCGACAATGGCACGACGCATGATGTAGGCGGCGTGGACCATGAATTCTTCAACTCCGTGGACAGCCTGAAAGGACTGAAAGGCCAGCTTTACGAAGGGGGAATCAGGGTCCCCGGCATCATCCGCTGGCCCGGAAAAATCTATCCCGGCAGAATCATCACGCAGCCGGCATTCCATGCCGATGTGATGCCCACGCTATGCGCCCTGGTGGGAGCGGATGCAGGTTCCCCACTCGGAATAGACCTTTCCCCCGTCCTGCTCGGCAAAAAAAAGGCTCTGAAAGACCGACGCCCCCTGGTCTGGGCCGGCGGCGGCTACGGAGGCCAGGTGGCCGTGCGCTTCGACACGATGAAAGTCATGCGCCGCAACCTCTTTCCCGGTAAAAAACCGGCCAACTGGGAAGTATACGACATCTCCCGGGACCCCTCGGAAACGCACGACCTCGCCTCCAGCCGCCGCGATCTCATCGAGATGGCCGTCTCCGTTCCGGGCAAGGAGCACAAACCCTCTCCCGGCTTCCCGGCTCTGTGCTGCAGGACTCCGGAACAAACGGACAAATAACGCGGGCAGAAACGGGAGCTTCCATCCCCGCCCCCCTTCAACTCTACCCTTGACGTACCACGCCCCGGAGGTAATCTTTCCCGCATGAATCTTACTTCTTCCCTTCTTTCCGGGGTGCTCCAGGGCGGAACATGCACCAGAGAAGAACTGCTGGCCCTGCGCCGGGAGCCGCTGGAAGAATTGTGCCGGGCAGCCAATGCCATCCGCGAACGTTTCTGCGGAAACGTCTTCGACCTTTGCACCATCATCAACGGACGCAGCGGCAGATGCTCGGAAAACTGCAAATACTGCGCCCAGTCCGCGCACTACTCCACGGCTGTGGAGGAATACCCCCTGCTGAGCGACGAAGCGCTGCTGGCGGGAGCCAGATACAATGAAAACAAGGGAATCCTGCGCTACTCCATTGTCACTTCCGGCAAAAGGCTGACGGATGCGGACGTGGAACAGCTCTGCGCCAGCTACAGAAACATTGCCGCCCAATGCGGCATCTCCCTGTGCGCCTCTCACGGTCTTCTCTCCAAAAAGCATTGCGAGCAGTTGAAGGCGGCGGGCGTCACCCGTTACCACAACAATCTGGAAACCTCCCGCCGCAACTTCCCGAACATCTGCACCACCCACACGTACGACGACAAGATCCAGACGATCAAATGGGCCATGGAAGCCGGGCTGGAAGTATGCAGCGGCGGCATCATGGGGCTGGGAGAAACATGGGAAGACAGGATTGACATGTACATGGACATTGCCGCCCTGGGTATCAAATCCGCTCCCGTCAACTTCCTGACCCCCATTCCCGGCACCCCCTATGCGGACATGACACCGCTGGGGGAAGAAGAGCAATTGCGCATCGTGTCCCTGGTGCGCTTCATCATGCCGGACGGATTCGTCCGCATTGCCGCGGGACGGAACACCATGCGGGACCACGGCCGGAAAATCTTCATGTCCGGGGCCAACGCCGCCATCTCCGGAGACATGCTCACCACCTCCGGAGTAACGATCAGGGAGGATCTGGCCATGCTCGCGGAACTGGGCTATGAAGTCCGCATGAAATAAGCTTTCCCCGGCTTGCCATCCCTTCCCCTTCATCATGAATCACGCTGACTGGTCAAAAAAAGATCTGGAATACATCTGGCACCCCTGTTCCCAGATGAAGGACTATGAAACGCTGCCTCCCATCGTCATCGACCACGGCCGGGGAATCAGCCTGTACGACGTGGACGGCAAGCGCTACATGGACGTCGTCAGTTCCTGGTGGTGCAACCTGCTGGGCCATTGCCATCCCAAAATCAGCCAGGCCGTCAAGAACCAGCTTGATTCCCTGGAGCACGTCATCTTCGCCAACTTCTCGCACAAGCCCGCCATCACCCTGTGCGAGGAACTGATGAAAAAAATTCCGGCGGGACTCTGCAAATTCAATTTTTCCGACAACGGCTCGGCTTCCATCGAATCCGCGATGAAGATGAGCTTCCAATACCATTATCAGACGGGCAACCGCCGGAAAGTACGCTTCATGTCCCTGAGCGACGGCTACCACGGGGAAACTCTGGGTGCCCTGTCCGTCGGCGGCCTGGACCTGTACTCGGAACTCTACAAGCCGCTTCTGCTGGACATCGTGCGCATTCCCGCCCCGGACTGCTACCGCTGCCCCAAAGGAAAAAAAAGGGGATGCTGCCAGGCGGAATGCATTGATGCGGCGCAGGAAGTATTCGCCCGCCACGGTGAGGAATGCGCCGCCCTGCTGGTGGAACCCCTGCTCCAGGGATCGGCCGGCATGAGAATGTACCCGCCTTCCTATCTTGCCCAACTCCGCGCCCTGTGTGATTCCTACGGCGTCCATCTCATTGCGGATGAAATCGCCACGGGATTTGGCCGTACGGGCAGCATGTTCGCGTGCGACCAGGCGGGAATCACTCCGGACATCATGTGCATCTCCAAGGGGCTGACGGGCGGTTACATGCCCATGTCCATCGCCATCACCACGCAAAAAATCTACGATGCCTTTTACGCGGACTACCGGGAGGGGAAAGCCTTCATGCACAGCCACACCTATGCCGGCAACCCTCTGGGCTGTTCCGCCGCGCTGGCCGTTCTGAAAGTGCTGGATGAAGAACAAATCATTCCCCGTGCACGGGAAAAGGCCCCCTTCTTCCATCAATTGATCATGGATGCCCTGGGAGATCATCCCCATGTGGGGGAAATCCGCCATCTGGGACTCGTCAACGCCATTGAACTGGTGGAAGACCGGGAAAGCAGGAAAAGCTTCCCCTCCGAACGCCGCCTGGGCTACCAGATTTACAAGGAAGCCCTCAAACAGGGACTGCTGCTCCGCCCGCTGGGCGACGTGCTGTACTTCAACCCGCCCCTCGTCATCTCTCCGGAAGAGATGCAGGAGGCTGTTTCCATCTGCGCCGGCTGCATCCGGAAAGTGCTGGGATAAACATTTTCCGCGGTAAAACAATATGCCCGGCAATTTTTTTGAAGGAAAGATGAAACTTTTTTTCATGCGCGGTGTTTGTTAAAATACCCTGTAAACCCTCCACACCGTCATGATACACTTCAATCCCCTGTATAAACGTCCGGCGCTTTCCGCGCTCATCCTCCTTGTCATGGGTTCCGGCTTCTGCCAAGCCCAGGAACTGCTTTCCGATTCCGCCAGAAAAGAAGCGGCGGAATGGCTCAAGGAAGTAAAAACCGGGCATCTGAACACCAGTTCGGCCCGTCTTCAAAAAGCCGTGGCTGCCCTGACAACGGCCATCGCCACGGAAAACGCCGCCATGAAACTCTACGTGGACGCCATGAAAGACCGGTTCCTGAATCCCACCAGTATGATGTCCCGCATGCTGAACCGCGGCGGCGGCGGTTACCGGATGATGCGCATGCCCGCCATGAACGGCGGCAGAGGCAGCAGCAATGGCCGCAACGGCAGCAGCCAGAATGAAAGCCCCAGCTCCGCCTTCTCCAACTGGCGCAAGCAGAACACGGGCAACAATGTGGCTCCCGGCTTTAAAAAGGCCCTGCAGCTCCAGTGCAAATGGATGCTGCTCTGCCTGAAAAAAGCGGAGGCGGAAAAAAACGAGCGCGAAATCAACATTTCCCCAAGCGTGCTGTCCATGCTGGATGAAGTGGCCGCCAACGCCAAGGATGTGGGCGAACAGCTCGCCATGGTGGGCGGAGCCAGCGACGTCATCCGGACCTACCTGAACATCAGCGACTACCGGTCGGAAACCCTGCCGGACAACCTGATGGACCTCAACGGCATCTTCGACCGCGTGCTCCTGGTTCCCTACAAGGAAAACAAGGATGTGGAAAACTTCCGCAAGCTCTGGAACAAGCGCATCGGCCTGGAACTGGCTCTGCTGATGAACAACACCGCCAGCGACAAGAAAACGGCTGAAGTGGAAAAAGCCAACTTCCTGCTTAAAAGGCAGTGGGAACGGGAAAAAGCCTGTTTTGAACTCGGCGACCAGGTTGCTTCTCTGGACAAGATGAAGAGCCTGCTTCCCGGCATCAAGGACCCCAACGACAAGCAACGGGCCATCCGGGACCTGGAATACCTGCTCCTGAGCCCGGCGGAAAAGGAAAAACTCCGTGAAGCCCGCACCGCCCGCCGGCAGCCGGGAGGCCCGCCGCGCTTTTAAAGGAGCCTTGCAGGTTACCCTTTTTCATCCCCCGGTCCGTCAACCGGGGGATTTTTGTTATCCGGACAGCGCTCTCCCCCCTATAAAACCGGAGGGCGTTCCCTGCCGGGCTGGAACCAGGTCTTGCGCAGGCGGTAAATGCGCACTCCTTCAATATTCTCATCCAGGTGCCACGCCGTGCGGATGCCGTGGTGTTCCCATATGTGGCGGCAAAGCATTGTAAAAAACTTCCTGTCCATATCGGAAAGGTCTCCCTGGGGCGTCAGGCAGACGATATAGACGTTGTCCCGGCAAAGATTCAGGGCAGTCTGTCCGTTCCAGCCCATTTCCTGCAACTTCTTCTGCACGGGCTTCAGCGGAAAATTCCATCCGCCCAGCGTCACCACGTTTTTCCGGGAACAGCTCCACGCCTTGCGGAAAACGGACTGCCCGGGAGCCAGGTCATCAATAGTGCCGCCGGACATCTGCACACAAAACAGGGAATCCGGCTCCCGGTCCACCCGTTCGCACAGCAGGCGCCCCGCCTCCGGGGAAAACGACTCCATATTGGCCTCCCAAACGGCGGCGCACGCCTGGGAAAGAGAGACGGCAAACGCGCAGAACATGGGCAAGCTGCCCGTCAAAGCCCCCTTCCCCGTCCATTTGACGCGAACGGCCTGGAAATGCTCCGGCCTGAGCAGGCATAACCCGGCAATCAGGAATGTGGGATACACCACCCGGAAATACAGGCGGTCTATGCTGGCCATGTACAACAAAACCAGCACCAAAAGGCCGCCCACACAACACAGGAGCGCCGGAGAATCCCCGCGGCGAAAGGAGGCGCGGCAGGCCAGTCCAAACAAAATCCAGCAGGGCAGAAGGTCCACGATGGAATCCCAGGAAAACAAATGCAGGGCCTTTTCTCCGCGGATCCACATTCTGGGCCAGAAATCGTTCCCGTCCCGCGCCAGCCTGAGTCTTCTCAAATAGTCGGTGTTGAACACCTCCATATCGCAATTCGTGAACATCTGCACCATCTTGATGTCATTGGCAAACACCCCGTAGGAAGCACATTCGTACTCGTCCTCCGAACGGATGGGAGACGTATCGGACAACAAGGCGCGGGCCTCGTTCCAGGCAGCCACGTCACATCCCTCAAACACGCTGCGGTGGGCATGCCTGTTGTATCCGTTCAAGCCGTAGGAAAAGGCAAACACGCATGCCAGGGCTCCCCAGAGGCGTCCCCGGGAACGAAGCTTTTCCCAGGAGGGCCGGAACCCGTCCATGCTCCCCGCCGCCAGCACCGCCCCGAAAAAGGCATCGCACACCAGGGCGGCATCCAGCCGGATCATGCTCCCCAAAACACACAAAAAGACGCCCGCAGCCAGCTTCCACCAGGATGAAGAACCATGCTTCAGGCAGGTAAGCACGCCGGTGAACCCCACGAGAAACGCGGCATGGCTGAATTGCAGGGCGGCATAAAAGCCGGGCATGATCAATAGCCATACCAGCAGCAGCACGAGCGTCGTGAAATCATAGCTGCGCGCCTTGCGGGCATGCGCCGTAAGCATCGTGAAAATGGCGGCTCCGCTGGACAGCGTGGCAACGGCCAGAAACACCGGCCAGACGGACAATCCGCCCAGAACGGGGGCGACCATCAGAAGAAACCTCGTCAGCAGGGGATTGACGAAAATGACGTGCGCATCGGCATAGGAAGGATCGCCCCAGCCGTCCAGTACGGAGGCGATCACCAAATCATCATTAGACTGGTAGGCGACGCCGACAATACTCCAGGCAAGAACCAGCAGGATAATATTGAACCATACCGGATGAAGCAGGGGCAAAAGCGATATCCATCTCCAGACCTGTTTCATCATAAGCAAATTCCCTGACTGCCCAGCCATGGTTCCCGGCCGGGGCACGCATACTAGAAACGGGAAAAACGAAAGTCAAGAGCCGTATCCGTTTCATTCCCGGCCTTCCGGCCATAAATGTCCCCCGGCGCTTCAACGGTTCAGGCACACAATAATGCCGGTAATGATCAGCAGGTTTCCGGCCACTTTGCGCAGCGTCACCGGCTTTCCGAAAAAAAAGCGGTCAAAAAAAAGAATGTACACGTAGGCGGAACACTCCAACACGTTCACCGTCACCATCGGCAAATGGGAAAGGCAGTAAAACGTGAGCAGGCTGCACCCAAAAAAAATGGCATACGCAGACACGGTAGCCCGGTTCACGAAATAGGAAAGGCCGGACAGCCGCTCATTCATGGCGGACTTCTTTAAAATCACCTGGGAACAGGACGCCATAAAGACAGAAAACAGAGTCAGGCCGATATAAAACCCCTCATTCATGATGCGTCCTCCTCCGTGGATACCAGAATAATTCCGCCGATGATCATGGCCGCGCCCAGAGCCAGCGTCCAGGAAAGGGCTTCCCCCAGACACAGCCATGCCAGCAGAATGCCCCAGATCACGACCGCAGAGCGGTTGGCGTACGCCACGCCAAGATTAAACCTCTTCAGCATGACCTGCCATCCTATGGCGTAAATGCCCAGCAGCAGCAGCACGCCGCACAGCAGGACATACCTGTGCCAGTCCATCCAGCCATAGGGGGCGGCCATACGCCCCATCATCGTGTTGAAGGCATAGACAATGAAAAGAAGATGTAAAACCAGATAATTGATCATGAAAGAGAGAAAAAGGAAACGTCCGGGAAGTTACTCGTAACGCCGGGCCACGATCACGGAAGGCCTGTGCTTGGTCTCCTTGTAAATTTTGGAAATATAGATGCCGATGACGCCCAGGCTCATCAGAATAAAGCCGCCGACCAGCCAGACGGAGGCCACGGAAGACGCCCAGCCCGTCGGCGCCACGTTGTACAGGAGCTGCCGCCCCAGAATCCATGCCACATACAGCATGGCGACCAAAGTCACCGCCAACCCGAAATAGGAAATATACACCAGGGGCTTGGCACTGTAGGAAACCACGGAATTCACCGCCAGCGCCATCTTCTTGCGGAACGTATAAGTCGTAGGGGAGGAAGAAGCCTTCTTCACCGTGCACGGCACCTGCCGGAACCCGGTAGCAACGCACAGGCCGAAAAAGAAAGGTTCCCTGTCCTGGAACTTCAGCATTTCACGCACAAACTGCGCGCTCATCAGGCGCGCGGTTACCATATTCTTCGTGATCTGCTGGTCGGAAAGCAGGTTGAACAGGGTATAAAACAACTCGCCGGACACGGCCTCAAAAAAGCCGCCTTTCCTTCTCTCCTGCACGCCATACACCACATCCGCCCCCGTATCGTCCATCTTCCTAGAAAAATCCTCCAGCCATTCGGGCGACTCCTCCAGATCGCTGTCAATCAGGAATATCCTCTCCCCGCGCGCTTCCTCACAGGCCACGTACATGGCCAGATGATGCCCGAAGTTGCGGGACAAATCCACCACGCGCACCCTCCGGTCCTTCTCCCGCTCCGCCAGAGCCCGTTCCAGCCCGTCCCTGGGGCAGCCGTCGTTCACCAGCACCACTTCCGTCCGGTCCGGATCGTAACCGGCCGCACGGGCGGCGGAAAAACAGCGGGAGCAGAACTCCGCCAAATACCCCCCCGTGCAATACACCGTAGCCGCAATGGACAATTGAATCTGCGGATCAGTCATAAATCTTTCACGTACATCAGAACACGTTTTCTTTCCCCATTCTTGACGCATTCCCCCGTATCTTCCGGGGAGAACTCAAACCCCATGCGTCCATGAAAATGGACGGACTTGGTGTTATCCTCCAGAATCCGGGCGCACAGGCGTTTCAAACCAAGGTCTTTTGCGGCAACATCCATCATCCCTTCATAGGCAAAGGAAGCGGGCCGCAATTCCTGAAAATCCCGGTTATAAATATAAATACCGATCTCGCCCTGGCGGGACTCCCGGTCAAACCACGGCAGATACACCAGGCCGAGCGGAACCTGGTCCGCATAAATCACGCAGGCACAGGCATTCTCACCGCGGACGTTTTTCTCCAGCCATGCGCGGTGCTGTTCTTCCGTTACCTGGTTCAGCAGAAAAAAGGGGCTGACCATATCGGAATTGCGCCATACGCGGAGTTGCGCGCGCATGGCTTCGTCCACATCGGACACGTTAACCAAACGCAGTCTCATGATTCCGCCGCTCCTTCCACGCCAAAACCGGCTTTCAACACGCGGCGGCAGCCCTCCGCGCCCAAATCATAATACAAAGGCAGTCTGAGCAGGGTATCGCTGGTGCGGTCCGTGCAGGCCATGCTGCCGGCGGTACGCCCGAATTTCACGCCTGCCGGAGCGGAATGAAGCGGAATATAGTGGAACACGGCCTTGATGCCCTCCTCCGCCAGTTTGCCGATCAGACTGGTGCGCTCCTCCAGGGAATTGAGCAGAACGTAATACATATGGGCGTTATGCACGCAATCCGCCGGAACACAGGGGCGTTTCAGCACACCGGCCTTCTCCAGAGGCTCCAGAGCTTGATGGTACATGTTCCACCATTTCCGCCGCTCTCCGTTGATCTCCTTCCCATATTCCAGCTGGGCATACAAATAGGCGGCCGTCATCTCTCCGGGAAGATAGGAGGACCCTACGTCCACCCAGGTGTACTTGTCCACCTGCCCCCGGAAAAACTTGGAACGGTTCGTTCCCTTCTCCCGGATAATCTCCGCACGCTCCATGAATGCGGGATCATTCACCAGCAGGGCTCCCCCCTCGCCGCAAATGACGTTTTTGGTCTCGTGGAAACTGTAGCACCCCAAATGCCCGATAGACCCCAGCTTGCGCCCCTTGTAGGAGGAGCCCACGCCCTGGGCAGCATCTTCAATCACGTACAGATGATGCCTGCGGGCGATATCCATGATGGTATCCATCTCGCACGCCACACCCGCGTAGTGAACCACGCAAATGGCCCGCGTCCGCTCCGTAATGGCCGCTTCAATCAGCGTCTCGTCAATATTCTGGGTATCCGGCCTGATATCTACGAACACCGGCACCGCGCCGCGCAGAACGAAGGCGTTTGCAGTGGACACAAACGTATAGGAAGGCATGATGATCTCGTCTCCGGGTCTGCAGTCAATCAGCAGGGCGGCCATTTCCAGGGCGGCGGTTCCGGAATGGACGAGAAGCGCTTTTTTGGCGCCTGTGCGCTCTACGAGTAACTCATGGCACTTCCGGGTGTATTTGCCGTCTCCGGACAAATGGGCGCAATGAATGGCATCCCGAATATAATCCAGCTCGGGACCGTGCTCATGAGGTTGGTTGAAAGGAATATTCATGGCTCCAAAGGAAACCTGCGGGCAGGCCGCCCATGCGGGCATCTCAACCCGGGACGGACGGCTCCGTCCGCATGAAGCAGACCCTACTATGGATGAAGGACTGAAAACAAGCCTATACCTTGATGAACGTCCGGTTTTTATACAGATAATACAGGACGCTCCAGATCAGGGCGTAATTGCACAAATAAAAAACGAACTGCCGCCCGTCGCCGAAACACTCGCTGAATCCGGTAAAAAGTACACGCGAAAAATTGCGCGTGGGCGGGCACACCTCCGTCCACATGTACACGAAAATGGCATTGCTCCCTATAACGGAGAAAAAGAACGTCAGCCAGTTAAGCCTCAGAACATCCGTCAGCACGTAAAACAGGGCCAGAAGCAGATAGCACCAGCCGGCGGCCCACAAAACCATGGAACTGGTGAACAACTTCTTGATCATGGGGAAATCAAGGCTCCAGAAATACCCCAGCGCCAGACAACCCAGCCCGGCGGCAGCCAGACAGAGCAGCTTTTTTCCGTGCCCCTGGACGTGCTTTAACATCTGGCCGCCCAGCAATCCGAGCATGGTCATGGCCCCAAAACCGAACTGCCCCAGAATCCACGCATAATTCGTGCCGTCCTGCCAGGAGCCCATCAGGTACTTGTCCACAAGCAGGGCCACATTCCTGTCGGGTTCCAGAACTCCCGCCGCGCACGACCCAACGGCAGGATCGGAGAAAGGAACAAACTTCATCACCAGCCAGTAGGCGGCCAGCAGAATGGCCGTGGCCGCCACCTGCCAGCGTATGGACAAATTCAGCAGGCAGATGGCCGCAATCAGATAGCCTGAAGCAATGGCCTGAAGAGTATTGCAGTACAGGGACATCTTGTCCGGCTCAAAACTCAGCAGGTTGCCCTGCACCACCATTCCCAGCAAAAACAGTACCACCACCCGTTTGACCACCTTGAAATAAATCTTCCAAACGGGTTCCGAACCGATGCGCCGGCCAAAGGAAAACGGCATGGCCGTACCCACGATGAACAGGAAAAGCGGCATCACCAGGTCCCAGGCCGCAAACCCCTCCCACTGGACGTGCGCGGCATGTTTCAGCAGCCATGCGGGGCTCTTCTCATAAAACAGGTTGATGCCGGCAACGACAAGAGCCAGCCCCCCGGTTAAAAAAAACATGTCGAAACCTCGCAGTGCATCAATGGCGGCGATCCTCTGCGGCCGGGTATCAGGTGCTGAATCCATGGCAATATTCCCAATACGGAAATCGGGCGTCCAATCTTTCCCTCTTCCGGAAAGAAAAAACGGCTTTCTCTTTTCCCGTTTTCCACGGAAGCCAACCAACTCCGTCATGATCTCCTTGCGCGTATCCTTTCCGGAAACAAACGTGGTACAATAAATCACACATGACCATGGGGAATGAACAAGCCGGCGGACCATCCTGTTTCCGGGAGATAGAATCCTATGCCCGTCTAAAACTGGATGAACATGGGCTGCATGACTGGCAGTTCGGCTGGGACCGGGCACGGAGAAGACTGGGCGTATGCCGGCTTCAGGAAAAAAGCATTACTCTTTCCATCCATTTCGTCCGTGCCAACCTGGAGGCGCCGCATGAAATCCGGGACACCGTCCTGCATGAAATAGCCCATGCCCTGGCGTGGGTACGCCATGGGGAACGGACCCATGGCCCGTTGTGGAAACGCATCTGCCGGGAAATAGGAGCCGTTCCGCGCGCCGCGGCCAGACAGGACGCCATCCGCGTCACTACGTACAAATACATTCTTCGTCTGAAAACAACGGGAGAAATCGTGGCCAAATACCATCGCCGCCCCGCCTTCGCCAAACACCTCAAACGCCTGGCGCTGAAAAACCGCCCGGAAACGCTGGGGCAACTGGCTTTGGAACCTTATGAAAACGAGTAAGCCCGGCCAGGGGGATAAAAGGCCATTTCCCTCCTGTAAATCCATCACATGCACGGCTGCATCGGGAACAAGACAACCGGTTTATTTCTTTTCACGTTGAAACTGCCGTATTCTCTCCTGCCACAGGGAATACTTCCAGAAAACTTCATCCACCAAATGCCGAATGGTTGTCACGGCAAGAGGATCGACCCCAAGAGTCTGAAAATCAATACTCTTAAGAATATGAAGACTGCGGATCAGGCTGTTATCCTCAAACTCCATTACCTTCACATACAGTTCCGGATCAAAAACCTTATAAAACTCAACCAGATCTGAAATCAAGCCGGGTATATTCGCCTGGGGGTTCCGGCTTTGCAGATTCTTCACTTCTTTAATGATTACCTCCCTGACAAAAAGGACGGCATTGGGGTCGATGGCTGCCTTCAGCGGAAAACGATCATTCCGTGTCTTTTTAGAATAATCCTGCATGGAAGGGAGACCGAACCATTCATGATGATTCATTCTTTCCACTTCAGCCAAGAGAACCGCATGGTATAAACGGTTCCTGTCGGCCTTGAACAATGCCTGAATCGTTTCATTAAGCAGAACGCCTTTGAACATCAGGGAAATTTCCCTGGAATGCTCCGCCGTAGTCTTCTCATCCGTGCATGCCTGCAATACAAGAATACCGTTCCTTGTCACATCCGCTTGATCACGGGGCACAGCTTCTCCGTGGCATGCCGCAACGGCGCATAAAACAGGGGGTATATACGGCAGAATCATCCTGATGTTAAAAGGCTGCATGCTCTTCAGATGCGGCATTTATTCACATGCCCATTTCCGATATTCATCCAATTTTCTTTCAACTTCATTTTTTCAAAATCTCCATAACCCTTTTCTTCTTATCCGTCCCTACTCTGCTCTCCATCCCCCGGTTTTTACCCAGCTTCATAAAATAATAAAGGACCTCTTCCAAATCGGAATCCACCCGATTCGCATTTCCCCAGGAAGAGGACGCTGAAAGACGAATGAAATCGCCGCACCCGCTCTTCCATTGCTCCGCAAAAGCTTTGGCTTCCTTTCCGTTACCCGGCCCATGCCAGCGCAATGCCCAGGCATCCTTCTTCGTTGCCAGGCTCTTCCATTCCTCTTCAGACAACTTGACCCGGGCCCTGCTGATATACCCCAGGCGGAAGACCATGACGGCTACAGCCTCTGCGTCCATCTCCTTCCATCCCTTCTTTCTCCTCATCCTGTTATAATCCGCCACAGACTCTTCCCAGCTTTTTTCCGGCAACATATTATGCAAACAAACGTAGGCAAAATGCGGCGCACTCGTACTCTCCTCTCCTCCGGATACCTTCCAATTCACGGAAGCAAAATCGACTCCGGACTCCGTCATATGGAGGCCCTGGGCATCCACCGTCATCCGGCCGTTCCCTCCTTTGGCCGCCTTTCTCTCCTCCACCCACATCCTGCTCAGACCGCTTCCGCCGTCCGGAAACAGCAGGAGCCAGATATCCTCATTGTTCAGAGTTCCCGGCAATGTCAGATATTCCATTCCGAAAGTCTCCTTCTCCACAACACCCTTCCATTTTTCCGGCTTCGGCCCCTTCTCAATCCGCTCAATCAGCTCCAGCAGCCTTTCCCCCTGCATCGCCAGCCATAACTGTTCATCCCGGCCAAGCACACCAAAAAGGGCTGAATCATGCAGCAGCAGGCATAAATACTCCCACGCCTGGACAACGGTCATACTGCACATGCCGGTACTGAAGCCATGGAATTCTCCTCCAAGCCTGCCGGCCGCCACAAGGACATCCTGCCCCATCATATCATTGTCATATTGCGGATTGCACGCGGCGCATATGCTCCATGAAGCGTCAAGACCGGGTTGATCATAAAACCGGCCGAGAGCCTTGTACAACGACTCAACAACCGTACTCAACTCCCTCTCCAAAGGAACATGGCGGAATTCCATCCCCCTCCATGAATTCAACAACCTGGGATCAAGATTCTTGAAAGACGGACTTTCCCCATATCCGGCAAAAAACCTGTAAACTTGAGGAAAGTAAACAGGTTGTGCCGCCTTCAAGACATTCTCCCTGTTGATGGCCCACAGCCTTATTCCTCCGTCGCAGACATCCTCAGGCACTTGCAGCCAAATAAGGTCATCTTCTTCCAGCCCGGTAATTTCAGACAACATTTCCGTCATTCGTTGCACTTCCCGCCCGGCAGGCCTGAGAACCGAGGGAGCTTTCAGAAGTTCCCACCAATCCTTATCAACTTTACTATTCTTTTCCGATGGAGAAACCTCCTTCTCCTGTGCGGAAAAAGCCATTGCCCCTGTAAAACAGACGGCTGATACAGAGGCAAGAAAGACAAATTTCCAATTTCTTTTCATTGTTCGGCAAAGAGTTGGCTATGTTACCCTCCCGGAAATTCCGCACCGAACACAACAGTATTATGCCGGTTTCTTCGTAAGCATGGGGGATGACCAAATTCAGGGGGTACGGTAGCGGAACAGGTAGGATTCAAGTTGAATGGAGTGGGTTTGAAGATGACAGGGGAAACTATAAAAGAGAAACAACCAGTTAGAAAACAAAAACAACTATCTTTTACTAAGACAATTATAAACTTGGGTCAAGAACTATTGCCTTTAAAAAGCCCTGAAGATGTCCCTGCTGATGAAAAAGTTTTGAAGACATCACCTTTCCAAACTGCCAACTCTACTCATTGCGCCCGGTTCATGTTGAAAAGCTCCTTTCGAAAACAACCGTTTGACCGAAAGGGAAACCAGAGAGGGTAAAGAAGCCAATGCACATTCCCGTCAAAAAATCAAAAGCTGATTTCCCATCACAAATTGATAAAAACATTGAGAGCACCGTTTGCAGATTCACAGATAAAAATTAGGTGAAAAACACGACAAAACCATATAGACAGTTCATATTTTGCCTTATTGTTTTCTCAGTTATCCTTCCACCCTTATGAAAAAGGTATTTTGGCAATCCCACTATTATTCCGGCACTTCATATATCTGGAGGGGCACCTTCATGCGATCCGGCAAACAATACCTCCTCTTTTAAGGCTTTCCCTATTGCCGATTTTCTTCATGACGATCACCGCTTCTTTTGGAATCACCAGCGCCATTGCTGATGAATTCATGATGCTGGCGGATAAAAAATCATCAAGAGGCTGACTGTGGCAATGGCGCATACGGGCATAGTCCCCAGGGCAATATATGTTTCTTTTTCAACGTTGAAATTGATACTTTGCGGGTATGGGAGGAAGATCCTTATCGCTTCTGGACATCAATATAGTTGATAACGCGTGGAAATAAGAATCATACTGTTTTCTTCTTTCATCCTTATACTTATGATAACGTTTAACATCCACAGGCTCGCCTATTCCATGAATTAGAAGCAGCCTGTCCCGGTCAATTTGGGGCGCCACCTTACTTTTATACTCATACCATTCGGAATGAAGATTGTAAGCTCCTTGGCGCCCTTTACCGTCAACATGGGTATCGTAAAGAACATTCGAACCTTCCCATGCGTACAGGCGATCATGAATCTTGAAATGTCCCAAAACAGGCCTTCCTGGCAAAATAACTACCTGATGCGGGGACCATGTGTTTTTCATCTCCTTTTGGGATTCGATAACATGTTCCAGATACAAGGCCAGCTGGTTCGGCAACTTAAGTTCACCTTCTCCATACGGAAACACGAAACAGGAATTCGTCTCTCTTTTTTCTAACTTTGAGTAAGTATCCATCTGTGCCGTCTGACAGGAAACAAGACCGAATTTAACTAATAATACTACTGATAACTTTATAAAATTTAACATTTTTTATTCTTCTACAGGTTCTGCAATAGGAATGTTAGGATCATACTTAGTCCATGTATCTTTTTTTGCATTATCATAAACTTTCTCATATTCAGGCGGAATTTCATCTAAAACCTTTGATTTAGCTGGTTTTTTAGCATTTGGCTGACAATAACCCTGTGGAGCGTACACTACACACGATGTAGCATCTGCTACTTTCTGAGGTACAGTACCCAACCCCAAATGACATGAGCATAAATAGATAGTACAGGGAAAACAGAAATTTACTTCTCTTGCCAATTTGCTGAACAAATCATATGCATTATTATCATTAATCCAATTTATTTTCCCTCCCTGATTGAGACTATCCTCTGAGATAGACTCTCCGTGTGGTGGTTTAATAATTGCCCCATCTTTATATCCATGAATAATAATCTGTAAGATATTAACACAACATGCATTTCCTAATTCTCCTTTGACTGTAGAAATGAGATTATTAAAATCATCGCCTGTCATATTAGTTGTCCAATGGCTTGAATACTCCTCAGTCGCATTTACAGATATGTATTTTATTCTTAATCCTCTGAAATCAAAACAAAATGTATTTCTGTTTTTTACAAAACAATATTTATTATATTCATTTTGGATTGAAATAGGATCTCTGCCGATCCATCTGCCATCTTTAGGATTAAAGTGTCGGTAATTATAATAAATGAGTCCTAATTCATCATCCATGTGCTCAGAGGAAAAGCGAAACTTATTGACCAGGGCCATATCTCCTTTCATTATCAGAGCACCTCCAAATGGAGCATACTCATAAAGAGCTCGCCTCTCCTTCCAACCATCGGATATAGAGGTAACATTTTTCAACATGTCATGCATGAAGTAAAGATGTTCTTCAGCATCCATTGTGTTTTCCTTCCTGAGAGTCATCACTAAGACACGCGCGGCTGTCGGCTCTGTCGGATCCCATAAAAAGCTTTTCCCTAACACAGGTTCAGGACGCATTAGATCCAATTCGGCTATCTGAAGATAATCCCGATATAGATAGTAAGTATGGCTAATAATTGTTCTGTTAACAGCTACTTTCTTCTCAAAGCGACGCCCTTGGTAGTCATAGCTACAGGTTATGACAGTCCGACCATCTTCACTCATAAAAAAAATGGGACGGTTATTGGCATCGTAAGCAACTTTCCAGATACCCGTAGAGGTTTTAATCCTGGTCTGGTTGCCGTCCGCGTCATAGGAAAGCTCGAAAGAAGACCCTACTTCGACAATATCCGTGTACTGATTGAGCCGATTGACATTGTAGGATGTTTCTTCCTCCAACTCCTGCGCTATTTTACGGTTGCCGATGTTGTCGTACTGATAGGCAAAACCTCTTCCTCCCAGGAGCTCATCATTGATAAGTTCACTTCTACTATTATAGGTGAAGTTCCTTGTTGTTGCCGGTGTAGCGGCATCCCAAGAATCCCTGCGCCGGGTCGGGCGCATCAATTCATCGTACTGGTAATCATGTCCGGCCAATATGTCGCCATTCCCGGCATCCTCATAGCTGATAGAGGCCAAGAGATTGAGCGCGGGATGATAGGTATTCTTGCGAACCATGCCGTTGGGATAGGACAATTGATTGAGGAAGCCGCTGGTTTCGTCGTACTCCCAGATAAAGGGGGTATCCAGCTCTTCCATTTTCATTCTCATAATGGCACCTTTATGGCCATAGTCAATATGGGAATGCTGCACGGTGCGGGTACCGATCATCAGGCGGTATCCGCAGGGACGACCGAAAGCATCATATTCTTCCTGGAGACAACTTTCTATGGTTCCAAAGGAAGTATCCTGGATCATCTTGCCATAGGCATCGTAGGAGAATTCCCGCATTCCCGAGGCATCGGAAACAAAGATCATCTGCCCCAGATGGTTGTGAGAGTAAAGCCACGGCTGAGTACCATCACTGTGAGAGACGGAAAGAAGCTCTCCGGTGAGAGGAGCGTATTGATAAGTTGTTACAATACCTCTGGCCTTGGTAAGTGTTTCCAGGCGGTTGAGCCTGTCGTATGTTTTGGAAACACAGGAACCATCGGCATAGGTTTTCTTGAGTTCCAGTCCCGTGGCTGTGTCGTAGAGCCAGGTGGTGGTGTCTCCGTCGGTTCGATGGGAAGGATCGGTGGTAATGTCGTCATCATCTGCCCGGAAGGTGGTCAGGGCAATCATATGGTCGTTTTCGTCGTAAGCGAAGCATGCCGGCTGAATGGCGGTGCCAAACTCAGCTGTCTTCCTACCCCGGATATCGTAGGAATAACAAACGGTACCTCCCAGAGCATCCGTGATGCAGGAGGGAGCATCACAGCAGGGAAGATAAGCTGTAGTAGTGACGTTGCCCGCCGGATTGGTGACTTTGACGGTGCGTCCGGCAATATCCGTTTCCATTACAGTGACATTGCCGCGAGCATCGGCCTGCTGCTGGATCATGCCCTCAGAAGTGAAAGAAAGCTGCCGGGAGGAATGAATACCCGAATGGTCGGTTTGGCTTACGGTAAAACCATCCACTACAACAGATTCAGCCACGATATCTGAAGTGAGAATGCGGCTAAATCGGGTGCGTTTGGTGGGAGCGGTGTATTCCGTCCACTGAATGCTTTGCTGGCCGTACACGTCAGTGGCAATGGTTTTGCTTTCCAGTACAGGGTCCAGCTGCGAAACCATGGTTTCCGTAGTTTGGGTGAGAGGCAGCCCTTCGACATTGTAAGTTATGGAGGTTTGCTTCTGATAAATGCCATCCTCCCGTATCTGGTAGTATGTGGAGCTTTCCGATATCCTGTTTTTAGTGGCATCTTCGGGATGAAGCTCGTCCAGAAGGACGGTTTGCCTCACGATGCTGCCCAATTCACTGTAGTCAGTTACTGTAGGAGCCATGTCTTCTGTCCCGGTGCGTATGAGTTGCCCTTTGCTATTGTAAGTATTTCTGGTGACAATAAAACCTCCCAGAGTATTGGGTCGTTCCTGTTGTATGGTCTCTCCAAAACCGTTGGAAAGAGAACGTGAGAGAATAATTCCTTTGGAAAGAGTGGTAGTAAGGATGCCTTCTTCTGTCAACTTAAGTTGAGTTTCGATTTCCCGCTGGCCGGTTCCGCCCTGCAGAATGGTAGTACCATCATAATAGGTCTGGGTAACCAAGGTCGCCCCTGAAGGAGTGGTGACAGTAGTAGTGAGTTGATCGCCACTGTATTGAGTCCTGGTCACACGTCCGAGGATATCCGTTACAGAAATAACCCTTCCCAAATCGTCGTACTCCGTACTTTCAACCGTAGTCATGGCTCCGACATCCCGGCGTGTGGAAAGAATTCTGCCCTTTGCATCCCTGGTATAGGAAGTGATGGTTTCAGGCGTAGTTTCCGTTCCCGAGCGAATGGTTTCCACCAGTTGCTTGGCTGTGTTGTAGCCGTAGCTGGTTGTGATGCCATCTTCATCGGTTTCCCTCAAGGGCCCACAGCACATCCATTCCGTCACTCGGGTACGTCCATTACCTCTTGTTGTTTTAATACGGTTGAGTTCATCATCGTATTCGTAGTCTTCCGAAGAAATCAGAGACCAATCATCTCCTGTATGAACATATTGCTCCCTTCTGGTAGTAGTCCCGTTTTCAGCGATGTATTGCACGCTACGGGTACTTTGATCCGAAACAATGCTTCCATTTGTCTGAACGGTTGTTGTCACCTTGTGGAGGGCATCATGCTCTGTGGTGGCTTCATAGATATAGACGGTCTGAACTCCGTCAATGCCCTGGTTCATCCTCTGCCTGCCCCGGGCATAAGGGTACTGTGCTGCTTCCCCATAAGTCTCCGAGATGCTTGTGTGAGCCTGGTCGGAACCCAGGGCCGTTTCGGTCACTGTCGTGCGGTTGACTTCGGGGCTGTCTTCATAGGTATAGTTTCGTTGGCTCAGAACGGTTTCCGTTCCGTCTTGAGCGATAATCACTTCTCTTTCTGTTGCTGGCCTGAAATCATTGAAACGCAGGTCGGCATATGTGGTACGCGTCCCTTTCTCGCCTCCTCCTGCCCACGGTGTCGCTTCCAGAACCACCCGGCCCTGGTCGTCGTACTCATAGCGCGTGTAGCCTCCGTCGGGCTTGATCTCCAGGGACACACGGAACTGGTCATTGTAGGTATAGAGCGTAGTCTGAGCCAGAGGGGTATTGTAGCCCTGAGTGCTGCTGATGGTCAGCCAGCCGCCTTCCGTGCTCTTCTGGACGGTGCGTACGCAGGATACGGGCGTTTCCTCGTTGATCTTGCGGTAGCTCTCAATCATTTCCCATTTGCCGCCGGGCAGGAAATTGCGCTCAATCCGCCGTACGATGCGCTCGTCCCCTTCGCCCTGGGTGATGGTTACATTGTTGCCTTCCACTTTCCGTTCTGTATGGAAAGCAGGCATGCCCTGCCTCTGCTCGGTGATGAGAATTACGGGTGCTCCATCCTTGACAGTATTTTCAT
>NZ_KQ971083.1:0-558 GCF_001580195.1 Akkermansia sp. KLE1798
GGCAGGCTCTCACTGTCACTGCCGCGGCCGGCTTCAGCAGCACGGACAACCGCCTTTCCTCCGTAACCTCCGGCGGCCAGAACTCGTCGGGTTCATGGACCAACCGGGCATGGGAGGGCACGGTGAGGGCCGCCTGGGATTTGCCCGTGGGCAGGAACCTGGTTCTCACGCCCCATATCGGCGTGGAATACACGGATGTGGTGCAGGAGGCGTTTAGGGAAAGCGGAGAGATGGCGCGCCGGTTTGACCGGGGGCATTACCGCAATCTGGCTCTTCCCGTGGGCCTTTCCCTGACCCGGGGGCTGACGCTGGGGGGCATGCCCTGGAGCCATACGGTGAGCGTGGAGTATCTCCCGGACGTGTACCGGAGCAATGCGGGAACGTATGCACGCCTGGTTGGCAACGGCTATGGGTGGGGAGTGGAGGGCAGCAAGCCGGCTCGGCAGGGGGTGAGGGCGGGGATTTCCGGGCGGCTGCAGGTAACAAACAATTGGAGCGCGTACGGGAGCTACCAGGTAGAGGCTCGCGACAGTTTGGTGAACCAGCGTGTGATGCTGG
>NZ_KQ971083.1:658-35347 GCF_001580195.1 Akkermansia sp. KLE1798
GTTTGGTGAACCAGCGTGTGATGCTGGGAGTAGGATATTCCTTCTAATAAACAAGAAGATGCAAGCACGGCCGGGTTCCCTCCCAGGGAGCCCGGTTTTTTATATGCCGGATGCAACCCCGAACTGTCGGAAGGAAAGTCCCGGAAACAACGTTCGCAGCAGGCGGAAATCATCCCGCGGAGAAAAGACGGTCTGCTGCGGCCCCTGTGTCGGGAACAAGCGATTGGCCCTGCTTCCGGGAAAAAGACGGCTTTGGAATCCGGCATCAATGATAATTTTTGGTATTAAAAGCGTTTGTAATAAAAATGCCTGCATCATCGGAAACGCAGATGTAAAAAACAAACCTCTGCAAATAGCAATATCATGATGATTTATAATTATATACATTTATTTTAAAATATGATTTTTATCAAACGGATTCCAAATCCGCTATGTTCACGGTGGCAGGCGGGCGGCCATTTTTCATGCTGCTTCCTCCCAATTCACAATGGATATGTGACGAGAAGGACCGGGCTTCCAATTCATTGGGAGCCCGGTCTGATTCATCCCGGACAGGAAAAGAGGCAGGAGGGAAAACGGTTTCCGCCGCCGTGAAAGGCATTCCCGGTGAAAATAACGGACTGGCAGGATTCGGCTTGCAAAAAACGCTCTTTTAAGGTTTGGTAGATTTCGAGCCTTTTGGCGCGTTCCCTACCAAGATGCACACAAACACACCTTCCGATGTTGGCAACGCCGCAACCTTTATTGCGGAAATCTACGGCCAGGACGTCTTCAACATGGAGACCATGCGCGGCTACCTGCCCCGCCCCGTTTACAAGAAATTGCTGGCGACAATCCGCAAGGATGAAAAGCTGGACCCGGATATTGCCAATGAAGTGGCCCAGGCCATGATGACCTGGGCCCTGGAAAAGGGCGCCAGCCATTACACGCACTGGTTCCAGCCCCTCAACGGCAGTACGGCTGAAAAGCACGATTCCTTTGTGGAAGTGGACCCGGAAGGCAACCTGGAACTCAAATTCTCCGGCAAAAGCCTGGTCCAGGGGGAACCGGACGCCTCGAGCTTCCCCTCCGGCGGCCTCCGCGCCACGTTTGAGGCCCGCGGCTACACGGCATGGGACCCCACCAGCCCCGCTTTCATCAAGCGCACGGACAACGGAGCCACCCTGTGCATCCCCACCGCCTTCTGCTCCTACAAGGGGCAGGCGCTGGACAAGAAGACTCCCCTGCTGCGCTCCATGACCGCCGTCTGCCGCCAGGCCCAGCGCCTGCTGGCCTGCTTCGGCGGTCCGGAACATATCCGCGTCACCGCCAACCTGGGCGCGGAACAGGAATACTTCCTGGTGGACAAGCAGCTTTACGCCCTGCGCCCGGACCTGATGATGTGCGGCCGCACCCTCTTCGGCAACGTGCCGCCCAAGCACCAGCAGATGGAAGACCATTATTTCGGCTCCATCAAGGACCGCGTGCTGGAATTCATGGTGGACGTGGACGAAGCCCTGTGGAAGCTCGGCATCCCCTCCAAGACGCGCCATAACGAGGTGGCTCCCGGACAGTTTGAAATCGCGCCCATTTTCGAGAGCCAGAACCTGGCCGTGGACCATAACATGCTGGTCATGGAAGTGCTCCGGAAAACCGCCAACAAGCACGACCTGGTCTGCCTGCTCCATGAAAAGCCCTTCGCGGGAATGAACGGCTCCGGCAAGCACAACAACTGGTCCCTTTCCGCCCCCGGCTACGGCAGCCTTCTCAATCCAGGCTCCAGCCCGCAGGAAAACGCCATCTTCCTCACCCTGCTCTGCGCCACGATCAAGGCCGTGGACGAACACGCAGACCTGCTGCGCGCCTCCGTCGCCAAATCCGGCAACGAACACCGCCTGGGAGCCCATGAAGCTCCTCCGGCCATCATTTCCATTTTCCTGGGGGACCTGCTGGACGAAATCATTGAGCAGATTGAAAAAGGCGGCACCAAGAAGGCATGCACGGTGAAAACCATGAGCATCGGCGTGGATACGCTGCCGATGTTCCCGCTGGACACTTCCGACCGGAACCGCACCAGCCCCTTCGCCTTCACCGGCAACAAGTTTGAATTCCGGGCCGTGGGTTCTTCCCAAACCTGCGCGTGGCCGATGACGGTGCTCAACACCATCGTCGCGGAAAGCCTGGATGAAATCTGCACCATCCTGGACCCCGTCAAGGACAAGCCGGAGGAATTCCACACGACGCTCAACAAGCTGCTTCAAGACATCATCAAGAAGCACAAGCGTATCCTCTTCAGCGGGGACGGCTACGGGGAAGCCTGGATCAAGGAGGCCGAACGCCGCAAGCTGGCCAATACGCCCGGCACCATCGAGGCGCTGGCGGCACTGGAAACGCCCAAAGCCAGGGCGCTTTTTGAAAAATACAAGGTGGTCAGCCCGGTGGAACTCCACGCGCGCCATGAAATCCAGTCGGAAATCTTCCATAAGGAAATCAACATTGAGGCGGAAACGGCCCTCCTGATGGTGGAAACCCTGTATATTCCTGCCGTCACGGAACAGCTCACGCAGCTCACCTCCGCCATTGCGCAGATGAAGGCTTCCGGAATCAAGGCGGGGATGAAAGCCACGACAGACCGCGCCAACCGGATCGGAGAACTGCTGGACCTCCTGCCCGCCCAGGTCGAGGCACTGCGGCTGGCGGTGGATAAGGAAAGCACCAAGGATATCCTGACTGGAATGAATGACTTGAGAAAGACCATCGACACCCTGGAAGGGCTGACGGATGCAGACTTGTGGCCCGTTCCGACTTATGCGGAATTGCTCTTCCTGTAAAAACGAGGCGCTTCCACAATCATAAAATATATTTATTATCAATCATTAACAATAAAAACAACACAGTTGCACCCAAGAAAAGCGCCAAATAATCGCCTGACGGATTGACAAAACGGCCAAAATAGTTATCCTTTTCGTCCGGTTGTGCATAGGCCGCTTAGACGGACGGCACTGAATCTAGTAATTCACAAGAAGCATCTTTCAATATCATGAGCAAGAGGACTTATCAACCATCCAAGCGCTGCCGCAAGCGCCAGTTCGGATTCCGTGCACGCATGGCGACCAAGAACGGGGCCGATATCATCCGCCGCCGCCGCGCCAAAGGCCGCAAGCGCCTTCTTCCCAAGGGAGCCGAAATCCAGTACAAGCGCCATACCATCCAGCACGGCCGTTAATTCGCCGTCAGGACTTGGTTAACGCCTCCTTGGAACATTCTTTTCACGGGCCGACCCGCGGGAGATGCGTCTTACTCGTCAACAAAGCATGACCAGGGCATTTCAATTTGCCCGGGTACGCAACGAGGGACCATCCGTAGCAGGTCGGCTTATTGTTTTAAGCGCAGCCCCGCTGGCAGATCCGGAGGAACCTTCCAAATTCGGCATCATCTGCACGAAAAAAATAGGCTGCGCCGTCGTCCGCAACAAGCTTAGACGCCGGGTGCGGGAAATACTCCGGGCACACGGAGAGCCTTTTCAACAGGGCGTGCACATGGTGTGCGTGCTCAGATGGCGGGCGGTGGAAGCCAGCTATTCCGACCTGGAACGGGATTGGCGGAAAGCCGCCCGCAAATTAAAACTGCAACTGCTTTCCGGACAACAAGACACGGCATGATGAAATGGCTGCTTATCACCCTGGTTCGGGGTTACCAACTCTTCATCAGCGCCCCTCTTCACGCGCTGGGGGGCCCCGGCTGCGGCTGCCGTTACACTCCCACATGTTCCCAATACTTCATCCAGGCCGTCCAGGTCCACGGAGCCTGGCGCGGTTTTATTCTTGGAACATGGCGCATTTTAAGATGCAACCCCTGGGGCGGTTCAGGGTATGATCCCGTGCCGCCTCCCCGCCCTTCCCGCTAACTCACTTTTCTCCCTCTCCCTGTAAAACTCTTTTCCAACCAAGCTATATCACATTATGGATCGCACTTCATGGATCATTGTCGGCGTCTGCGCCGCCCTTCTGGGCCTGAACGTTTACCTCGGCAACAATAAAAAGGAAACACCCGTTACGGCGCCCCCCGCCGCCGTCCAGCAGCCGGTTTCCCCCGCAAACACTGCCGCGCCGGGAACTTCAACAGCTGCCGAACCCGCCACTCCGGGACAGCTTTCCGTCAACCAGGCCATGGCGGAAGACAAGGAGAACCCGATCACCCTTGTGGCCACGGAAGAAGTGGACGGCAAGCAGAAGCCCTTCATCACTTACACCTTCAACCGCGTCGGCGGCTCCATCGGTGGCGTCACCCTCCACAACGATATTGTGGACACCCAGAAGGTTACGGACCACAATATCACCATCAACGAGGCCCAGAACCGGGGCATTGGCGAACTCGTCTTCAACATGGACGCCACGCAGGACCCTTCCTACGACAACACGGTGTACAAGGAAGTCAAGCGCACGGCGGACTCCGTCACCCTGGAAGGCTATGACGCCGCGCGCCAGCTTTTCATTTCCAAGACCTACACGCTCCACCCCGTCACGGACTCTTCCGGAAAAGTGCTCCCCGGCAGCAAATACATCATCCGCCTGACCGTCTCCCTTCTCAACAAAGCCCCCAATGTCCAGGATTTGCGCTATCTGGGCATCTTTGCAGGCAGTGCCTACCCCATCGCCAAGAGCGAACCCAAAGATACCTACACCCACCTTTTCTACCATGCGGACGGCTCCCTGGAACAGGAGGCCCCCTCCCACTTCACGGGCGGCTTTTTCAGCACCGCCAAGCCCCGCGTGCTGGAAGGCCCGCTGAAGGACCTGACCTACGCCGGGGTAATGAGCCAATACTACGCCACCATCCTCATTCCGCAGGAACAGTCCGCAGGCTCCACCGTGTACGCCACGCGCCAGGAATTCCCCCTGGCCCATGAAAACAATACCCTGGTGCCCGGCGTAACCCTGGCCATGGGCATTCCCAACCTGGCCATGGCGCCCAACGAGATCAAGACGCTCACCTATGACATTTACACGGGCCCCAAATTCAACGCCTACCTGCGCGACCTGAACCTTACCTACCCCGCCATCAGCGACATCATGGCCTACGGCTGGCTGGTCTTCCTGAGCGTGCCGATGAACTGGCTGCTCAACCTGTTCCACGGCTGGTTCGGCAACTGGGGCGTAGCCATCATCTGCATGACCATCGTCGTCCGCGCTCTCATCTGGCCGTTGCACAAGAAATCCTATCTGGCGATGAAGCGCATGTCCCTGGTTCAGCCGGAAATGGCGAAACTCAAGGAAAAATATCCGGACGATCCCCAGAAAGTGAACATGGAAATGATGAAGCTGTACCAGAAATACGGCATCAATCCGGCCAGCGGCTGCGTACCCATGCTCATCCAGATTCCCATCTTCTTCGCCTTCTACCGCGTGCTTCAATATTCCGCGGAATTGCGGGGACAGCCCTTCTGCCTGTGGATGACGGACTTGTCCCTGCCCGATACCGTCGGCCACCTGTTCGGCATCCCGATCAACATCCTGCCGCTCATCATGGCCGTCACGATGATCGTGCAAATGCGGATGACACCGCAGGCGGGCGAACGTTCCCAGCGCATCATCATGAATCTGATGCCCCTGATGTTCTTCCTGTTCTGTTATAACTTCGCTTCCGCCCTGGCCCTGTACTGGACCACGCAGAACCTCATTTCCATCGGCCAGACGGCGCTGATTCGCCGCCTGCCCATGCCCGTGCTGGCTCCGTCCCAGAAGAAGAAAAAGCCCGGCTTCTTCCAGCGGATGATGGAACAGCAGCGCGTGGCCCTGGAAGAGCAGCAGCGCAAAGCCAAGGGGCGCAACATGCGCAATGTGACACCGAAGAAATAGGCGGACGCTTTTATTCCTCCTTCCCTTTCACAGTGCGCCCGATCATGCGGGCGTACTTTTTTTGCGTTCACGGAGAAACATACCCTCACGGAAAGATCAGATCCGGGACGCGGGGAAAAGAAAGGTATAAGTTACCGGAACGCCACCCTCTAAAAAACCGGACTTCCTTTTCAAGAAGTCCGGTTTCTCTCGTCTATATCATGTAATTGTTCATGGGAGCGGTTTGTTGCTGAAAACATTACCGCATCCACTCAATGGCAAACTAGCGGATTAAGAATCCGCGGTTGGAAACATTATTGTTATGAAATAATACAATCCGCTAGTCAGCAGTATATTATAAAATCACCAAATTCCAGTGCTCTTTTGTGTTGTTTGCTCAGTAAACATGATCTTATGATCAAATCCCTTAAACGCCAAAAATTGTCATTGACCGCGGATTCTTAATCCGCCTCTATTCCGCCAAATTAAAGGTCGATAATATCAGCGTCATCCGGAATGACCAGGTTGCCGGAATAATACATCCGCCCTTCCCGGGAATATAAGGAACGGCGGCAGGCAAGGTTACTGTCTTCCGTATGCCAAAGCAGCAGATTGGGAATGTTCATCCTTTCCGCCAGCTCGCAGGCATCCTTGACCGTGCTGTGGTATTTTTCATAGGGCTTGAACACGTCGGCCTGAGAATACAGGCAAAAGGCTTCGCTAAGCAGCCAGCGGGCGCCGCGGACATAAGGCTCGCAGGCATCGCGGTACGGTTCGTCTCCCAGGAAAACAAGCCTGCCTCCCCCGTTCAGCACCGTGGAAAAGCCGAACTGGCGCGTCTTGTCGGAATGGATGTCAAAACAGGTCAGCCGGTACGGTCCGGCGTCCACTTCCTCTCCATCTTCCACCGGAACCACGAGGATGCGTTCCCCGACCAGACGCACAACCCTTTTGTCCAGCGTCATGCGTACCAGGCGTTCCAGGTCCGCCGCCAGTTCCCGGTGGCAGTAAACCGTAAACGTTCCTTCATAACGGTCCTGGGTCATCATGGTCCCGATGAGGCGGATCACCCATACCATGCCCAGCATGTGGTCCGTGTGCCGATGGGAAAGAAAGGCGTGATGCATCCTTTCCACCGGAACCTTCATATGTTTCAGAATGCCCAGAATGCCGTTGCCTCCGCCGGCGTCCACCAGCAGGAATTCCTTGCCGTCCGTCAGGGAAAAGCAGGTATTGTAGCATTCCGTGACGGTGGCGTTCCCCGTGCCGAAAACCAGAAGACGGTCCATAAACGGTTACGGCTGCGGCTCTTCCTCCGGCATCAGGATGGACGCCACGGCAAAGGCGGCGATGCCTTCCCGGCGCCCCAGCGCGCCAAGCTGCTCATTCGTGGTGGCCTTCACCCCCACGCGGGCGGCTGAGATGCCCAGTGCGGAACCCAGAGCGTTTTTCATCTGCTCCAGATACGGAGAAATGCGCGGTGCTTCCGCAATCAGGGAAGAATCCACGTTGACCACGCGGCCTCCGCGTTCCCGGATCAGGGAAACGGCCTTGGCCACAATGTCCAGGGAGGAAATGTCCTTGCAGGCGGGATCGCCCGGAGGGAACCAGAAGCCGATGTCCGGCAGTCCGGCGGCGCCCAGCAGGGCGTCCGCAACGGCATGGCACAGGACATCCGCATCGGAATGGCCGTCCAGTCCCCTGGCGGAGGGAATGTGTACGCCGCCCAGCATCAGCGGACGGGGAGCTTCCGCAAAACGGTGAATGTCGTAACCCAGTCCGGTCAGTGCAATCATGGTGTTCATCCGTCAACAGGGCTGGCGTTATTCTCCGAGGGCTTCCACGATCGGAATGCACCCGTTCCAGGCAACAATGGCGAACTGTTCCGGATTGTCCTTCTTCGGTTCCAGAATCACTTTTCCTCCGGCTGCTTCCACCAGCAGGACGCCGGCGGCAATGTCCCAGATAGAAATGACGCTTTCCACATAGGCGTCAAACCTGCCGTAGGCAATGTAGGCGAGGGCGAGGGCGGCGGAACCGTTGTTGCGCACCTTGCGCACCTGCCAGGCGATTTTGGCAAAGCGTTCAATTCCCTTTTCCTTGGAACCGTCCGTCTTCCCGTGCCCCACGAATACGACGGCCTCCGCCATGCGCTTCCGGAGGCTGCAATGCATCGGTACGCCGTTCATGTACGGAACGCCGCCTTTTTCCACATGCCAGCATTCGTCCATCATGGGATCGTAAATCACGCCCAGCACCACTTCCCCGCCGCGGCGGAGGGCGATGGACACGCAAAACCACGGAATGGTATAGAAATAATTCACCGTGCCGTCAATGGGGTCCACAATCCATTCGTTTTCGCTGTTCCGGTCTCCGGTGTAGCCTTCCTCCCCCAGTACGGCGTGAGTGGGGAAAGCGGAGAGGATTTCCTTCGTGATCAGTTTCTGGGACAGCTTGTCCAGTTCCAGCTTGATGTCGTTCTGGCTGGCTTCATCCACCTTCTTCCGGTCATAAAAATGCTTTTTCAGGAAGGCTCCGGCGGACTTGGCCGCCCGGATGGCTACGGTCATTTCAGGCGAGTGGTTCATGATATGTTTGAATAAAAAATCGTTTAAAGGGAGGTCTGCTCCTGCGGAGTTTCCTGCTCGCGGCGCTCGGCGGCGGCAGCCTTTCTGGCCTCTTCCGCTCGGGTGTACACGTCCTCCGCCAGCGTGGAACATGTCTTCGCCAGGGCGGCGGAAACACCCCTTTTCTTGTATACAGCTTCATCCGGGGCATCGAATCCAACCCAGACGTACACGGTATAATAACGGCCTCTGACAGAGGAGAAATGCCCGCTATATTCAGGCAACGCCACATTCACAACCGTCCTTCTGGTACGTTCGTCATAGCGGAAGGGGGGAAACCCCGCCACCAGATGGACGGATTCCCGCGGAAGGATTTCACGGTGGGTTTCCTCGGAAGAAGGAGCATTCACCATCACCAGGTTTTTTTTGGTTGTTCCCACCTGGCGGACTGCGGAAAGCTGCACGTTGAGACCGCCGTTGCCGATCATGTACAGCGCGTTGACGGCATCCGCCAGGGACGTGCGGAACTTCCCGGCATACAGTTCCGGGGACCGCGGCAAATCCCCCTTGTACCCGGCTTTTCCCGCCGTTTCAATGACAGTGTTGAATCCCACGCCGCGCCCCGTCACTTCCGGGTTGCTGCGGATGACGGTCCGGCGCTGGTCCACGGCGCACAGGTTGACGACAGGCGTGAACAATTCACCGGGCATTACCTTTGCCTGCCATCTGTCCACGCCGTCCAGGGCGGAGCGGCCTCCCGTAACGGCCAGTATGTCGCCCTTGCGGGAATCCACGCACAGCACGGCGGCCTGGACGCAGCCTTTCAGATGGTTGTCCACCCTCTTCGGAAGGCCGCTCCATACAGGGGAATTCTCCAAAGCAATGAGGGCCGGCTCACTCAACTCCTCCACCATTCTCTGAAAATCCAGGTCAAGCGTGGTCATCACAAAAATGCTGGAAGTCTCTTCCTGCTGGTCACAGCAGGCAAGACTGCCCAATTCACGGGAAATCACTAGAATGGGATAGGACGCGGGGCTGGCTTCCTTTTCTCCCGCCACGGTCATCGGTTCTGAGGATGCCTTCCACATTTGTTCTTGGGTGATGAATTCGCATTCAAGCATGCGTTCCAGCGTGGCATTGCGCACCTTGACGGCGGCCTCCGGGCTGGAAACGGGGTTGTATATGGAAGGGCCGCGCACCAGCCCGGCCAGCGTGGCGCATTCCGCCAAAGTCAGGTCTCCCACTTTTTTGCCGAAATACAGATCCGCGGCCTGGGCGATGCCGTAGCATTGCTGGCCGAAGTAAATCCGGTTCAAGTAGGCCGTCAATATTTCATCCTTGGAGTATTTTCCCTCTATGCGGCGGGCTACGGCCATTTCCAGAATCTTCCGGTCCAGCGTCTTTCCCCCCAGTTCATAACAGTTCCGGGCAAGCTGCATGGTGATGGTGGAAGCCCCCTGGGCATAGGAGAGGGTGGTCAGGTTCCGGCAGATGGAGCGGATGATGGATGTGTAAACGATGCCGCCGTGGTCGAAAAAGGCTTCGTCCTCCCGCGCGATGAAGGCGTTCACCAGATTATCCGGCAATTCATGGCGCGCTACGTAAACGCGGTCGTGGTCCGTCAGGGTGCCTATCCACTGGCCGTTCCGGTCATAGGCGGCGCAGTTTTCCAAGGGAGCCAGAACTTCGTCCAGATTATACTGGTCCGCCCGCCACGCGTAAATGATCAGGATGACGATGAACGAGATAGGGATGATGCTCAGCCACAGCAGGACGCGCCCCAGATTGCGGGGCAGCAATCCGAACAGATCATACCATCTTTTGCGCCTGTTCTCCATTCCGTTTCCAATCGTTCCAGACGTCTAGCGGGCATCCGGCGGCAGTGACTCCCCTTCCTGCTTCCAGTCAGGGAATTCCTTCTGCAGGCGGGCGCGGTACTGGGAAGCCTCCGACTTGCGGCCGGCCTTGTCCAGAGCTTCCGCCGCCTTGAACAGGGCCTTGGGTTTCAGCTCCGCGTCGTTGACGAACAACTCCGCCGTAACGCCGTAATGCTTGGCTGCCTCATCAAATTTCTTTTCCGCATAGGAGATGTCCCCCAGCACGATTTTCAGGGAGGCCATCAGGGGGCCTTCCACCCCCAGGGCAAGCGCTTCCTCCGCCGTTTTCCGGGCGTCCGCATACTTGCCCAGTCCCAGCAGAATGGAGGCCTTGTCCAGCATGCCGTCCGCACGGCGGTAGGGCTGGTCCTCCACCTTCAGGAAGTTGTTGGAAGCCACGAGGGCGCGGTCATACTTTTTCAAGGCCAGGCGAACTTTCGCCAGATTGCGCCAGATCACTTTCTTTACGTTTTGGAGCTGGTCGTTCTGGGTGGCCCAGGTCATGTACTTATCCGCCGTCTCCAGATCCTTCATTCCGTAGGCCTGAAGGCCCAGCCACGCAGGAATCACGTCCGGCACGCGGGACACGGCCGCCGGGTTCTCCTTCTGGAGGGTTTCTAGAGCCTCCTTCAATTTGTTTACGTCCTGGAGCTTGTGGTAGGAAAGAACAGTGAGGACGTTGACCTGTTCTCCATATTTCTGGGGGTCCAGTGTCTTGGCCTCCGACATGTGGCTGATGGAGGATTGGAAATCCCCCTGGTCAAACGCCGCACGGCCCAGCAGGAAATGGGCTTCCGCCAGGGCGGCGGGAGAGGACTTCGGGAAATTCTTGATCAGCCCTTCGTAGTACTTCGCCATGTTCGCCAAATCCTGGCGGCCGGCGTAAATCTGCGCGGCCCGCTGCCAGGCGGCGGCCGCGGATTCCTCCTTCGGCCAGCGCGCAATCACCCGGTCAAAATCCTGCAGAGCCTCCGTTTCCTTTTTGGTTTTGGCGTACATGTCCCCCCGCAGGGTCAGGGCTTCGCAGATGCGGGGATCGCGGGGATACCCGTCAATGAAGGTGGTCAGCAGCTTGGCGGCCGTTTCCCGGTCGCCCGCCTGGGCAACGGCCCAGGCGCTTTTGTACAGAATATCCGGGCGCATCTTGGCCGGAAGCTTGTCAAAATTGATGCTCCCGTAAAATTTGGCAGCATCCGCGGGGCTGGAGCTGAACAGGCTTTCCGCCGCCATCAGACGCACCATGTCGTGGAGCTCACTGGTGGGGAACGCCTTGGCATAATGATTCAGGAAACTCTGGGCACGCTGGGGCAGGTCCTTCTGCTTGAGCTCCTTGTAGCACAGAAGACGGTAGAAGGAAGCCTGCATGGCTTCCTGCGTGTAAGGCACGGCTTTTTCCGCCTCCAGGAAGAAATCCGCCCCCTTCTGGTACTCCTTCAGCTTGTAGGCGGTCTGGCCCATCAGCATCAGCAGGCGCGCCTGGCCTTCCTTGGTCGGCATCTTCATGTCCTTCTGCTGCTCGTACTGGGCCATGACCTCCTTGTACTTGCCCATGTGGTACAGCCCCAGAAGCAGGCCCATGCGGGCCTCCGGCGCCATTTCCTTCAGGGTTTCATCCTTCAGTATCTGTTCATAAAGGCTATGCGCCTCCGCATTCTTCTTCAGCTTGGTGGCCAGCGTTGCCGCCTGCAGAATGGCAATGCCGCGGTTTCTGGCATCCACACCGGGCGTGTCCAGCACCTTGCGGTACTCGGTGTACGCCTCTCCCAGCCGGCCGGAATCGGCACACAGGGCGGCATACCCCATCCGGGCCACCAGGACGAATCTTTTATCCGCCTGGGGATTGCCGATCACCGCGCAGAACATGTTGGCGGCGGCTTCCGGATTGCCGCTGGCAAGGAACAGGCGCCCCAGACGGTACTGGGCATCCACCTTCAAGTCATTCTGCTCCGCACTGCGGATAACAAGCTGGTAATACTGGATGGCCTTGTCCGTCTCTCCGGCGGCGGAGGCATCCGTGGCCAGACGGTAGGCGGAGGCGGCAACCAGGGCCGGGGTTCCCGTCTGCGTCAGCCTCTGGAACAGCGCATGGGCATCCTCTTTCCTTCCGAGTTCCGCCAGGCACATGGCCGCACGGTATTCCGCCAGAGGAGCCTGTGCGGAACGGGGGAAACGCTGGGAAAATTCAAGGTACTTGCGCAGGCTCAGATCAAGCAGTCGCGCATATTCCTGCGGGTTCGCCTTCGTCTGAGGCTCCTGGGACTGCTTGTACAGCATGTCCGCCATATCCAGGCTGTCCTGTTCCGGATTGGCTACCAGCGGACCGTCGTCCACCGGGGCGGCGTCCGGGATATGCTCCTGGGCGGCGGCGCATACTCCCAGGGCCGCCAGCCCGACGCTAATGGGAAAAAGGGCTTTCATGAAGATTGAGGGGTGGAAACGTTGACGGAAGACGGAGCCGGAGGCCTCGTGGAGAAAGATACATTGTTGAGCCCGGCTTTCAGGCAGGCGTCCATCACGTGCACGACCGTGCCGGATTCCGCTTTTTCATCCACACGGATGCGGACGAGCATGGTTTTGTCCAGGCGGGCGACGGAAAGCAGCTTCTCCTCCAGTTCCGGCATCGTGTACGGCTGGCGGTTGATCATCACCGTGCCGTCCTTGCGGATGTTCACGATAATCTCATTGGAGGCGTTTTCCCCGGGTTTGGGTGTCTCCGCAGACGGAAGGGTGATGGAAAGGTCCGGTTCGTCGTCCTCAAAAGTCTGCGTCACGACGAAGAACACCAGCAGCAGAAACACGATATCCAGCATGGGCGCCAGCTGGAACCCTATGGGATTGGGCATCTTGTAACGAAACTTCATATGGTCTTCCGGTGTTGCTGGCTCGGATGTTCCCGGTTAAAGTCCGCGCACGTCGCGCAGGGAAGTGGGATCCACAGGGACCCGGGGAAGCTCTTCCTCATGAAAGGCTCCGGCAGGGCCGGAACGGGGTTTGTGGAGCTGGGTGGCCACTACGGAAACGCTGTGTGTCACGGCGGCCTCCAGGTCTCCCACGCGCTTGTGCACCTGGCTGCGGAAATACACATACGCCAGAATGGCGGGAATCCCCAGCAAAAGGCCTCCGGCCGTGGTAATCAGGGCTTCCGCCACGCCGCCGGCCATGTCGATGCGCTGCTTGCCGCCGGAGAAGTCCCCGTTGGCGATCTCGAAAAAGGTTTTCATCATCCCCACGACCGTACCCAGCAGACCCAGCATGGGCGCCAGCGCGCCGATGTCCGACAGCCAGGAAATCTGGCGGCTCATGAAGCCGGCCTGGCGCCCGCCTTCCGCGGCGGCGATTTCCCTCACTTCCTCAAATTGGGCGGAAGGGTTGCGCTGCATGAAGTTGGCTACCGTCAACATCACGCGCGCATAGCAGGAATCCCCGTTTTTGCAGAGGATGGCGAGCCCCGTGTAATCCCTCTTGCGGATAAAGGATTCCGCCTGCTCCACCAGCTTGGGGGGAAGCACGGCGGCGGCACGGGTGGAAAAACAGCACATGACCAGCACGACTACGCCTCCTATGGACAGCAGAAGAAGCGGCCACATGATGAAGCCCCCTTTCATGAACAGCTCGGAAAGAGGGTAATTTCTATCGCCCACGACAAAGTCCATGGCGTTGGCCAGGGTGGAAAATGATACAGGATTCATACAAAAGACATAGTGATTATACAGAAGAAGCCTTCCTAGGCAAGTCAACTGCCCGTAATGCAGTACGTTTCCGCAGTTCCCTTTCTTGCCGCCTATGGCATAATGGCTGCGTGGCAGATCATGAAACACCAACATTGAAGGAGCTCTGGAGGCAGACTCCCCACAAACCGGGAGTCTACATCATGAAGGACGCCCAGGGCAATACCATTTACGTAGGAAAGGCGAAGGACCTTCACCGCCGCCTGGCGAGCTATTTTTCCCCTACCGGGGCCACGCTGGCCAACCACAAGACCCGCGCGCTCATCAACGCCATCGCCTCCTTTGACTATTTTGAAACCCGCAACGACCATGAGGCCTTCCTGCTGGAGAGCAAGCTCATCAAGCAGTACCGGCCTCATTACAACATCCAGCTCAAGGACGACAAGCGTTATCCCCTCCTGAAAATTCCCAAGGGGGAACGCCTGCCGCGCTTTCAGCTCTCCCGGGTGCGCAAGGAGGACGGCGCGCGCTACTTCGGCCCCTTTGTCCATTCCCAGGCCCTGTACGCCACCCAGGAATGGCTCAACAGGCATTTCCGGCTCCGCACCTGCAAGGTGAAAAATCCCGGCCTGAACGACTTCAAGCACTGCCATGCAGACGTCATCCGCAACTGTTCCGCGCCGTGCGTAGGCCGCATCTCCGTGGAAAACTACAACAAAAATTTTGACCAGGCCGTGCGTTTGCTGGAAGGAGTGGGGAAAAAGAACGCGCTGGACGCGCTGACCGAAGAAATGATGCAGGCCGCCGACAGTCTGGACTTTGAACGCGCCGCATACCTGAGGGACATCAGGGACAACCTGATCAAAACGCTGGAACCGGCGCGCCGGTTCCAGAAAGGGACCCCCAACCTGCCCGGCACCGTGCGCCCGGAGGAAGACATGAAGGAACTGGGCGAGGCGCTGGGACTGGACGGACCGCCCGCTATCATGGAATGCTTTGACATCTCCAACGTTTCTTCCAACCACATTGTGGCCTCCATGGTGCGCTTCACCAACGGCAAACCGGACAACAAGGCCTACCGCCGCTACCGCATCCGCACGGTGGACGGCCAGAACGACTTCGCCTCCATGTCGGAAGTCATCAGGCGCCGCTATTCCCGCATCCTGATGGAAAGCGACGCCGTGGCCTCCCGGCCGCCGGACATGACGCTGTACCAGTGGCTCAAGAAACTCAGTGCGGAGGGGAAGGCCCCCATCAAGGTTCCGGACCTCGTCGTGGTGGACGGCGGCAAAGGGCAGCTTTCCTCCGCCCTGGCGGACCTGGAGGCCATCGGCCTGGGAGACATGCCCATCGTGGGCCTCGCCAAACAAAGGGAGGAAATTTTCTTCCCCCACCAGCCGGAACCGCTCCGCCTGCCCCACAGCACGGGAGCCCTCAAGCTCATGCAGCGCATACGGGACGAAGCCCACCGCTTTGCCAACGGATACAATGAACTGTTATACCGGAAACGCATGAAGGAAAGCGCCCTGGACGACGCCCCCGGCATGAGCGCGGCGAAAAAACGGCTGCTGCTGGAAAAATTCAAATCCGTAGCCGCCATCAAGAAGGCGGACCCGGCTTCCATCGCCGCCATTCGCGGCATTTCGGAAACCTGGGCCCGTACCCTGCTGGACTATCTCAACGCTCCATCCAAATCCTGACCCCATGCAATTCCTCATACTGGCCGCAGGAAAGCCTGCGCTGAACTATGCCCGGGAGGGCGTGGAACTTTATCTCAACCGTCTCAAGCCGTTCGGCAAGGCGGAGCTGAAGCTCGTCAAGGACGGCAATTCCAGAGACGTTTCCGAACGGCTGCTGACAGCCAGCGAAGGCTGTTTGCGCATCGCCATGGACGAGAGAGGTGAGCTCTGGACCACGGACAAACTGGTTACACTGGCGCGGAACTGGCAAATGCGCTCCGTGCGCCGCATCGCTTTCCTCATCGGGGCATCGGACGGCCACACGGAAGAACTGCGCTCCCGGTGCGACCATATCCTGGCCCTGAGCAAATTCACCTTACAGCATGAACTGGCGCTCGTCGTCCTGCTGGAACAGCTTTACCGCTGCCATACCATTCTGGCAGGGACGCCGTACCACCGGTAATCCCCTGCGGCCCTTTCCTTTTCCGGAACAGGATTTGCCGGAAACGGATTTCTTTTCCACACCATGGAGAAGAACTTCTCCGGACCAGCGGCAGAGACTGGGAATGGCAATGCCGCCGCATACAAAAAAATACCCGGCGCAGTTGCGACCGGGTATTCTGAACAATTGAAAGGAAAAAACAAACTTAACGGCGGCGCCTGAAGGACAGCACAGTGAGGCCCAGAAGGCTCAGTGAAGCAGTAGCAGGTTCCTGTACATTGAAAGCCCGCAATACATCGGAAACAGTGTCTCCATGGCCGGGCTGCCAGGACGCAAACTGGATATTGGCAACGTAAAAGAGCTGTTCCACTGAAAAGTGAAACAGCTCTTTTTCCGAGAAAGAAATGGTAAATGCCAGTTCCTTCGCAACCAGCCCAGGCTTAGCGCTTGGAGAACTGGTAACGCTTGCGGGCGCCGGGACGACCAGCCTTCTTGCGTTCCTTCATGCGGGAATCACGGGTCAAAAGACCGAATTCACGCAGCTGGGCGCGGGAAGCTTCATCAACCATCACCAGAGCGCGGGCGATCGCCATGCGGATGGCGCCGACCTGGCCATGAATGCCACCGCCCTTGGTGACGACATTCACGTCAAATTTGTTCATGGTGTTGGTGACCTGGAAAGGTTGGAGAACGGCGTTCTGCAACTGAATGGTGGGAAGGTATTCTTCAAAACCGCGGCGATTGATCGTGATGCGGCCGGAACCTTCAGTAAGCCAAGCGTGTGCAATGGCGGTCTTGCGACGGCCGGTGGCGTTGTATGGGGTTGTCTGACTCATGTCTGGGAAAATCGGTTAGAGGGTAACGGCGGTAGGCTGCTGTGCTTCGTGCGGGTGGCTGGCGCCGGCGTACACCTTCAGCTTGGTCATCTGCTGACGGCCCAGGCGGGTATGGGGAACCATGCCCTTTACAGCCAGTTCCAGAAGAAGTTCGGGACGACGGGCGCGGATTTTCCGGGGCGTTTCCACCTGCTTGCCGCCGACGTAGCCGGAGAAACGGGTGTAAATTTTGGCATTTTCCTTGTTGCCGGTCAGCACCACCTTGTCCGCGTTCACGATGATGACAAAGTCGCCACAATCAACGTGCGGGGTGAAAATCGTCTTGTTCTTGCCACGCAAAATGTTGGCCGCTTCAACGGCAACACGGCCGAGCACCTTGTCGGCAGCGTCTATAACATACCATTTGCGCTCTACTTCTTGCGGTTTGGCTGAGAAGGTCTTCATGGTTCAATTCTTCGTTCTCGTTTTTCGGCATCCTGCCGTAATCTTCCAATTCGGGGGCGCATTCCTAATGATTATTCACGTAAATGTCAAATACTTTTTCTCTTTTACACCGCTTTTAGCCCCTTTTTTCCCTTCTGTCTGCGGAATTGTTGCTTAATTGTGACGTTTCCACACTCAGGGCTTGCTCTCACGCAAATATCGCCTATCATGCGCCTGCGCAAAAATTCGTACCCGCGCGTTTGCTAACCTAACAAGGAGAATCATATCAGCCCGAATCCAAGACCCAGCAGCCGCCCCTCCGGCGGACAGAATTCCCGCCCCGGCGCACGCCCGGCAGGCGGAGGCAGTGCAAGACCGGCCGGCAACGGCAGCAGACCCGCAGGCCCTGCCAGACCCGGCCAGCCGCGCCCGGCAGGACAAACCGGCGGAACAGCAGGCCCGAGAACGGGCGGAGGTCCGGGAGGACCCGGACGGCCACGCCCGCAAGGCGGCACAGGTGCAGGAAGGCAGACCAGGGGCAGAAAGCATTTCAGCAAATCCGCTCCCAAGGAAGAAAGCTCCGAAAGCCAGGTGGAAGTGGAAGGCACTATTTGCGCCGTCCTTGCAGGCACCATGTTCAAGGTGCGCCTGCCCAACGGCCATGAAGTTCTGGCCCACATTTCCGGCAAGATGCGCAAGCGTTTCATCAAAATCGTGGTTGGCGACAAGGTCCGCATGGAAATGTCCCCTTACGACATGACCAAGGCGCGCATCACATTCCGCATCGGCTAGCCGTTTTCCGGATTCCTTCCGGATTGACTCCTTTCGTAAAAAACCTTCTCCGGCTTGCAGGAGAAGGTTTTTTTGCGTATAGTGCAGGCTGATTCCATTAACGCGCCATGAAAATTTGCTCCACGGAAAACATGAGAATCGCGGAACGAGAACTCATCGTCAGCGGAACGCCGGCCAGAACCCTCATGCAGCAGGCATCCGCCGGCATCGCGGAAGCCATCATGCAGTTCTTTCCCGTTCCCGGCCTCTGCGTGGCCTATCTGGGCAAGGGCAATAATGCGGGGGACGCCATCACCGTCCTCAACATTCTCCAGCGGCATGGATGGGATACGGGATTCCGCGCCGCCTATCCGTGTTCCGAATGGGGGGAACTCCCCCTCAGACAGTTTGCGGAAATATCGCCCCCCCTGTTGGAATACCAGGAAGCGCCCCTTCCCGTTACGGGAAAGCCGATGGTCCTTCTGGACGGCCTGCTGGGCATTGGAGCCTCCGGCCTGCTGAACAAGGAAATAGCTGGCCTTTGCGCGGAAATGAACTATCTGCGCGACCGTTGCGGAGCCGTCCGCACCGTGGCGGTGGACATCCCCACCGGGATAGACCCGGACACGGGCATGCCCCAGGAACATGCCGTGGAAGCGGACTTCACCATGTGCATAGGAGCCGTTAAACAGGGCCTTCTGGATGACGACGCCACGCTGCATGTGGGACGCGTGGTATGCATTGAGCTCCCCGGACTCCATGTACAGGCCCTTCCCGCCACGGAAATTATCACCTCTTCCCGGCTCACCAAATTTCTCTCCGCACGGCCTTATACGGACTACAAGAACAAGCGCGGCCACCTGGGTGTCATTGCCGGGTCGGAAGGCATGCTGGGAGCCGCCCGGCTCTGCTGTGAAGCCGCCCTGCGGGCCGGAGCGGGCCTGGTCACGCTGCATGTCCACCGTACTGCCTATCCCGTGGCGGCGGCGTGCATGCCTCCGGAAATCATGGTCAAACCCGTGGACAGTTATGCGGACATTTCCATCCGCCCCTTCAGCGCCTTTCTCCTGGGCCCGGGAATAGGCTCCGTATCGGAAGAAGACGCTGAGGCCATACGCATCATTCTGGAAACCGGCACTCCGGCCCTGCTGGATGCCGACGGCCTCAATCTGGCCGCCGCCATGCAGTGGAAACTGGGAAAACACATTCTGGCGACTCCCCATCACGGAGAAATCCGCCGCCTGCTGCCGGAAGCGGACGATTGCGCCATCCGGGCGGATATTGCGGACTGCTTCCTCGCGAAGCATGAGGCGGTTCTCATCTACAAGGGAGCCCGCAGCATTGTCACGCAAAGGGGCAAGCCCTTATTCTACAATATCACGGGAGGCCCGGCCATGGCGACGGCGGGACAGGGCGACGTACTCGCCGGAGTCTGCGGAGGATTCATCGCGCAGGGAGAATCCCTCCTGGTGTCCGCCGTGCTGGGAACCTATCTGTGCGGCAGGGCTTCGGAACTGGCCATCTCCAGCGGAGCGGCCACCCAGCAAAGCCTGACCGCCGGAGACACCCTCCGCCATCTGCCCGCTGCGCTTCTTTCCACCGCACGCCTCTGCTACTAATGATCTCCCGCAAACTTCAGGATCTTCCCTCACAATCCCTGCCCCGTGAAAAACTCATCCGCCAGGGCAGGCACAGCCTCAGCAACGCGGAACTTCTTGCCATCTTCCTCAGGATGGGCATCAAGGGAAAAAATGTGCTGGACATGTCTTCCGACCTGATCCAGGCGGCAGGCTCCCTGGATGCCCTGGCCCATATGGAAGCCACGGAAATAACGGAAATCTGCAAGGGAATAGGAATGGCGAAAGCTTCCACCCTGTGCGCCGCCTTTGAACTGGGGGCCAGAGCCCTGCGAGAGACTCTGGCAAGACGTCCCCTCAACACGCCGGAGGACATTTACGACTACCTGACCACGGCCATGCGCTGGAAAGACAAGGAGACGGTGCTCGTCCTTCTTCTGGACGCCCAGTGCCGCCTCATCAAGCCCGTGGAGATTTCCACGGGGACCCTGAATGAATCCATCGCCCACCCGCGCGACATCCTGCGCCCGGCCATCATTCATAATGCCTACGGATTTATTCTGGCGCACAACCATCCCAGCGGCAACCCGGCCCCCAGCCAGGCGGACGATACCCTGACCGGACGCATCCGGGAATCCGCCAAACTGCTGGGGGTCCGTTTTCTGGACCATATCATCATCGGAAAGCCGACGGCGGCGGTACAGAGAAATTATTACAGCTACAACAGCTACGGTATGAAAAAACCGGTCTGAGCGAATACGCCTTTTTCCCTCCGGATTTTTCAACATGAAAAAAGCCCGTCTGTGAAGACGGGCTCAATCAATGAAAACTGGCGGAGAGAGTGGGATTCGAACCCACGGTGAGATTTGCGTCCCACGTTCGATTTCGAGTCGAGTGCCTTAGACCAGCTCAGCCATCTCTCCGCTTGGAAATCGAAGCTTTTTGTATAGGGTTTGCAGGAAGGTGTAAAGCACAGAATCACTGCCGCCCCTTAATTCAAACGCTTTTAGCGTCTGGGAGTGGCCAAAGGCCCAAGCGTAGCTTCCGCCTCAAACCTCTGGGATTTGTTATGAGGAAGAGCGCTCTTTTCAGGACCGGGCGGCGGCTGGGGAACGCGCTCATGTTCCTTGGGCTCCATCAGCCAGGAACAGGAAGAGACAAGCAAAAGGGAAAAAGACGCAAGCAGTAGGTTTCCTGTGAATTGTTTCATCATTCCGTGTAAAAGTTGAACCCCACTATGCCGGAAGCACAGAGGGGTTCAAGAAAAATGCGTGACAGAACCTTATCTGGCGGATTGGACCGGACGCAGAAGCTGTACCATGTCGCCGGGCTGGATGCTCATGCCGGCAGGAACGCTGTCCTTGACGATGTCGGCCACTGTCTGATTCTTTTCCAGGGAGGTCACTTTCAGCTTGCCGATGCTGCGGCCGTCACGGGTGACAAGCAGAACTGTATTCTGATCAATGTTGCTGCCCTGCCCGGCGCCAATGACCACAAAGCCCCACTGGGGATCCACGGACAGCACAGGGTATTCCCCGCTGTTCTTGGCAAGCGCGGCGCGGTATTCGGCCTGTTCCTTCTGGCGATTGGCCAGTTCGGTAGCCTGCTCCGTGCGCTTTTTGGCGGCAACTTCCGTCGCTCCCTTGATTTGGTCGATTTCTTCCTGAAGCTTCTTGTTGGCGTTTTCCGTGGCTTCCATCCTGGCCTGGATTTCTTCAACGCTGGAAACGCCGAATTCACTCAACTGAGCCTTGAGTTCCTGTACCTGCTGGTTGATCTTGGACAGATCGGCATTCAGCTTGACTTCCTCCTCTTTCAATTCCGAGGACTTGGAAAGCTGTTCATCGCGCTGCTGGGTCACGGAAGCCTTGGTGGAAATCAGGCTCAGGTTTTCTTCCGCAGCACGGCCGCGGTTCTTGATCATGTCATTGCGCAATCCCGTCCAATCCCGGATTTCCTTGTCCAGGACCTTGCGGTAGGCAATCATTTCCTTGAAGTCCTGATACTGGCCATTGATGCCGAAAACACCGCTGAGACCGGAGAACCAGGCGCCTGCTCCTGCGGCAAGAATCAATAAAACTACTAAGACAGTTTTCATTGTGTATATAGATGAGAGTGTATGATGAGTTTTGAACCGGGAAAATTACGGACGGACGGATACGACGACGTCTCCGGCCTCAACACGTTCACCAGCGGCAACGGTGCTGGGAAGAACGGTTGCTGTGGAAACACGGGATTCAACGGCATTCACGTCAAGTTCGGCAATCTTGTTGCCGTCTCTCATCACGGCCAGCTTGGAACCGGGCACCACGCCCAGGTCGGAAGCGCCGCCTTCAATCACGACTACATTGAAATCATCAATCACCTGGGAAACCCTGGTCTTCAAGTTGGGCGGGGAAAGGTGGGCGTCCTGGTCGGCCTTGAGCTGGCGCAGCGCATTGTTGTTGACAACAAGCTGTTCCGTTTCCGCAACAATGGCATCATGCTTGGATTGCTCACCCTGCTTGACAACCTGCAGCTGCTTGGATTCTTCTTCAAGACCTTTGATCCTGTCGGCAATAGCCTGGATGCTTTCCATATCCTTGCTCTTGGACTGGAGTTCTGCCAGAGCGGTCTGCTGGGTTTGCAACTCGGATTTCTTGGCTTCATTGGCGGAGGCCAGTTCCTGGTTCGCGGCTTCCAGTTCATCCTTCTGCTTGGTCAGGGCATTGATGTCGGCCGTAAGGCCTTCATTTTTGACGAGGAACTCCACGTATTTGGTCTTTTCACTCGTAAATTCCTCCCGGAGAGCGTTCAAATTTTTATAACGAGAGCCGCATTCCTTGCGCTCCTTGGTGAGAGCTTCCTCGTTATCAAGATAATACATGGCTCCACCGAGAAGAGCGATGACCAAGGCTGCGATTGATATTTTAACCCACATAGGAAATAATAGAGATGAGAAGGTTCCTGTTACTTTTGTGAGATTGGCACGAACATTTTCAGATTTCAACATCAAAATGACATCCTCATCGTTTTCTTGATATTTTTTTCAGGGCGCTTACGTAAGAAGAGGTCGAAAGCGTAATCCTGTCAGCGCCTTAAAACAATTACACTCTATTTTCTTTTCAAATAGAGCCGCATCTTTTAGTCTTCCTGAACCGTGAGTTACCAGGTCTTTGCCAGAAAATATCGTCCTCTGACATTCAATGACGTCCTTGGACAGGATCACGTCGTCCAGACGCTGAAAAATGCCATTGAACACAATCGCCTCGCACATGCGTATCTTTTCGTAGGTCCCCGCGGCACAGGAAAAACATCCACTGCCAGAATTTTCGCAAAAGCCCTGAATTGTACCGGCGGCCCAAAGGTGGACTTCGACCCGCACGAAGATATTTGCGAGGAGATTGCGGAAGGCCGCAGCCTGGATGTTTTGGAAATCGACGGCGCTTCCAACCGAGGCATCGACCACATCCGGGATTTGAGGGACAATGTGCGCTTTGCACCCAGCAGAGGCAACTTCCGCATTGTTTATATAGACGAGGTGCACATGCTTACGAAGGAATCCTTCAACGCACTTCTGAAAACGCTGGAAGAGCCGCCCCAGCACGTCAAATTCATCTTCGCGACCACGGAACCGCACAAAATCCTGCCGACCATTCTTTCCCGCTGCCAGCGTTTCGACCTGCGTCCCATCCCTTCTGAAATCATTGCCAACCATCTGCTGCACATCGCCTCCGCCGAGGGAGTCTCCCTGAGCAGGGAGGCGGCGTTCGCCGTGGCGAAAGTGGCGGACGGCGGGATGCGGGATGCCCAGTCCATGCTGGATCAGCTGGTTTCCTTCTGCGGCGACCATATTGAAGAACAACAGGTCCTCCACATTTTCGGCATCACCTCACGGGAAACGGTAGCCCAGGCGCTGGCGCTGATTCTCAAGAAGGAACTGCCCAGCCTTCTCCACCTTCTCCATGAACAGGCGGAAGCGGGAAGGGACATGGGACAATTCCTTTCCGAAATTATTTCCGCCGTTCGGGAAATTCTCGTCGCCAAGGTGGACCCGGAAGCAAATTTCGATTCCCTGCCGGAGGCGTCCAAGGAGGAACTTACCGAACTCGTCAAGCGTACCCAGACGGACAAGATACTGCGTCTGGTGGAAGTTCTGGCGGAGACGGAAGACAAAATGCGCTGGTCCACCAATAAAAGACTGCATCTGGAAATGGGCCTGATCAAAGCCGTTCACGCCCTGGCGGAAGCAAGCATCAGCGATATTATCATGGCGCTGGAAGGTGCTCCGCTGCCAGCCTCCATGCCGCAGGCCGCTCCCGCCTCCACAAATCCGGTTGCTCCAGCATCCGTATCTTCCGTTTCGCAGGTATCCGGCAGCCAGCCCATTCAGCCGGCCCCTGCCCCCGCTCCTACTCCGGAGCCCCCTGCCGATACTCCGTCTCCCGCACCCACGGTGCCCGATATCAATGAGAGCAAGGACCTTATGGACCCGGTTCCTCAATTCTCCGCATCCAGCAAGGACACAACAGCCATCGTCCAGGAACGTGAAGCGGAATACGGAACGCCGGCTCCCGCGGAAGAAAAACCTTCCGCCTCCCCCGTATTGCCCTCTCCGGAACCAGAACCGGAAGTTTCCGCAACTGCGGCAGAGGAAGAGCCCCTTCCCTCCATCCCAGATGAAGAGCCGCCATTCCTGAAACCGGAAACGCCTCCCGCCCCCGCACCTCAGCCAGAGCAAATACAACCAGAAGAAATGCCGCGGATTACGTCCGCTCTTTCAGACGCTCCCGTAGCCCCCCCGGACACCACGGAGCCGACCTTCATGGACCCGGAAGAAGGACTCCCGCCGGAAAAGCGCACCAGCAGTTTCTTCGATAACCTCTTCGGCATGGAAAGCGCTCCTGCCCGTCCTGTTTCCACAAACCAAGAAGAAAAACGGGAAGAACAGCCGCGCCCCGCTGTCAAAACCATTACGGAAGCGGACTGGAAAGCCGCGCTGGAACAAGCGGCCGTCAATTTCCCCCTCCAGGCGGATTTCCTGGCCGGAAGCGTCTTCTCCGGCCATGACGGAGCATTCGTCACGGTGGCCTTCCATCCCTCTGACCGCCAGGGCATGGACAGCCTGGCATCCGGACCTCTCCGGGCCGCGCTGGAAGCGGATCTGTCCCGCCGTTCAGGTGCTCCAGTGGCCCTCTCCGTCCGTGCAGACGCTTCCGTTCCCGAACCCGTTCAGGAACAACTGGAACCGCTGCCTGCTCCTCCTCCGCCGTCAAACCCGGCGCCCGCGCCCAAATCCCAGGAACCGCAAAGAAAATCCGCTGCTCCCGTTCAGGAGGCCTCCTCTCAGGAGAGCGACGCAGAAGACTCCTATTATACGGACCCCCTGATTGACGCCGCCATGGAAATATTCCGTGCCCGCATCATTTCCCAATAAACAAGAACACCTATATCCATATTATACAGCCATGAATATTATGAAGATGATGAAGCAGGTCCAGCAAATGCAGTCCGGACTTGCCGCCGCTCAGGAAAAACTGGCCTCCCAGACGGTCACCGCAGAAGGTGCGGGCGGCAAGGTCAAAGTCACCGCCACCTGTGACGGCAACATTACGGAGCTGTTCATTGATCCCTCCATCATTGATCCCTCAGACGCGGAATTCCTTCAGGAGCTTGTGTTGAAAACCATTAATGACGCCATTGTCAAAGGCAAGGAAACTGCCGCTACGGAAATGAAGAAACTGACCGGAGGGCTGGACCTGCCTCCCGGCATGGGCTTTTAACCCATCATCAAGGTGCACCGGCTCAGAAGACGCAAACACTTGGCGGAACAGCCCGCTCTATCCGGAGTCAACCAGCTCGGGAAAGCTTTGGGTTGCGTCTCCCTGTGCCTGTGGGTCATCATCGCTACCATCTTCTGGTCCGGATCGGACACAATGGCGTTCATGACTTCCCTGCCCCTTTGGGCATGCTGCCTCATGTTCGCCTTCCCGGCGCTTATTGCGTGGCTGGTCTTCGGCTCGCGCATCGGCCTTCTGGGCGTTATTGTGTGGGTTGCCTACGGCATCATGACCACGGATTTTCTCCAGCCGATCTCCAGAACCGGCATGGAGTATTACAAAATGCCCCCATCCCCAGACAACCGCCATATAAGAATTCTCACCCTGTATGGCGCATGCGGAGAAAACCCGCCCATTGAACAGATATCCAAGCTCCGGGCGGATGTCATCTTTCTCCAGGGCTGCAGCAACCACAACCGCACGCTCAAATTCGCCTACAGCATCTTCGGACGCACCGCCCATATCAAGCAGATAGGGAGTTGCGCCATCATCGTCCGCCACGGGCAAATGGGGCCGGTACACAGCATCACGGACACGGCTGGGCTCATCGTGGACTGGATTCCGGAAAGCTCATCCCTGGCGATACGGCTGATTAATCTCAGCCTGGATCCCTTTGAACACCGTTTTGACCTGTACTCCCCCGCCTGTTGGAAATACTTCCATACCCTCCGGTTTGTCCACCGCAAACAAATCCAGTACTTGTTCGACACTCTCCGGGAAGTGGGAGTCCAGGGAGGGGAACTGCCCATCATTCTGGCGGGGAACTTTAATGCGGCGCCTCAATCCCCCATCTTTGTAAAATTCAACAAGGACTTTCAGGATTGTTTCAAACTCAAAGGGGCCGGATACGGCGCCACACAGCCCGTGGATTTTCCCCTGCTCCGGCTGGACCGCGTCTTCTGTACGCATCCCCTCCGTCCGGAACGGGCCTGCACCGTCCTTGTTCCAGACACGCTCAGGCGTTCCATTCTGGCGGATATATCCATGCCTTGATCCCCGCTCCATGCTCCGGAAAAGGAGAGAAAATCCCTATAATACTTTCAAGGCGCGGGAAATGGCCGGGAACAACTGCTTCTTGCGGCTGACTACGTCCTTGGCGGCAAACAGGTTGGGGCCCAGGCGCTCGTACTCTATGTGCTCCAGCACTTCCTCATCCCCTACGGCCAGCAGCATGGAATCATGCGTGACGATGTCCGTCACCAACAGGCAGGCCAGCTTCAAATCCTCTTCCTTCTCCAGCTTCCGGAGTTCCTCCAGCAAACCCTCCTGAACCTCCTTCAGGCCGTACATGCCAATTTCCTCAATCTGGGAAATGCTGATCTTATGGCCATACTCGGTAAATGTCTTGCGGTCCGCCTGCACAATGGCGGAGGGAGCCGTTTTGGAACGCAGCAGGGAACCGGTGGCAAAAAACTCTTCCGTAAACTTCTTGGCGTCTATCTTGGCAATCCCGGTGAGCCACTCCAGCATCTCCCGGTCTGCCCGCGCGGTAGTGGGAGAAGTCAGGTTGAGCGTATCCGATAGAATGCCGGCGCACAAACAGATGGCCGTGGACCGGGAAGGCTCCACATCACGATGATAGAACCTTCGCGCCACCAGGGTGGAGGTAGAACCCACCGGTTCATTCAGAAAACGGATAGGATCACGTGTGGAAAGCTGGGTCCCCAGGCGGTGATGGTCCATCACCTCCACGATTTCAGCCTCTTCCACGCCCTTGACGGCCTGGGAAAACTCGTTATGGTCCACCAGGGCCACCTGCGTACGAGGCGGATCGACAAGATCCGTCTTGCTTAGGACGCCTATCATCTTGTTCGTCTTCACGCTCATCACCGGGAACAGGGCCTGCTTGCGCTTGACGGCGGCCTGCCGCAGTTCCGGGAGAGGCATATTCTCGGGAAACACCGCATAATCCGTGTGAACCTGCTCCCTCACCTTCCGGGAACAGCGGATCAACTGGCCCACACTGGCCGTATCCCAGGGCGTGCTCAGAATGCAGGTCCCCGTGGCCTGGGCGGTTTCAATAATATCCAGGGAGGGAGAGGAACCCGCCGTCGTCACCAGGGCGCGCACTCCGTGTTCCACCGCGTACAACTGCACATTCGGACGGTCTCCACAAATCACCACCAGGTCCTGCACGATTCCCTTCCGCTTGTAATTGGCCAGCCTCGTCCGCACGCTCGGTTCGCTGGAAGCGCCCACCAGCAGGATATTCTGGGTCTCTTCCTCGCTCAGCATTTCTCCGGTCAGGCACTTGCCGTCAATGGTTCCGGCAATGTTGCTCAGGCTGGAAAAGACGGACCGCACATTCATCTCCGTCATGTTCAGCGGCATCAGGAGACTCAACAAGTCAAAATAACGCAGCAGGCCATGCAGATTGCGGTCCGCATCAATCACCGGAATGGTCTGGAGGGAATTCTCCGTCATTCTGCGGTATGCCGTCAAAAACGTATCATCCGGGCTCACGCTGATCACATCCCGTCGGCAAATCGTCCCGGCAGTGGGCGTCACGTCGTGAATCAACACAGGTTCCGGCACTCCGGCCTTCTCCAACACCCATGAAGTCCTCAGCGTCATCTCTCCGCACCGGGCGGCTATGGCATCAGGTTCTCCGTGAGTTCTCAAAAACTCCGCATTGCCTATGGCGGAGCAGATGGCGTCCGTATCCGGATTCTGATGCCCGATCACGTAAATGGGCCTTCTCTCTGTTTGCTCCGGAATCATTTTTCGTTTCCTTCTTGCAGGTTAATCGATGTTCAGCCGGACGGGCACCACCACCTTGGAAGCTATGGGCACACCATCCTTTTCTGCCGGATAAAAAGTCCAATTCTCCTTCACCCAGCGCATGAAAAGACGGTCCAATTCCGCCTTTCCGGTAGACTGGAGGAGATTGACGGATGTAGGTTCGCCACGGGCATTTACCCCCACCACGACTTTCACCACGGCATTCACCTTGCCCACCCTAGAGGAATTTACGGAACCGGGCAAGGACGGAGCATGTTTATAACGCACCTTTTTGTCCGGAGTGACATTCTCATCCGGCACGGCGTGTCCGGCAACGGGAACCACCGGTTTTTTCACGGCAGGCCGGGGTTTTACCTCCCTCATGTTGATCTGCATGGCGACCAGTTCCTCCGGCAGAAGTTCGCTTTCCGGGACATCGGGACGGATATCCTCCACATCCGGCGAATGTTCATGGTCCGGCAGTTCCACGGCCAGAAGGTCTTCATCCGTGGCGATGGCCGGAACGGAACTGACGGTTGGCGGAGCAACCGCAGGGTCCACGGGAACGGGGCTCACCTCATTCACTTCTTCAAGCACCTCATCGGATGGAGCTACGAACTCCATGACAATCTCTCCCTTCTGGATGGAAGGAAGCCACCATTCCTGATAATGGATGGCCACCAGCACGGCGCACAAGGCTACCTGAACGCCCACAGCCACCCCCAGAGCAATCAATATTGCAGATTTGGAGGAGGAACGAGGCTTGAGCCTCACAATCCGGGGCTTTTCATCCATAAGCAGTGGGCAAAGGGCAAGTGCCTTTTCAATATAACAGACACAGCCCCTTTGACAAGCAGCAGCCCAGCCATACGCAGGACGTTACCATTTTGTTATCTCCGTGAAAAATGAACATACACACGGGAATCAATAGCCCAAAGCCTCATGGATACGGGCGGCAAACGTCCGCGCCTTTTCCGCAAAGCCCAGTTCCGGATTCTGGTACATGATACCGCGGGACACGTTGATCAGGGGAGGCGCCGCATGGCCGGAACCGCTCAGGCTGGAAAGATCGCCTCCCTGGGCGCCCAGTCCGGGAATCAACAGAGGAGCGTCCGGGATGCGCGCCAAAATGTCGGAATCGGCATTGGTCAGCCCCACCACCATGCCTACGGACGTTTTGCGGTGTTCCTGCATGGACCGCCGCACCATGTCTCCTACCAGCTCATACACCTTGCGACCGTCCGACAGCTCCCGGCGTTCGATGTCGGAAGAACCGGGATTGGACGTAACCGTCAGCAAATAAACGCCCTTGCCTTCATAGTCCAGAAAAGGTTCCAAAGTATCATATCCCATGAAGGGGTTCAACGTAACGGCATCCACACCCAAGCGTTCAAAATAGGCTTGTGCATAATACTTCTGGGTCTCTCCGATGTCGCCGCGCTTGACGTCCAGCACCACGGGAACGTCATCCGGCATATCAGGCAGCAATTCTTCCAGCATTTCCAGACCGCGCAGTCCCATGGCCTCGAAATAGGCGATATTCGGCTTGAACGCGGCCGCATAAGGAGCGGTTTCCTCCACTACCTTTCGCAGCAGGGCCGGAACGGCCTGCAAATCATCCATGACAGGGCGTGGATCCAGACCCACGCACAACGCGGAACCGGTCTTTTCAATGCGGGCGGCGAGTTTATCCGTAAAAGAAATGCTCATGGGCGAATTAAATCACGGCAACCACAGGCAGGCAAGCCCCAACGGAACTCCTGCCAAACGCAGAAGAACGGCAGATACGGCTTTTCCAGGCCGTTCTCCCATGCTATGTTCCGGCCATATGCCGCACACTGACGTTCCCGCCGGACAGCCAACCCTCTCCTGCCTGGAAAAGCCTCTGCCTCTAGACGGATTCCGGGGAACCCCGGAAGAAATAGAACAACAATGGTACGACCAGGTCTATCTGGGTTCCGGAGACAGAATCAAGCAGCTTACCTGGAGAGCCGTCATCGTCGGAATGCTTCTGGGCTCCATCCTCTCCCTCACCAATCTGTACGCCAACCTCAAGATGGGCTGGTCCTTCGGCGTAGCACTGACGGCGGGCATCATTTCATTTGCTCTCTGGAACGCCTTTGTCCGCCTGGGAATTTCCAAATCTCCCATGACCATTCTGGAAAACACCTGCATGCAGTCCGCCGCCAGCTCCGCAGGCTACTCCACGGGCGGCACGCTTACATCGGCCGTAGCCGCCCTTCTCCTGCTCACCGGACAGCACATGCCCCTGGGAGTCACTTTTGCCTGGATATTCTTTATCGCCGTATTGGGCGTCACGATGGCCATTCCGATGAAACGCCAGATGATCAACATCGAGCAAATCAAATTCCCGGACAGCATCGCCACGGCGGAAACGCTCAAAGTCCTCTATTCGGAAGGGAAAAAGGCGGCCGGACAGGCCAAGGCCCTGCTTTACTCCGCACTGTTTGCCTCCGCCAATGCCATCGCCATGGCCCTGGGCGGGGAAAAATGGCTGGGAACCGTCCAACAGCATATCCTGGGAAACTGGTACCAGAGAACCATTTTCTTCAAATGGGACCTCATGTTTGTGGGTGCAGGCGCACTGGTGGGTATGAAAACCTCCCTCAGCCTTTTCATCGGGGGCACCGTCTGCTGGGCTCTGTACGTTCCCTGGCTGGAAAGCCAGGGCCTGCTTGCCGCTGGAGCCGGCTACCGCGACAGCGTTGGATGGACGCTGTGGGGAGGCACCGCATGCATGGTCGTAGCCAGCATCGTGGCCTTCCTCTTCCAATGGAAAAGCATTGCACGCTCCTTCTCTTCCCTGGGAGCCATGTTCTCCATGAACAAAAAGCGCCATCTGACGGATGTGGAAAAAATAGAAACGCCCATGAGCTGGTTCCTGGCCGGGCAAATCATCTCCCTCATCGCGCTCAGCTACCTGGCCTACACTACCTTTGACGTTCCCTACTGGATGAGCTGTCTCGCCGTTTTCATCTCCTTCTTTCTGGCGCTTGTCGTATGCCGGATTACAGGGGAAGCCAACATCACACCCACCGGAGCCATGGGAAAAGTCACTCAGTTGATCTTCGGAGGAATTGCGCCCGGCCACGTTACGGCCAACCTTATGGCGGCCAATATTACTTCCGGAGCCTCCAGCTCTTCGGCCGACCTGCTCGTGGACCTCAAGGTAGGGTATCTGCTGGGAGCCAACCCCCGCAAGCAATTCATTGCTCAATTCTCCGGCATCTTTCTGGGAACGCTCGTCTCCGTGCTGGCGTTCCGCTCCCTGGTGCCGGACGTAGATGCCCTCCAGGCTTTCAATGCACCGGGGGCCAGGACATGGGCGGCAACGGCGGAAGCCCTCGGCATGGGATTCAGCCATCTGCACAGCATCAAGGTTCTCTCCATCATTGCAGGCGGCATTCTCGGTCTGGTTCTTGTGCTTGTTCCACGCTACTTTCCCGCTGTGGGGAAATGGTTGCCTACCCCCATCGGCTTCGGCCTTGCGTGGGCCATTCAATGGAATGACTCGTTCCTCTTCTTCGCCGGGGCCGTCCTCGGCTGGGCGGCAGACCATCTCTTCCGGTCCAAATCCAGGGAATATAAAATCCCCACCGCCTCCGGCATCATTGCCGGGGCGGCCCTGACAGGCATGGCCATCCTGATGTTCAGCATCTACCAGTCCGCCCGCTGATACATCCTTCCAGCCCCATGCATCGAATTCTGGGAAAAACATTTCCCGGAGCCTGAATCAAACAAACCTTGGACGGCATTCAATTCCCGTTCTTCTTCAGAATCATTTCTCCCTGGGAATCCGCTCCGGACGCGCCGCTCACCTCCGCTTTCAGCGTATAGGAATCCAGATTGGTGCGGTACTTCTTCAAAACAAGCGTATAGGAATTCCCGTTATTCTCCACGCCGGTCCACCCTTCGTGAACATCCGCAGCCACTTCCCGGTCGCCTTCGTACAATTTGACGGAATGAATCTTCAAGGCACTGGAGCCTCCCTTCCACTGGAACGTGGCTGTGTAAGTGCCCGGAGCATCCACCCGGTCCGTTACATCGAACCGCAACGGGGAACCCTGTTTCAAATCCCAGGCGAGTCCCGATGAATGCTTCTCGTCCCGACACAGCGAGTCGAGCACTTTCCGCCGGGCTTTCATCACCCGGTTGGCTACCGCCAGAACATCTCCGGACGGAACAACCGGATACACCTTGCCATTGCCGGCGAATGACAATTCCTCCCGAACTGTTTTATCCAAGAAAGAGGCATCCGCGGCAGCACGGTCCTTCTTCCCGGTCAGCACTTCCAACTGGGACTCAAAAAAATTCTTCCACCGGGGCAGATAAAAATCGGCTACCAATCCGGCCCACTGCCGGTTCGAGTAATCGTTCAGTGCCCTGGGCGCCTGGTCGATCCACGTTGTCAGCAGCATCTTGGCGGAACGATCCATCAGGGCTTTTTCCTGGCTGGTTTTCCCCCAATTCAGCGCCTTTTCCTGCCAAGTCCCCAGCAGAAACTGCCTGTCCGTCGCCAGAACCGCATCCATATCCGTGATCAGGGACAGGAAAACCTGCACCTGTTTTTTGTAGCCGGAAACATCCCTCGCATCAAAAGCGGCCCGGACCCGCTGAAGCTGGTAAAAGGCGGCATCGGCAAGCACTTGGCGGACCAAGTCCACCAGATCATAGCGGAACGTCTCTTCCTTCATCAGCGACGGCTGTTCATTGGCCGCCTTCAAATAATCGCGCGCCGCGCTGACGATATCCCCCAGACGATAATATCTTTCTCCGCTGGACCAGGTGGAAGCCTTGCGGACATTCCAGGCCGGACGGGCGCAGACAATGGACTCCGTGCATCCCTCCTGGGAACGGACGGGACTGTAAATGGAGGAAGAGAGTACTCCCAAGGCATGGACAACCGATTCCGGAGCCTTGCCGTAGCGCTGAAGAGCATATTGCCGGAGCCATTCCTTGACGGGGATGTCTTCCAGGGTCCACAGGCGGTCGCAAAACAGGGCATAATGAAGAGGATTTGTTTCAAGACCTTCGGACAAAACTCCCATGCCCGTCAATCCCTTGTCCATGTATGCGGATAAATCGCTTCCCAACCGCGACAACAGGGGAATGCCTCCGTACATTCCCGTATTGCCGCCGAAATTGGACAACTCGCACCAGACCCAGGGAATGCCGTCAAAGGTCCTTAAATTCTTTCCTCCGTCGGCCATATCCTTGGTCAACTGCAAAACCAGCGCATGCTTCGGATCCATGCCATTCAACAATTCGCGGGAAGGATTGCCTCCCCATGCCTGAATCACCCACGTAGAACCGGGAGAAGCCTTCTGCATGGCCTTCTGGACGGCCTCCGCCGCCTGTGTCACATTGATATTCCCCTTGCTCCCCCCTTCGTGAAACAGATCGCCGCCGAACATTTTTCCGGAAATACCGTACACCTTGCGAAGGGAACGATACCAGTCCGCCGCCAGCTTGGGAAATGCCTCGCACGTGGGATCGACCATCCAGGGACGCTTGAAATTGACCCATTCCCCCTGCGGAATTAACTTCAATCCTTTCATCCGAACATTCTCCGAAAAATCCGCGGGAACAAATCCCACATACCCCTGGAGGACGGGAGTCATGCCCAGTTGCTCCATGCGGGACACGATCCGTTTCCCCAACTGCGCCATCTCATCGATCTGCCTCTGGGTAAGCGGACCGCCGTGCCCCTCCAGATTACCCATGTTCCACCAGGCGGCAAACGCCGGATTGGGAATAAAGCGGATGGCCTTGTCTCTGGGATATCCCAGGCCGATCAAAAAATCTTCCCAGGTCTTCTCCAGGCCGGCCGTCACCAGGGCATGGGTGAAACCGTTCAAAGCCAGAAAATCAATTTCCTGCTGCCACCTCTTCCAGTCCCAGAAAGCCGCCGTGTAAGACAAGGTGCAATAATTGTAGGCAAAAACAGTTTTCCAGGGAGACTCAATCGTAACAGGACTTGCAGGAGCCGGCAATGGGGAAGGCGGCGCAAGCCGGTTGCCGTTCCACGACAAATGAACCTTGGCAATATTTTTCAAATACCAGCCATAGCCGGCTATCAGGCGCCGCACGTCGGAAGCCTCCACCCGAATGGAGCCTGGGGCCCCGGAAATCGTAATCCTGTTTTGCAAGGCGGGATTGAGTTTGAATGACACAGCACCTTTGGCAGAGGGAGTCACACGCTCCACCACCCCTTCCACCGCCGCTACCGGAGAAACATCCGCCGGAGCCGCCAAAACTACAGGAGCGGCAGCCAATCCCAAAACGGAACAAACGGAAGCATAGCGTGAAATCATGGCAATGACTATACATTCAGTACCCTGCCCCGTCTTTCAAAAACGATCCCCGCCATGAGAAAAATCCCGACATCTTTTACTTTATCTTTTTTCCGGTCTTTTAAACTATTCTTCCTGCTTTAACTTTCAAGTGTTCGTTACAATTCTTTCATGGACTT